>JBDHHA010000006.1:0-91431 GCA_039589615.1 Gemmatimonadota bacterium
CGGCACTATTACGACCACCGGCTGCAGCGGCTCTTCTCACGCCCGGGTGGCCAGCCGGCCACGGCGTTCTTGGCACGAGAAGCCGCCTCGGTGCGACGGCAGGTTGCCGGATTCGACTTCGAGAAGGTCTACGTCACCAACCTCGTCTTGAAGGAACTCACCAAACGAAGCCGTGAGCTCGACCTTCGGGTGGCCCGGACGGCACGAGAGATTCGGCCCGAATTGGTTGACCTCGTCGACCGGATGCAGGCAGAGTTTCATCGCGACGAACACGTGGTACCGGTGTGAACCTCCGCGTCCTCGTCCTGACGCACCAGAGCATCGAGCTTCCCACAAGCGTGAAGGGCCTGTCCGAAAAGGACAAGGCACCCTGGAAGACCGAATACCACGTCGTCAGCGCCCTCAAACGCCTCAAACATGAGACCCGACTCCTCGGGGGCATCGACGAGGTGGCGGCGATCAGAACGACATTGTTCGAGTGGAAACCCGACGTCACCGTCAACCTCCTGGAGGAATTCCGCGGGGAGGGCATCTACGTACCGTATGTGCTGGGCTACCTCCAGCTCCAGCGGCAGCCGTACACCGGGTGCAACGCCACGGGACTGCAACTGGCCGACAACAAGGTGCTCGCCAAGAAATTGCTGCGATACCACCGCATCCTGTCGCCCGATTTTGCGGTGTTTCCCCGCCGGAGAGCGGCGCGGCGGCCCCGCCGTCTCGGGTTTCCGTTGATAGTCAAATCGACCACGGAACACGGCTCCGCCGGAATCGCACAGGCCTCGTACGTGACGAACGACGAGAAGCTGGCGGAGCGGATCGAGTTCATTCACACGCAGATCGGGACCGACGCGGTGGCCGAGGAATACATCGAGGGACGTGAGCTCTACGTCGGCGTGCTCGGCAACGACCGCCTGCAAACGTACCCCGTGTGGGAGATGCGTTTTGAAAAGCTCCCCGACAGCGCGCCGCGTATCGCCACAGAGCGCGTGAAATGGGATCTGGAGTATCAGAAGAAGCGAGGCATCAAGACCGGAGCGGCGAAGGACCTGCCGGAAGGCGTCGCCGACCGCGTCACCAAGCTGGCCAAGCGGGTGTACCGCATCCTCGGCATGAACGGGTACGCCAGAATGGATTTCCGGCTCACCGAGGACGGGCGGGTCTTCTTGTTGGAGCCCAACCCCAATCCGGACCTGGCGCGGGACGAGGACTTTGCCGAGTCGGCCAAGGCCGTGGGGGTGGGGTACGACAAGTTGATCAATAAAATTCTGGGGTTGGCGCTGCAGTACAGGTCAGAGTAGGTAGTGCAGGCGGGGCAACTGCAACGAGCCATTTGTCCCCTCCGCGCGCTGCGGTTCGCCTAAGGGCCACGCAGTAGGATCAAGCCTACCTTGCGACCCAACGCGCGCTACGGTGACAAACGGCTCGCTGCAGTCGCCCTTACCTGCCTCTACGCCACTGCTACTCCGCCCGCAGCGACTCCATGGGATCTACTTGGGCGGCCCTTAGGGCCGGCACCAGGGTCGCGGCGACGGAGGCGGCCAGCAGCATCCCGAGTCCGCCGAGCAATGCGGTGGGATCCAACGGACTCACTCCGTAGAGGAACACGCTGAGCGCGCGGGTCAGGAGCGCGGCAACACCGAGACCCACGAGTAATCCTGTTCCCGACAGCAGCAACCCTTCCTTCACGATCATCCGCACCACTTTCCCGGGATGGGCACCGAGTGCTACTCGGAGGCCGACCTCCCGGGTCCGCTGGCTCACGGCGAAGGCCATCACGCCGTAGATTCCCATCATCGCCATCCCCAGGGCGAGCACACCGGTCACGCCGAGCACCATCGACATGATCCGCTGCGGCAGCGTTGCCTCGGCGGTGAGGGCTTTCATGGTACTCGGCTCCAGGATCGGCAGCGCCGGATCCATACCCTGCACTTCCCGCACCAACGCCGGCAGCACGGTCAGGACGTTGGCCGCCGTGCGGATGTGGACCCGCATGGCAAGTTCAGGGTGTTGCGCGTACGAGAGCCAGAGATGCGGCGTGGCGGGCTCGCCCGGTCGTTCGTATGTGGCGTCGCGCACGACCCCGACCACCTCACGGGAGCCCACACCCCTGCCCAGCGGGTTCTCTCCACCGAAGTATCGATCAACGAAGGTCTCGTTGACGATGATGACTTCGGGGGCTCCGTCGCGATCTCTGTCAGTGAAATCCCGTCCCATGACGAGGGGCATGCGCACCAGGTCGAAGTACCCCGGGGTCACGACATTGCCGTCGACCACGATCGTTTCGCCCGGTGCAGGCTCGTATCCCTCGATGGAGCGCAATCCCCACAGCGTGCGACCCGGGCCCAAGAGAACGGTCATCGCGATGGCGACGCTCTCGACCCCCGGGAGAGACGACAGCCGCGGAATCACATCCGAGTAGAACTGCTCACCGGCCTCGGGGGTGTACTGCCGTTGCGCGAGGTCCACGGAGATCACCGCGACGTTCTCGGGGTCGAATCCCAAGTCGGCCCGTCCTGCTTCCGCCAGACTCCGGAGGAACAGCGTCGCTCCCACCAACAGAATCAGCGAACCCGCGACCTGTATCATGACCAACAGGTGGCGGACACCGAAGAATCTGCCACGCACCGCGCCACCCAACCCCTTGAGAGCGGGTACGAGATCGGGCCGGGAGGCCTGGAGCGCCGGCACGAGCCCGAACACGATACCAGTCCCCAGGGCGACGACTGCCGTGAAGACCGCAACGCGCCAATCCACCGTGAAATCCACGGTGGCCGGCAATCCCATCGCCAGCTGTCCCGACGCCAGAAGTGCCGTGACCCAATGGATGACCAAGAACGCCGACGCCCCCGCGGCCCCCGCGAGGATCAGACTCTCGGTGAGGAGCTGACTCACGAGACGACCCCGACCGGCACCGAGAGCCACTCGTACGGCAATCTCCGTCCGACGCCGCTGCGCACGCGTCAACATCAAATTCGCCACGTTGGAGCAGGCAATTCCGAGGATCAAGGCCATGATGGTGACGAGGATGGCGAGGATCGCCACGGCCGGGGGTTCGTCTCCACCGCCTCCGCCGGCCATCCGCCCTTCCTTCAGCGTCCGAACTACCACGGGGATGGGTTCGCCGTTGAGGCTCACCCAATCGGCCGGGTATTCGCTCTGCAACCGCTGCGCGATGAGATCCGCCTGGGATTGCACCTGGGTCTTGCCCATCCCGTCCTTCAGCCGGCCGATGACCCCTAAGCTTCGCCGGTTGCGCATTTCCCGGAATCGCAGCTCGACGGGGTACCACAGATCCGGCACCACGGGATCGACGAGCCCGATCAGCCCCGGCTCGGCAACCCCCACAATGGTGTGCTCCCGGCCGTCGACGCCGATCCTCCGACCAAGAACTTCGGGGTCGCCGCCGAACTCCCGCTGCCAGAACCCGTATCCGATGACCACCACGTCGGCGGTGCGCCCGTCGTCGGCGACAAAGCTCCGGCCGTGCACCGTCGACACGCCGAGCACGTCGAAGTAGTTCTCCGACACCGCGTCGGCTGTCACGCTCCGGGGCGGCCGCTCCGGAACCGTGACCACCACTCGGCCCGTGCCGAAGGCCGCGGCATCCTCGAGGGCTTCGATCTGGTCGCGAAAGTCCACGAAGTCGGGATAGGACGTGGGCCCCCACGTCCCACCTACGTTGATCCTCACCAGCTCATGCGGCGACTCCACATGGGGCGGCAGTCGGAACAACATGGTGTTTACGAGGCTGAACAAGGCCGTCGAGACGCTCATGCCCAATGTCAGCGACAGCACAACCACGAGCGCAAAGCCCGGTGTCCGGGCCAGGCTGCGGGCGGCGTAGCGGAGATCCTGGCTGACGTTGTCGCACAAAGTTCTGAAGCCACGACCGGGGTGGCGCGTTACTGGTCGAACGCTCGGACGTGAGGAATTCCCGCGCCGCGCGTCGCGGCGCTCTCGGTATTCACCGAACGACGTGGTACAGAGAGAACGCAGCTCGCGACTCCATAGGCGCACACGCTTCCGGATCCCCGCGTTGGCAGGATCGACGTACAGGTCGCGGAACGCGGCGGTCACCTGGTCGGCGAACTCGGGCCCCAACGAGGGAATGAGCAGGCGCACGAGGCGGGCGTGGAGACGAATGGCAAACGGGGGTTGGCGATCCACGGTCACACCCCCGTGTTTTCGGATGCAGCGTCCCCCAGCAGGCTCGTGCCGGCCAGCATCTCGTCGAGGCGCCGGATGCGAAGGGCCTCCTCCCGGGCGACCTCCCGTCCGAACGGGGTGGCCCGGTAGTAGCGGCGCCGGCCATCCTCGGAATCGCTGTCGGCCGGCCGCTGAATCTCCTCCAGCAGACCCGCCTTCACCATCCGCTTGATCGCCGCATATAGTGTGCTGGTTCCCAACACCATCTCGCCCTCGGTACGGGCGCCTATGTCCTTGATGAGGCTGTAGCCGTGCATCTCCCGCTGGATCAGCGACAGGAGGATCTGAAAGACGTGAGGCTGTAAAGGTAAGTGGCTCTTGGGGTTAGTGGTCGTCGCCACGGTGCGCTCCCTGGTAGGCTGGATACTATTCCACTTGATGCTATAGCGTACGGTGGAACAAGTCTCAGGTTTCACCCCTCGCATTGACAACCCCATCTCGATCCGGAGATTCGAGGGATGGACGCTGCAATCCTCAAAAACCCAAAGGCCATTGCCCTGGCCGGCATCCTGGTCCTGATGGTCGCCTACGTGGGCTTCTCCATGGGCCGCGTCGGCGGCCGCATGGCCGCGGCGGTGGGCATCGTCGAGGCCGGCGAAATCCCCGGTGGCTGGTCGGCCGCCGTCCGAACTGCCGGACGACTCCCACCCATCGAACTCACGAGCCTGATTCCGGAAGCCACGGCGGACAGCAACGCCGCGTGGCCCCTGCTCCGCCCGCCGGAGGAGCGGAACGCCTCCCGGGTGCAACTCCTGGGAGACCTCCACGACCGGGTGCACGGCGGAGACTCGCTCAGCGACGCTGATCGCCGCACGTTGGACGAGGCCGTGTCCGACACCAGCCTGTCTACCTACGCAGATGCGGCCGCCTTCACGACCTTTTCCAACTATGTGGTCGAGTCCTATGCGTCCGGGGAGACCGTCTTTCGCACGGAATCCAGCGGACCCCTCATGCCCGCCGCCCTGCCGATGCCCGACTACTCCGGTGTGGAGATCGGGGCCCTGAGCCTGGCGCTGCGCGTCCATCGGGCCATCGAGGACCGGCGGTACAATGACGCCATCGCCGATATCCGGACGATTCTGGGCCTCGGGCACCACCTGGCCCTTGGCTCACCGTTCTTGCCGGGAAGCTACACCGGGCGGAAGATCGTCGGTGTCGGCGCCGACGAGTTGGCGTTCTACGCCGACGTGAGGGGCAACACGACCTTGGGAGACCAGGCCGCCCGCGTTCAGGATTGGGTGGCGAACGAGCCCCTCCCCCAGAACATCTTCGGTCTGCTGGGCACCATTTCCGACACGGCCCTGGCCATCGCCGGCGACCCATCCGTCCTTCCGGCGTGGCGGGTGGAGGCCGTCAGCGCCACAGTCCTGGGACAGATCTCCGGCTTGGGCCATATGCTGGGTGGGCCGGACGAGACGGTCGCCGCGGGGTTGGCGGCGCTGCAGTCCGACCCCGATCCCCAGATGGCGGCCGTCGCCAGAGTGGCGACCAGTTTCCTGAGCTGGTTCGACGACCTGGGGCCGTGGAGTCGATACCGGTACCTGTCCTCCAACCTGGGCACCGCCGGCGCCATTCAGTAGCTCCAACCTGAAACTTCCCTCCCGGGCGTCCGTATTTCTCTTAAATAATCAGAGAAATGCGCCGCACATGAGCAAACGAGACTATTTGGGCGAGTTCGAGCAGGTGGTGCTCCTGGCCCTCATGCGACTGGGCGAGGGAGCCTATGGCGTGACCATCCGGCAGGAGATCGAAACCCGGACGGGGCGCGAGGTGTCACTGGGCTCCATCTACCCCACCCTCCACCGCCTCGAGGAGAAGGGGTTGGTGAGCTCCTACAACGGCGAGCCCACAGCCACCCGGGGGGGGCGGTCAAAGCGTCATTTCAAATTGGAGCCCCACGGCCACACGGCCCTGAACCGCTCCCGGGACATGCTCGCCGCCCTGTGGCGGGGCTTCGAGACCGACGCGGGGTCGCAAGCGAAGTCGTGACGGCACCCCGCATTCCGGCCCTGCTGCGCCGCGCTCTCGACGCGATTCATCCCGACGCCGTCGCGGGCGACCTCCTCGAGGAGTATACGGAGCACGTCCTCCCGCGCGTCGGTCGGTTCCGGGCCCGCATCTGGTTCTGGAAGCACCTCTGCAAAACCATCGCCATGGCGTTCATCGAGAAGGTCCGACACGCCCGGAACGTCAGGCTCATGGGACCCGCGCTCGCCACGACGCGCCACGGGGCCCCCCGGAGAGAAATCATGGGAACGTTGTGGAACGACATTCGCTACGGCATTCGCATGCTGTTCAAGACACCGGTACTCTCGCTGTCCGCTATCACGACCATCGCTTTGGGCGTGGGGCTCACCACACACACCTTCAGCGTCGTCTACGGCTCGGTGCTCAAGGGCCTACCATACGAGGGCGCCGACCGCCTGATCAACATCGACCGGACCAGGCCACCCGTGAGCTCCGACATGTCGGCGCCGATCCACGATTTCGTGGCCTGGCGCGAGCAGCAGACCGTGTTCGAGGACCTCGCCGCGTCCCGCCAGGGCACCGTAAACCTCGCCGACGCCGACATGCGTCCTGAGCGGTACGACGGGGCGTTCGTCACGGCGGCGACCTTCGCACAGGTGGGGGTGCAGCCCATCATGGGGCGCACATTCAACGAGGAAGACGATACTGGACACACGCCGCCCACGATCATTATCGGCTACGGCGTGTGGCAGAACCGCTATGGCGGCGATCCGGACATTATCGGCAAGACCGTACGCGCCAACGCCCGCACCACCACGATCATCGGCGTCATGCCGCCCGACTTTCACTTCCCGTTTGCCGAGGACGTGTGGCTTCCCATGGGGCTGGACCCGGTGCAGTTGCCCCGGGGCCAGGGGTTTTTCGTGCGGACATACGGCCGGCTGAAGCCGGGCGTCTCCCTCGACGAGGCCGAGACCCAGATGGCAGGCATCGCCCAACGGCTGGCCGCGGAATACCCGGCGACGAACGAGGGCATCAGCACGCACCTCGAGCCATACACCGAGGAGTACATGCCGGCGCAGATCACCGCGGTGCTCTATGTCATGCTCGTCGCCGTGTTCGGCGTGTTGCTCATCGCCTGCGCTAACGTGTCGAATCTACTCCTCGCCAGGTCGACGGTCCGCGCCAAGGAGATCGCCATCCGATCCGCCATGGGAGCGAGCCGCTCCCGGGTGATTCGCCAGCTCCTGGTCGAGTCGACGATTCTGACGCTCCTCGGAGGTACTGCGGGCATCATTCTCGGTTACGTGGGAATCGACGCGTTCAACGCCGTGTTCATGGACATGGAGCGGCCGTACTGGATCGACATCGCCATGCATCCGCCGGTGCTGTCGTTTGCGATCCTCATCACCGCCGTGGCCGCGGTCGTCTCGGGAACCGTACCGGCGTTCCGCGCGTCGGGCTCAGACATTCACGAGCTCCTGAAAGACGAGTCACGTGGCTCGTCGAGCTTTCGGATGGGCCGCTTCAGCACGGGCCTGGTGGTCGGCGAGATTGCGGTGTCGTGCGCGCTGCTCGTGGCGGCGGGCATGATGGTCAAGAGCGTCGTGAACTTGAGGAACCTCGACATGGGTTTCGAGGCAGAAGACGTCTTCACCGCACGTGTGGGCTTGTTCGAGGCCGACTATCCCACCGAGGATAACCGTCGCCTGTTCTTCGACCGGCTGCTCGAGCGTCTGGAGGCGCTGCCCGGCGCACGGGCCGCAGCGCTCACAACCAACCTTCCCATGATGGGATCGGGGGGAGCGCCGTTTGCCGTGGAAGGCGAGTCTTACGTCGTCGACCAGGATTACCCAGGGAGTCCTCGATCGTTCATTACTCCCAACTTCTTCGACACCTTCGGCGCGGAGATCCGGGAAGGGCGGGACTTTTCGCTCCAGGATCGCAGCGGAGCCGTTCCCGTGGCCATCGTGAACCAGAGCTTCGCCCGCCTGTACTTCGAGGGCGAGTCCGCAGTCGGCAAACGCATTCGCCTCGGCCGATCAGGGTCAGAATTGCCGTGGCTATCGATCGTCGGTGTGGTTCCCGATTTCCACATCGGCGGCAACACGGGGGGCATAGGCAACGACCAGATCCCCACCGAGATGATCTACACTCCGATCGAACAAGGGTCGTTCCGATTCCTGAGCATCGCCGTCAAGACCGCCGGTGACCCACTCGCCATGGCGCCCCAGGTCCGGGACGTGGTGGCCGGGCTGGACCCGAACCTTCCGATCTACTGGGCGTACTCCATGGACCAGGTCATCGAGAATCAGACATGGGCGTTCGGCCTGTTCGGAACGCTGTTCGGGATCTTCGGCGCCGTGGCGTTATTCATGGCGGCGGTCGGGCTGTATGGCGTGATGGCGTTCTCGGTGAGTCGCAGGACGCAAGAGATGGGAATCCGGATGGCGTTGGGCGCTTACGGCAAGGATATCGTACGCATCGTCCTCAAGAAAGGCTTCGTCCAGTTGGGCGTCGGGATGGCGATCGGTTTGGGGCTCGGGGTCGCGTTGAGCCGTCCCCTCCAGCTGATCATGTTCGACGTGAACGCGGGCGATTTGTCCGTGTACGCGGCGATCGTCGTTACGCTGGGGCTCGCTGGGATGGTGGCGTGCTTCGTGCCGGCGCGGCGGGCGACTCGCGTGGATTTGGTGGAGGCGTTGCGTCCGGAGTAGCGGCGCCGCGCTTCTCCGCCGGCTCCCGCACCGCACGCGCCAGGGGCATTGCCGCGTGGTTGGCCGCCGGCACGTAACAGCTAATCAGAGGACAGAAGCCGTACATCGCTACGCCAGTTGACCGATCAGGTCATCCAGCTTCTTCACCTCCGCTTCCGCACCGTACTGGTTGAAGACCACCCGAGCTTCCCGGGCCACCTCGGTGGCCTCGTCCACCCGACCCAGGTGGACGAGCAGCCGTGCCAGATCGCGACCCGCGTCGCCCTGCATCTTCGGGCGTTCCTCTTGCTTCGCCCGACTGAGCACGTCTCTAAAGAGCGCCTCGGCTTCGTCGGTTTCTCCCAACGCAACGAGGATGCCCGCAAGAATCCGGAGGTCGCCGGTCTCCCTCGGTTCGTCCTCCAATTCACGATGGACCCGGAGTGCCTGCTCGACCTCCCGCCGCGCGAGTTGGGGATCCCCCGCCAGTGCACGGATCTCGGCCTGCACGGCAAGCGTCTGTGCCTCCAGTCCCGGGTCGCCAACGACGCGCGCCGCCTGGACGGCCTGTCCGGCTTGCTGCAGGGCGCGTTTCAGCTGGCCCAGATCCCGATAGGTAATTCCGATGTTATGCTCGACTCCGGCCACGCCTCGCTGTGATCCGGCCTGCTGGAAGGCCGCCAGCGCAATCGTGTAGGAGCTCAACGCCATGTCGTACTGCCCCCGATTGTGCTGTAGGATGCCGAGGTTGTTGGAGCAGCGCCCGATGGTGTCGTGGTCGCTTTGCCGCTTCGCCGCGTTCAGGCCCGAGGTGAAGAACTTCTCCGCCTCATCGATTTGACCCGTGACCAGCGCGATGGCTCCCCGTGCATTGAGGGCACGAAGCTCGACCGCGTGGTCGCCGCGAGCGCGGGCACGGTGCAACGCCACGTCCACCAACCGTTCCCCCTCGCCACTCCGCCCCAATCGAGCCTGCGCCGATCCCAACAGGAGCGCCAAGGTGGGAGAGTCTTCGACCTCGCTCGCGGGAAACCCGGAGAGATAGTCGATGACGGCCGAGTGTTGGCCGCTTTCAGAAAGTTCGAATGCTTTCTTCAATTTCTTCAGCGATTCTTGCACGTCCGGACCTGCATCACCAGGAGACTACATGGTCGGAGAGCTTGCCGATTTTGCCAAGGAACGACTTCTTCTTCGGTGGGGAGTTGCCGGAAGACGCCCCCCCGGCCACACTAGCCCGGATACCCGGTCCAGCCGAAGCACCGGATGGGTAATCGAAACTCCACAGATTCAGGTGGTTGTCCTCGATGTATTGATCCACCCGGTCCACGTTGCCGTCGCCGTCGAAATCGGGATTGGCCCCGTTGTACGACACATACAACCACGGACGGGCACGGCGATTGAACCTCAATCCTGACGGTTCGAGGCTGACGTACAGTTCCGAGGGATCGACCGAGATCGTGATCAACACCCGTTCGCCCCACCTGATCCGCTCGCCGTCGGGATACCTACTGAGCGCGTTCCACGGGATGTACAGGGACAGGAACACCTCCCCGTCCACAGCTCCCACGGCCTGACGGTCAACGGCCGGATCCCCATCGTGGCCGTCGGCCTTGTTGCCTTTGTACCGGATCTGGACGTAGCGGGCCCGTCCGCGTACGGCCCAGAAACTGAGTTCGTACGTTTCGAGCGCCGGCGCCGTTGGCGCGTGCTCCAGGATGTGATCTCCAACGCTTGCCCCTGCACGACTATCCGCCCGAGCCAAAGCAGCAGCGAATTCGTCATGCGGGCCATCCACCGGCGGTCCCGTGATGTCCGTACAAGCGGCGGTCGCCAGGAGACCCAGAGCGACGAGCATTTTCTTCTTACACATGGCTTCCTCTTTGCGACATCAGAGTTCCCCCTTTTCTCCCCCCAGCAACCGACGTAACCGCCGGCGAGAGATTCCCAAACGGCGCGATGCTTCACTGCGATTCCCGCCTGCGAGCTCCAACATCGCGTGAGCCGCCGCGGTGGTGATATCATCGAGTAATGCCGGGAACGGAATCGGTCCGCCCGGTCGGGCAACCGCCTCGGATTCGGATTGCAGTTCGCTCGGATCCAGCTCCCCCGGAGTGGAGAGCAAGAGCGCACGCTCCACGGCGTTACGAAGTTCCCGGACGTTACCGGGCCAGTGGTGGTTCAGCAGCGCGCGCCGTGCATCGGCGGTGACCTCCGGCACGGGGAGATCGTGGTGCGCCGCCAACTCCTTCAAGAGCGTTTCGCTGATCAGCATCAAGTCGCCGCCCCGCTCACGCAACGGCGGGAGGGCCAGTGTCACGACACCGAGGCGGAAGTAGAGGTCCTCGCGAAAGCCGCCTTCCTGAATGCGCCGCTGGAGATCCTCGTTCGTGGCGGCGATGATCCGCACGTCGACCGTACGGGATTTCGTCCCCCCCACCCGACGGACTTCCTTGTCCTGCAAGACGCGGAGGAACTTCGCCTGAAGCTCCAAGGCGAGGTCGCCGATCTCGTCGAGGAAGAGGGTGCCGCCGTCAGCCACCTCGAACAAGCCGGGCTTCGTGGATCCGGCGTCGGTGAAGGCGCCGCGTTCGTGACCGAAGAGCTCTGATTCGATCAACCGGTCGGGCAGTGCCGAGCAGTTCACGGCAATGAACGGCGCACCGCGACGGGGCCCACCGTCATGAATCGCCCGCGCGAGGAGTTCCTTACCGGTCCCCGTCTCTCCGGTGATGAGGATCGTGGCATCGGACCGCGGGAGGATCCGAGCAGCCCGACCCAATACCTTCTTGAGGGCCTCGCTCTCCCCGACGAGGGCCGCGAACGCACGGTCCTTCACCTCTTCGCGCTGCTGGGCCAACCGCCGCAGCAACACGCGCCGCCGATCCACGGAGGCCGCCAGCGCGTTGCGAAGAATCTCCAGATCCTCCGGCAGGGCGAAATAGTCGGTCGCCCCCGACGCCACGATCTGCGTCGCGATCCGACGACTGGTGTCTGATCCTATGGTGAAAGTCGGAACGCCCGGGGGGGGTTGATGCCCGTCGAGCCATTCGATGGCGTCTCGCTCGGCCCCGCCTGCCGCCAGCAGGAACGCAGCCACATCGGGTCCCGCGGCATCGGGGTCCCTGCCCTCCAGCAGCTCGCACTCGACGCCGAGGTCGTTGGCGAGGCCATCCCAGGCTTGGGCGAATGAATCGGAGAAATTCACGAGAATAATTCGGATCTGTTCCAATGATTACTCCAAGCAGGATGCGTACCCGCCATAAGAGAACCGTAACCGTAACGGCCATTACCACTTAGCACCGGGGAGCCGCCAGACCACATGGGTCAAACCGAGCCAGATGGGCCTGATTGTACCACTCACCATTTGTCACTTAAATGCCGTGACGCCGGACACAGGTACTGGACAAGACCCGTGAAATCGCGCTTTTCTTGGGACGTTTCGAACCAGAAATTCCACCATGTGGGTCATTTCGAACCACCCTTCGTTTGTCGTAAGTCCCTCTGGTAAAACGACTTTGGACGCCTGTGGCACGCGGTCCCGGTCTTGCCCCACTCACCAGCGCAGGGTCGGGACACGACCACAGGGATCAAGAGAGGGGGTTGATGGTGAAAGGTCATCTGGTAGCGGCGCATGAAGTCCGGCGCGCGGGGCGGTGGGCAACCCCCAATTCCGACCAGGCGGTTTTCCTCATACGGGTCGGCTCCACTGGCTCCGGTGATAAGCCTCCGGTCCCCCAGAGGTGGAGTCGGCGGGGCCGGCCCACGACACGTAGGCGTTTGGAGCGGTCCCCGGACATTTCCGGTGCCCTCAAATCTCTGGCCCACGCGCTCCAGGCCAAGGATCCTTACACAGCAGGCCACTCCATGCGCGTCGCCGCCATCGCGAAGGCCATGGCCGAGGACATGGGACTGCCCCCAGAGGAGGTTCGGCAGCTCGTGATCGGCGCCGAGTTGCACGACATCGGGAAGATCGGGGTCCCCGAGCACCTGCTGCACAAGCCCGGCAGGCTGTCGGACGCCGAGTACCAGCAGGTCATGCAGCACACCGTGATGGGAGAGGAGATCGTGGCGCCGCTGCTGGGCGCCGACTCCACGGTCCGCGACGTGGTCCGGTGGCACCACGAGCACATGGATGGGTGGGGAGGTCCGGACGGGCTCGAGGGCGACACGATTCCCCTGGCCGCCCGAATCGTCGCAGTGGCCGACGCCTTCGACGCCATGACCACCGCCCGCCCGTACCGCCGGGCCCTCACCACGGTGATGACCCTCGCCGAGCTGCGTCGTGAAGCGGAGTCCCACTTCGATCCAGCGTGTGTGGACGTCCTCGAAACCCTGCTGCCGGCCAGGAGTGCGCTGGCGGCGGCATCCTGAGCACGTTGCAGTGGTTGCTGCGGCGGGTTGTGAGTAATCACTCACGGTAGGATGGGCAGGGGGCTCCATCCCAGCCTCCGGTTGGTGCCCCGCCAAAAGCCGCTATCTTCCCAGCATACAACGAAGTAGGTGCGTAGTGGTGTCAAACGGGTAGACGTCGTGGGGCGCCGATTCCCAACCGCCACCCTTCATTCATATCGGATTGTAGATCTGGCCTCAATGAGATCGATTTTTCTGGCCGCGGCCACGCTGTGCGTGGGACTCGGCGCGACCATAGATCCCCTGTCCGCCCAGGACACCACCACCACGCAAAACGGCACCCTCCGCGTCTTCCTGGATTGTGCATTCCGCTGCGATCTGAACCACTTCCGCCGGGAGATCCCCTTCGTCAACTACGTACGGGATCGCCAGGACGCCGACGTCCACATTCTGGGCACTCGGCAGGGGGCGGGCGCCGGGACGGAGTACGCGTTCACATTCATCGGTCTCGGCGAGCTTTCCGGCCGCGAAGACACGCTACGGTTCATGGCCAGCAGCACCAACACCCAGGACGAGACCCGAGAGGCTCAGACCCGACTTCTGGCGCTCGGGCTGATTCCCTTCGTCTCCGCCACACCCGTGGCTCAGCGGCTGCGAGTCCTCTACACGCCTCCCGAGGGCGAATTGCGTTCCGGGGTCGTGGGAGAGGAAGACGACCCCTGGAACTTCTGGGTCTTCCGCATCTCCACGAACGGCGGAGCGTCAGGCGAGAGCCAGGAGCGGGGGTTCCGGGTGGGTGGCGAGCTGTCGGCAGACCGGATCACCGAGGAGTGGAAGATCGAAATCGAGGGCGGTGGGTCCTTTAGGAGGAGCACCATCGACATCGACGAAGATTCCAGCATCACCGACGACCGGCGCAATTACGACCTCGAAGGACGCGTGGTCAGAAGCCTGGGTATCGAACACTGGGCGGCGGGCCTCGAAGGATCCGTGAGCGCCTCCACGTTCACGAATCAGGAATTCCAGGCCCGCGTGGCCGCCGGACTCGAGTACAGCGTATTTCCGTTTTCCGAGTCCACCCGGCGGCAGCTCACCATTCTGTATTCCATCGGCGTCTCCCGGTTCCACTTCGAGGAACCGACGATCTACAACGTGACGGAGGAAACCCGTGCCAATCAGCGCATCAACGTCGCGTACTCCGTCCGGCAGCCGTGGGGAAGCTCCAGCGCATCCGTCGACTGGCAGAACTTCCTCGATGACTTTGCCCTGCACCGCCTTCGGGTCGGCGGCATGCTGCGGTTCCGCGTAACCCGGGGGTTCGACGTCAACGCCGGCGGCAGCTTCACCCGGATCAAGGACCAGATCTTCCTACAGGGAGGGGAGCTGACGGAAGAGGAGATTCTGTTGCGGCGCCGTCAACGCGAGACCGACTTCCGCTACCAGATGAACTTCGGGTTCAGCTTCCGGTTCGGCTCGATCTTCAACAACGTGGTGAACCCGAGGCGGGGCGTGTAACACACCCCGCCCCACCTGCACTTCAGCTCCCGTCGCTCGTGGGCTTCCGGATCGTGGGATACGTGATTCCCAACTGCTCCAGGTAGGTCGCGTACCGCGACGGATCGTACTTCAGCCCTTCCAGCATCGGCCGGAACCGCGCCATCCGATCCTCGTTCAGGAAGATCGGCGGCGTAGCGCCTTCGGGAATCAACGAGACCCACTGATACTCTTTGGTCTGCACCTCCCGGTGGTAGCGCCACGCCTCGGCCACGAGGTCGGGGTCGGTCACCACATCGATGGCCGTCAACGCAACCACCTGGGAGCCGGCATTGGCGCCTTTGTGGGCAATGGGCGTGGCCATGGCAATGCTGCTGGACCAGTGGTGGCCCACCATGCCCGGAATGTTGCCGGGGTACCGCAGCCGGATGGTGGGGAGATTCCACGACACCTCGGCGATGTCGTCGCTGCCGCCACCCATCCCCTGGCTCGATTCCTCCAGCTCTTGCCGCACTTCCTCGGGCAGCCCCACGACCTCGACGTCCATCATCTGTTGCGCCGCCTCGGCGAGCTGAATGTCCTCCGGTGACCACTCGGGCATCCCCACCCGGAGAATGTGCTCGTGCATCTGCTCGGCCAGAGGCTTGCTCATCGTCGATGGCCATGCGGAGCCCAAGACCCGCTCCTCCACCGTGGTGCCGGTCATCATGGCCGCACCCTGGGCCATCTGCTGTCCCAGCTCGTGGAGCTCTTTGATGCGGGGGTAGTCCAGCTCCCGGAAGTAGTACCACACCGATGCCTCCGAGGGCACCACATTGGGCTGGCTCCCGCCGTTGGGAATCATGTAGTGGGACCGCTGCTGCAGCCGCAGGTGCTCGCGGCGGAAATTCCATCCCACGTTCATCAACTCCACGGCGTCCAAGGCGCTTCGTCCACTCCAGGGGGAGCCGGCGCCGTGGGCGGAGACGCCATGGAAGGTGAACATGGTGGAGACCAACCCCGAGCCGCTGATCCCCCACCCCGTGGTCATGCCACGGGAGATGTGGGTCGAGAGCATGATGTCCATTCCCTCGAACAGACCCGCGTTCACCATGTAGGTGCGGCTGGACACGAGCTCTTCGGCCACCCCCGGAATCACCTTGAGCGTCCCCTGAATGCCGTGGCGCTCCATCACCCGCTTGGTGGCGATCGCCGCCACGACGTCCACGGACGGGGCGCTGTTGTGCCCCTCACCGTGGCCCGGCCCTCCGGGGATCAACGGATCGTGATAGGCCACGCCGGGTTTCTGTGAAGTCTCCGGCAGTCCATCGATGTCCCCCATGAACCCCACCACCGGGCGGCCGCTCCCCCAGGTGGCGACGTAATTGGTGGGCATGCCGGCGCCGCCCATCTCGATGGTGAAGCCCTCGGCCCGCAAGAGGCCGGTGATGTATTCGGACGTCCACTGCTCCTGAAACCCCAACTCCGAGAAGCTGAACACCATGTCCACGATCTCTTGGGACAGCTTGCTCATGTTGAGGACTTCCTGCTGCACCTCGTCACGCAGCCGGTCGCGGGATTGCGCCGCGAGGGAGGTCGTCAGCAGAAAGGCAAAGAGGGGAATGAAGCAGAATGGACGTGAAGGTCGGATTTGCATGACAGAATCTCCTCCAGGAGGATTTGCTGGATGGAGGAATTCTGGCGTGCGGGGATGCGGGACGGAAGGGGCGGTAGGCGGTCCCCTCCTGGGTATCCGCCTACCGCTCGCCCATGTCAGCCTCGCAGGACTTTGACGCCGCCGTTCGTCGTGACGGCCCGCACCGAGGGTCCACCACCGTTCAGCTGCGTCTGGATCCGCCGCCGATTGATGCGGCCCTGCACCGTGATCGGGAAGTCGATCTCGAAGCCGCCGTTGACGGTGCCGATCTCCAGATCCGCACGAAAGTCTTCCGGAACGTAGAGTGTGATCCCGCCGTTGGTCGTTTGGACGTCGATACCCGACCCATCCCACTGATCGCCGTCCAGCTCGACGCGGATGCCACCATTGGTGGTGCGTCCCCGGACGTCGCCGGCCGCACCGGTGAGGCGGATACCGCCGTTGGTAGTGCGGAACTCCAGGTCACCCTTCACATCGGTGATGCCGATTCCCCCGTTGACGGTCTCGAGAGACAGGCTGGTGTTGCGGGGAACCATGATGTCGTAGCTCACCGACCACCCGTTGTTCCGCCCGAGCTCGCGACTCCTGGGACCTTCAGACCGAATCGTCCCGCCGTCGATGGCGACCTCGATCATGTCCATGAACGACGCGGGATCGTCATTCCGGGACCACCCCTGGACTCTCGCCAGGACCTGGATCTCGTTGCCGTCCCACCCTTCCACCGTGATACCGCCATTCGGCCCGGCGTCGACATCGACGAGGTCTCGGGCGGAGATGGTGAACTCCCGGACCTCGCAGTACCGCTCCTGATCGCGGTCTCCGCGACCGACGTTCTCGCACCACTCGTGGTCCGGATCACCCCGTTGCTGCGCCCAGGCGGACGACGACGGCAGCACCGCCACCGCGACGACAGCCGATAGGACGCCGAATGCACGTTTCATTCTGTATCTCCTAAGTGTTTGGAGGGACTGTCATTACGTCCGATTAGATGGGCCGGGGAGAGAAATGGTTGACCCGTGAGCCGGGCGCGGTTCCAGTGCCTCGTAACTTCCTGAAGGACATAGCGTTACGTGCATCACACCTGACGGCCGGCCCTCCGGGCGATGCGCTTGATCCCCCGCTTGTACAATCGGGTCCGGGACACGGCCACCAGCAGCCTGTACTTCCAACCAGTCACGCAGATGACCTTGTCGCGCTCCAGGGCCTGGAAGGACATGTCCACCACCCGGTCGGCGGACAGCCAGAGGATCTTGGGGATGCTCCGCCGGTCGAACTTCTCGGCGAACTCCGGGGTGTCGTGGAACTCGGTGTAGGTGAAGCCGGGACACAGCGCCTGGACCCGCACACCCGTCCCCCGCAGTTCCAGGGACAGGGTCTCCGAAAACGCGTTCAAGAATGCTTTGGTGGCGCAGTACATGGTGCTCCCCGGGACCCTGACGATTCCGGCCACCGAGGAGACGTTGATGATCGCGCCCCGTTTGGCCGCCACCATGCCCGGCACGGCGGCGTAGCTCAACCGCACCGGCGCCTCACAGTGCACCCGGAGCATGCCCAGGTTCTTCACCAGCTCGACATCGGCAAACTTCCCGCCCGTGCCGAACCCGGCGTTGTTGACCAGAAACTCCAGTGGTCGGCCCCGGATCAATGTCTCCAGCCGCTCCAGATCGCTCTGATCGGACAGGTCGGCGGACACGGCCCGCGCGCCGACACCGAACTCCTTCCGCAACGTATCCGCCAGCGACTCGAGACGGTCCTTGCGCCGCGCCACGAGGATGACATCGTGGCCCCGGGCCGCGAGCTTGCGGGCGAACGCGGCGCCGATCCCGCTGGAGGCGCCGGTAATGAGCGCGGGGCCGCGCTCGGTGCGTGTCGGTGTAGTGGTCGTGTGCATGGTGCCTCAGTGATTCCCGGGAGCAGGAAAGAAACGTCACCTGCGGGTGACGGCAAGCCGGCGCGGCGCCGGTGCAGCACACCCCAGTGTCTTCCACGATCGGTGGCGGGCTCGGTGCTCCGTTTCCCAGCGTTTCCCCGATATCCGCTGGCGGGCTCGGTGCAGTAGCTCCCAAGTATCCGCTGGCGGATCGGTGCGCTACACCTCACCTCGACCGCACAGATGTCGCAGGGTGAGGCGCGAACGTGTCCCACGTAGCAAACCTCCCAGGGGTTGGGTGGGGGGAAGTCTTGGAGGTTTGTGAGTGGGACATGTTTCGCCGAGCCCGCCACCCAGCATTGGGGAAACGCTGGAGAATACAGCACCGACCCACCAATGAACACTGGGATTGCCACACCGACACGCACCGCCGGTGTGGCGCGGACTGGGGGGGTCAGCTCACCTCGCTCGCCACCGACGACTTATGGCTCCGCACCACGATCACCACACTCGCCACGATCACACCGGCGGCGGCGAGGACACGTCCGTTCATCGGTTCCGCGGCGAGGAGCCACCCCAGCACCACGGCCACCATCGGGTTGACGTAGGCGTAGGTGGACGCCCGGGCGAGGGTCGTGTGCTTGAGGAGCCAGATGTACGCCGTGAAACCGATGAGTGCGCCAAAGACGATCAGATAGCCCCAAGCGAGCCACGACTTGAGGGAAATCGTCGACAAGTCGAGCTGCGACCACTCGCCGGCCAACGTTCCAGCCACCAGCAGCAGCACCCCACCCATGAGCATCTTCATCCCCGTCGACAGAAAGGCGGATTCGTGGGCCGGGGCGTGGCGGGAATAGATGGAGCCGACGGCCCAGCTCAGGGCGGCGCACACCAGCACGGCGGCGCCCAGGGGATCCACTTCGAGTCCGCCACCCACCACCTTCGACGGGCTCACCAGCAGCGCCACCCCCCCAAAACCCAGCAACAGGCCGGCAAATTCCCCCGCCCGGGGGCGCACCCCTCTTGGCCGGGCCCAGTCCAGCAAGACCACCCAGAGGGGCTCCGTGGCCACCAGGAGCGCTGTCAACCCCGACGGCACGCGCTGCTCTGCCCACACCACCGCACCGTTTCCTCCCAGGAGCAGCAGGCCGCCGATGATGAGAGCCGCGATCCACTCCCGGCGCGTCGGCAGTCTCGCCCCGCGCAACAACATGAGGCCGAACAGCAATCCGCCCGCGATTACGAACCGCACCCCGGCCATCAGGAACGGCGGCATCGTCTCGATGGCGAATCGGATCGCGAGGTAGGTCGACCCCCAGATGAGGTAGACCGCCGCGAAGGCCGTGAGCAGCCGTAGGTTTGACCGGGACATGGTACGAAGTGTACAGGGGTCACCAGGCCAGGACTATCCGATAGTTGCGGTGTAATCCGTGAAACCCCGGCTCGCGCGGAGCGTACTACTTACTAAGGGAATACTCTTCACCACCCGCAACGGACCCTGTCCCATGTTAGGCATTCCAATACGGTCGCTGTCCAAGCTCTTCCTGCTGGTCGTCGGGGCCCTGCTCATCGTCGACCTGATCGCGAACGATGAGAAGGAGGAGAAGAAATCCTCAGACGATTCCGACGACGCCGAAGGAAACGACGACGCCGCGGAGACCAAGGCTGAAGAGGCCAAGGCCGACGACGACGACAAAGACGTCGAGGGCGACGCGGTCGTCGAAGACTGAGCACACCGGAGGCTCGGGGGGATCGCCGGCCGGTGGTCCCCCCGAATCCTTCCGGCATTGACAGCCCCCCTTCCAACCAGCATATCCCCCCTTCCAAGTCCACCTTTCGAAGGAGCTGTACGATGCTTGCTCGAGTAGCGGTGTTCGGCCTCGCGTGCGCCATCGCCCAACCTGCCTTGGCACAGGGTGGTCGGTTCGGAGATCTGGCCGACGGCCCGTACGATCGCCTCGTCATCCGAGGCGCGATGGTCATTCCCGGTCACGGCGGACCCCCGGTAGGCCCGTACGACATCCTCATCGAGAACAACCGCATCTCCCAGATGGTCCCGTTCGACCCCGTGACGGCGGAGCGCCGCGGCGAGTCCGGCCGCATGACCGGAGACCGGATCATCGACGCCACCGGCATGTACGTCATGCCCGGGATGATCGATCTCCACATGCACCTCCGGCAGGAGCCGATGGAGATCGAGTACGTGTACTACCTGAAGCTGGCCCACGGTGTCACCACGTTGGTGCCCGCAGCCGATCGGGGACTGCAGAATGGGATGGACGAAGCCGAGCGGAGTGCGAACAACGAGATTCTCGCGCCCCGCATGTTTCCGATCTGGGGCTGGGGCACGCAAACCGATTACACGCGGGCTCAGCTGGAAGACCCCGCCATGGCTCCGCAGATCGCTCGGGAGATGGCCGAAAGGGGCGCCCACGTGGTGAGTCTGGGGAGCGTGACGTGGAGTGACGAGCTGTTCGGCGCCGTGGCCAACGGCGTGTGGGACGCCGGGGGCATCACCACGATCCACCTGCCGCCGTCCACCAACGCCGTGGTGCAGGCTGTGGACGCTGCCCGCCTGGGAGCCACGATGATCGAGCACCACTACGGCTACGCCGAGTCGGCGCTCTCGACAACCGTGCAAAACTTCCCGCGGGAGTACAACTACAACGACGAGAACGAGCGGTTCCGGCACGCCGGCAAAGTGTGGGTCGACACCGACAAGGATCTCTTGCTCTCCGAGGTGGCGGATTCCCTCGTGGCCTATGGTGTGACGATGCTACCGACGCGGGTGGTGTACGAGGCCAACCGCGACATCCTGCGGGCTACGAGCTTGCCGTGGCACGAGAAGTACACGCACCAGGCGCTCATCAACTGGAACTTGCCCAATCCCGCATTCCACGGATCGTACCACTACGACTGGACATCGGATGACGAGTACTACTGGTACACGGCGTTCGACCTGTGGGGCGATTTGATCTACGAGTTCAACAAACGAGGTGGGCGTGTCGCCTACGGCACCGACGACAACTACATCTGGGCAACACCGGGATTCTCGAACATCCGCGAACTGCAGTTGCTCCGGGAGACCGGCATGCACCCGTTGGAGGTCATCAAGGCGGCGACGCAGAACAGCGCAGAGACGCTCCGCCAACCCGAGATCGGCCTGGTGCGTCCCGGTTACCTCGCGGATCTCATCCTGGTGGAGGGCAACCCGGCGTACAACCTCCGGTTCCTGTACTCCTTCGGAGCCCTCCGCCTGGACGAGAACGGAGAGATGGAGCGGACGCGGGGCATCGTGCACACCATCAAGGACGGTGTCGTGGTCAACAACGCGCGGTTGATGGAAGAGGTCGAGCGCATGGTGGCCGCGTCGAAGGAGGGGATCGACCCCAGCGTGGTGGAGCTACCGTTCGTGGTGACCAAGCCGAAGGTCGGCACCGGCGGCGGGAACTAGACGGCAGAACGGAGGAACGAGAGGGCGGAAGGGGGCAACCCTTCCGCCCTTTTGTATTGGCCGTCAGTACAGCAGGTACTCGCTCACCCTCTCCCCGAACGCCTCGAGCTCCTCGTCCATATCGGCCAACATCTCGTCAACCCCATCACCAGCGTCGATGCCGTCCCGCAACCCCGGCCCCCCCCACAAGATGTCGATGGGCATCTTCTCGGTCTCGTACTCGTAAGGGGGCTGGCGCCATGCGAAGTCGCCGGGCGCGAGACCTTTGGCCGTGCGGAGGACGGCAACGGCGGTGCGCACCGGCCGGAAGGTCGATCGGTCGGTGACGTGAAGCTGGGCGCCGCCACACAACACCCCGGCGTGCTTCTGAAACGTGGGCTCGAAGTGACACGCCCGGAATCGCACCCCGGGCAACCGCATCGCCTCCAGGGCGGAAACCAGCGCCGGAGCATCCAGATAGGGAGCGCCAAAGATCTCGAACGGTCGGGTCGTCCCGCGGCCCTCGGAGAGATTGGTGCCCTCGAGCAGCACCATGCCCGGATACACCGCACACGAATCCAGCGTGGGGAGATTGGGACTCGGCAAGACGTAGGGTAAACCGGTGTCGTCGAGCCACGCGTTGCGGTCCCACCCATCGCACGCCACCACGTCGAGCTCGCAGCCGATGCCGAACTGCTCGTTGGCCAGCCGAGCGAGCTCACCCACCGTCAACCCGTGACGCAGCGGGATGGGATGCAACCCCACAAAGGATTCGTAGCCGGGTTGGAGCACCGGCCCCTCCCGCACCACCCCCCCGATCGGATTGGGGCGATCCAACACCACGAAGGGGATGCCCGCGTCCCGGCACGCCCTCATGGCGAGGGTCATGGTCCACACGAACGTGTATACCCGCACCCCCACGTCCTGGAGGTCGAACACCAGGGCATCGAGGCCGGCGAGCATGTCTCGGGTGGGCCGCCGCACCTCGCCGTACAGGGAGTACACGGGGATCCCGGAATCGTGTGTGAACGACGCGCTCTCCACCATGTTGTCCTGCTTGTCGCCGCGGGCCCCGTGCTGCGGGCCGAACAGGGCCGCGACCGGGTACCCGGCCGTTCGAAGCGCATCGAACGACGAGATCAGGTCGGCCGTCACCGAGGCGGGGTGTGCCACCAACCCGATGGCGCCTCGCTGCAGGTCGTTCCTGGGGTCCGTGAGAAGTCTCGAGAGACCGGTGTGCATGAAGTTCCCAGATGGTGGTGAATGGAAGAATATGCCACGGCACGGCGGCCCGCGCACCGCCCCATGCGGGGACAATGGTGCTACATTGCCGGGAGTTCCGGGTGGCCGATCACACGGACGAGAGAGCCATGGAGGTTTGCCATGATTCGACTGGCGGCCATCTCGGTCACCTTAGTGGTGACGCTGTGTCCCCCCCACCTCTCCGCCCAGGTGGTGTCTCAAGATACGTCCCTGGGGAGAACCGTACGCCTTGTTCCCGGGAGCCACTATAGTGCGGGCTGGCTCCACCGTTGGATCCTCGGCGATCACTACCGCGATCTGTGGACCGACAGTGTCAGCGTCCCCCTCCTCGACCTGAATCGGTTCGCCGGCGGCCTGACGGTTCTCTGCCGCGGCGGCGGCTTCCAGACCAAGTCGCTCAGGTTTCAGGGGGCCGACGGCGATCAATACGTGTTTCGATCCGTCGACAAAGACCCCTCGTACAAACTCCCTCCCGAACTGCGCAAGACGTTCGTGGCCGACGTGCTCCAGGACCAGATCAGCTCGCACCATCCGGCGGGAGCCGTGGTGGTTGCGCCGCTCCTCGACGCCGCCGGCGTGTTACACGCGACTCCGCGCCTGGCCATCATGCCCGACGCGGAGGCGCTCGGCGCGTATCGCCCCTCGTTTGGCGGCGTGCTCGGGCTCGTCGAGGAACGACCTCGGGACGGTCCTGCGGGCACCGCGGGCTTCGGCGGGTCCCGACGCATCGAGAGTTCGGAATACGTGTGGGACAAGATCGAATCCGACCCGGACCATCGGGTCGACCCCCGGGCGTTCCTCCGGGCCCGCCTCATGGATGTGTTCATTGGGGATTGGGACCGCCATTACGATCAGTGGCGCTGGGCGCGCTATCCCGACGGGGAGGGCTACACGTGGCGCCCCATTCCGCGTGACCGCGACCAGGCATTCTCCCAGCTGGACGGCGTGATTCTGAGCATGGCACGCCACTACGTGAAAGAGCTGGTGAACTTCGACGAGTCGTTCGGAAGCATTTACGGACTCACGTGGACGGGCCGGGCGTTGGACCGGCGGTTTCTCCCGGCGTTGGAGAAACCCGCCTGGGATTCGATCGTCGCCGACCTGCAGCAACGACTCTCGGACCGTGTGATTGAGGACGCGGTGCGGAGCATGCCACCAGAGTATTTCCGGCCGAACGGCCCAAAGCTGATCAACGCCCTCCAACGCCGGCGCGACGATCTCCAATCGGCGGCAGATCGTTACTACGACATCCTCGCCAACCGAGTCGATGTGCACGGCACGGACGAAGACGAAACCGTGGAAGTCGAGCGGATCCAAGACGTGGGCATCCACGTCGCCATCCGGCATTCCGAAAACCACACGATCTTTGAGCGGACATTTCAGAACGACGAGACCGACCAGGTCCGCCTGTACGTGCACGGGGGTGACGACCGTGTGGTGATCAGGGGCACCGCCGCCTACAACATTCTGATCCACGTCATCGGAGGAGGAGGAGACGACACCTTCGTCGACTCATCCACGGTCGATACCGGCCGCGCGGCGCGATTCTACGATGCACGAGGAGACGTCGACGACGTCGAGGGGCGTCGGGCGTCGGTCGACGAGAGACGCTTCAGGCCACCGGAGGTGCCGTTCCCCATTCGCGAACGCCCGGAGGGCGCATGCGGCGATTCGGTGCCCGAGATCCCCCCGCAGGATCTCTTCTTCCCGTTTCGGGATTGGGGGCACGACTGGCTGCCCTCACCGTGGACGAGCATCCAGCCGGACATCGGGCTGTTCGTCGGCGTGGGCGCCGTCCGGTTTGGATACGGATTTCGCAAGGTGCCCTACAGCTCCTACTCGACCATTCAGTTCGGGTATGCCACGGCACCACGTCGGTTTCGTTTTCAGTACGCGGGGGATTTTCGCCGCGCAGCAGGAGATCTCGGCGTTCTGCTGAACGTTCGCTACTCCGGGATCGACATCGTTCGCTTCCACGGATTCGGCAACGAGACTTCATTGACCGGGACCGACGAATTCTACAAGATGACGTTGCGGCAGGTGCAGGTTGCGCCGTCGCTCACGGTGGACGGCCCCGGTGCAGCCCGACTTGCCGCGGGATTCCGGTTTCGGTACGGCAGGACCATTCTCGGCACCGGGAACTTCATCGACCAAACGCAGCCCTACGGTTCGGAGCCCTTTGCCCAAATAGGACTTGGCGCCGACTTCTCCATCGACACGCGTGACCTCCCTGCAGTGCCTACCCGAGGGGTGCATGTCCTCGTCAGTGGGACGTTGGTACCGTCGCTGCTCGACGTGACGTCAACCTTTGCATCCGTGAGCGGCGAGGCCAGCACGTACCTCTCCGCCCCCGGGATGATCACGGAGCCCACGCTGGCGTTTCGGGCCGGGGGCAAGAAGGTATTCGGACCATACCCGTATCACGAGGCGGCGTACCTGGGAGGATCCAACACCGTCAGGGGGTATAACGAACACCGCTTTGCCGGTGACGCCGCCGTTTACGGCAACGCCGAGCTGCGCCTGTACCTTCTGCGGTACAAGGTCATTCTCCCAGGCGATTTTGGTGTCTTTGGCCTGGCAGACGTGGGCCGGGTCTTTGTAGAGGGCGAGTCGTCAGATCAGTGGCACCACGGCGTCGGGGGAGGCATCTGGTTGGCCTTCGTGGATCGGGCGAGCACGGTGAGTCTCGCGATCGCGCAAAGCCCGGAGAAGCGCCTGATGTACGCGCGCCTGGGGTTCATGTTCTAGCTCTACTGCCCACTTCGCCCGGAGGACTCCAGCTCGCCAACGATCTGATCCAGAGCCCCGAGCAACCCCTCGTCTTCCTTGGTTTCGGTGTACACCTGTACGAGACTCCGGTAGTACCACAGCACTTCATCCCGGCTTGCCGAGAAACGCTCCCACACTTTGTCGCCGACCCGACGGTAGTCCGCCAGGATGGCCCGGGTGTTGTGCAGCTTGTCCGCCAACGAGACGAGACGGGCGTCGGGTGGGTGCGTGCGGGCCCGGGCAATGTACTCCCGTTTGCGCTCGATCCACGGGCGCTTTGGGTGGGTCATGGCGTCGGTGCACGCCAGGACTATTTCCAACACGTGGGTGCCGAACTTCCGACCGATCTCCTTGGCGGTCTTGCCGCCTCGGGGCTGGTCTTCGATGGCGTCGTGGAGCAGTGCCGCAATGGCCTGATCTTCGTCACCCCCGGCTTCGATCACCAGAGACGCCACCCCGAGGAGGTGTGACACATAGGGAATGCGCGTTCCCTTCCGCACCTGGGCGGCGTGGAGGCGGGCCGCGTACGCTACCGCGTCATAGAATCGAGCAGTGAGGAGGGGTTTCTCACCCCGTTTGCGACCAAGCATCACGGAAGGTAATCAGATCACCAGAGCGTGACCTTCCCTCCCAGCGTATCGTTGTGTCGCGCGATGAGCGTTCTCATATAAGTGCCGATCTTGTCGGCCCCCTCGAATCCCGCCGCGATCGCCGCCTCTTGCTGCAACTCCGATGGGATGTCGACGCTTTCAGCGTAATGTTTGAGATCCCGATAGAATCCCAGTGTAAACGAATCCCACGCCCCGCCCAACGTCTTGTCGAAGATCAGGTTCTGGGGACGCCCGATGCGGCGGAGATAGTCGTTTTCCATCTCGCGTTGGCGATACAGTTCCAGCCCCTTCCCTCCCAGCGCCACGAACATCTCGACGTGGAAGTAGCCGTTGTTGTCGAACAGCCGGCCAAATTCCTCCAACGGCACGCTGCTGAAGAACGTCTCCTCTTTCCAGGACACGATCTCCTGCAGGCGCGCATCGAATTCATGGGGCGTCATCCCCACGGACTCCCCCGCCGCCAGCCGGCGGGCAACGCGATCGGCAGCGTAATAGGCCGGGAGATTCTCAACCGGCTCGATGACCATGAGGTCCCAGTGGTCCCCCTGGCTGTGCCGGATCATGGAGGGGCGAGGCTCTCCAGCGGCGTCATAGAACGGAATCCGCTCACGATAGGCTTCCATCACGTCGAGGAGGTGTCCCGGCGCGGCGCGAATCAGCGTGACCTTGTAGAGATAGCTGTCGTCCTGGAGCGGCGTGATCGTGAGCAGGGCGAGGAGAAGGATCTTGATCATCATAGGACTGAGCTACCCGGTTGAGGTTTGTTCCACAACAGCAGTGATCTGCATCCGACGACAGAAGCAACACAAGCGGCAGTCATATACCACGTTTCCTCCAGGGCGGCCTCGTCACGTTCCGATCCTCCAAGCCACTCGCTCAGATGCCGCCGCTGCGCCTCCGACGCATCGGATCGCACCTCCAGTGTCCATAGCGTCGCCGGTTCCTCGCTCGACGCGAACCGCAGGCCGAACCACTCGAGCGCCTCCGAGTAATCGAGCTCCTCGGTGGACGCGACCGCTCGCTGAAACCATGCCTCGAGGTCCATTCCCGCCACTTCCGATGCGGTCCCTTGAAACTGCTCGGGGGTGAACCCTGTTGGGCCCGAGTAGCGGCCATACGCGAGCCGCATCACGTCGTCCAGGCTCCTCCGGCCGGCGGTCGCCCGCCGCAGGCGGGCGTCGAGCAAGAACCCGAGGACCTGACCCTTGATGTAGTAGCTCACGGTCGTGGAGTCAGGCCTGATGCCCGAAAGGCTGTTGGTCCACACGTCATACGACGATTGTTCCACTGTCTGTACGAGTCGCCCGGGCTGCGTCTGAAGCTGTCGGATCGCCGATGAGAGGGACGCGAGGAAGTCGGCGGCGTCGCCGATGCCGGCGCGTGGCAACAGCAGGTCGCCGTAGTACGACGTGAAGCCCTCTGCGATCCAGAGACTACTGGTGCGCGGTGGTTCCTCGTAGTCGAAGGGCCCGAGTTCCACCGGGCGGAGCCGCTTGACGTTGAAAGCGTGGAAATATTCGTGGCTCACGAACTCCAACCAAGAGCGATAGCCCGTCGGGGTACTCACCCTCCCGGCATTCGACGTGAGGAGCGTTGAGTTCGCGTGCTCCAGGCCACCGCCGCCTCGGCGAAAGACGTTGAGGAAGTAGTACCGTTCGAACGGTAGGCCCCCCCACAGTTGCCGGTTTGCCTCGACGATCCGGGCGAGGTCTTGCGCCGCGCGCGCACCGTCCCACTGCTGGTAGTCTCCCGCGTCCACCAGATAGTGCACGCTGCCGTCCACATCGAATTCACGAGCCGACAGCACCCCGGCCACGATCGGCGAATCCACCAGTACATCGTAGTCGGGGGCGCGGTAGTGGAACGGTTCGGCCGGATCGAGCCCTGTCATGACCGTCCATGCTTCGGGGAGGACGAGCCGCACGTGGTGCGGGCGGCGTGCCGACTCCACCAACGTCACGAAGGTCGGTGCGCCGTTGAGCACCGCCAAGTCGTCACCCACCCAATTCGTGGTGACCGACCGGCGTTCACAGAGCACCTCGTACGAAACCACCACCGCCAGCCGACCCCTCGTGTGCACGACCCATCGGTTGGGCGGGGCCGGTTCGACGGCCAACTCGGTGCCGTCAGGTGCGCGGGCGGAGAAACCGGCCACCTGAGCGGCATAATCCTCCACTCGGTAAAAGCCGGGGGACCACACCGGCATCATCAGTTCCACCGACGCGCGCCCATCCGTCGGCACAACCGCCTCCACCCGCGCGACATGCGTGGCCGGCGACACAATGGTCACCGTGTAGGCTATCGGGTCGCGCGCCTCCGTCTGCAAGGCGGCGGCAGGCATGGCCCCGGCAAGGGTCAAGCCCGCGAGACCCACGATGCTGAAAGTGGAGTGCGTCAGGGCTCGCTGACGCGAGGTGGCGTTCGGGTCACATTCCATGACACCCCCTGCCGAAAGACCTGCCAGCGAAATCGCTAGCCGGAACCGAGCATTGGCGTCGGCGATGCACTGGGCGCCGCCGACATCACGGTCTCGTCGCTGGCGGAGCTAAGCCCCGACACGCGTTCGACCGCCTGGTGGTTAAAGCTCTCCGTCGTCGCTGGCCAGCGTCACCCCACCGTTCCAATCCGGCGGTGTCACACCCAGCAAGTGCTGTGTGAAAAAGTCGAAGCGCTTGCGCTGCCCGTACTCACCCCCGGAACCGTGGCCCGCGCCCGGGATGAACAACATATCGAAATCCTTTTCGGCCTCTATCAGGGCATTGGCCACCTGCAGGGTGGACGACGGATCCACGTTCGTGTCCAGCTCGCCGACCACCAGCAGGAGCTTGCCCTGGAGTTTGTGAGCGTGCACCACGTTGGACGAGGCATCGTATTGGGGACCCAGAGGCCAGCTCATCCACAGCTCGTTCCACCAGATCTTGTCCATGCGGTTGTCGTGGCAGCCCACGGAGGACACCGCAGCCTTGTAGAAATCCGGGTGGAAGAGTAGCCCACCCAGGGAATTCTGCCCCCCCGCCGACCCTCCGTAGATCCCTACGCGAGTGATGTCGTAGTACGGGTACCGTGCCGCTACCGCCTCGTGCCATAGAATCCGGTCGGGGAACCCCGCGTCGCCGAGATCCTTCCACGCGACGTCGTGGAACGCCTTCGACCGGTTGTTGGTGCCCATGCCGTCCATTTGCACCACGATGAACCCCACCTCGGCCTGGCCACGCATGCTGGAGTTCACGCTGAAGGCCTTCGGGACGAACGACCCCTGGGGGCCGGCGTAGATGCTCTCGATCACCGGATACGTCTGGTTGGGATCAAAGTTGGTTGGCCGGATGATCACGCCCCAGATGTCGGTCTCGCCGTCCCGGCCCTTCGCAACGAATACCTCCGGCGGGCGCCACCCGGTTTCCAGTAGCGCACTGTAATCCCCGCGCTCCAGCTCCATCACAACCTCCCGGTCGCGGGTCCGCCGCAGTTGCGCCACCGGGGCCAGGTCCACCCGCGACCAGCGGTCCACGTAATACTGGCGGTCTTCCGAGAACGCCACCTGGTGCTCGCCGTCGGCTTCGGTGTAGGCGATGAGTCCGGTGCCGTCGAAGTTGATGCGGTAGTAGTGGAGGAAGTAGGGATCCTGCCCCTCGTTCATCCCACTGGCGCGGAACCAGATCTGGCGGTTCTCCTCATCCACCCACTCCACGTTGCGCACCACCCACTCGCCCTCGGTGATCTGGTGTTTCACCCGACCAGTCTCACCGTCGTACATGTAGAGGTGGCTCCAGCCATCCCGCTCGGACATCCAGATGACTTCCCTGCCGTCATCCAGATCGTGACGGAACTTCTTGCCGGAATCCCTCTGGCCCCCGCTGGCTCCGCGGTAGTAGAAGAACGTCTCCGGCTCCTCGGAGATCACGGCTCGGGCCGCTCCGGTGGCGGCATCGACCTCGATGACGCGGTAGATTTGATGCCCCCGCTGGTTGTACTCGAACGTGACCGCCCGGCTGTCCTCCCGCCACACGAGCGGGGAGTTCCGGTACGCGTTGGGAAACAGCGTGTTGTCCACCACCGTTTGTTGTTTGCTGCCGACATCGAAGAGCACGGGTTGCTGCACGTCCAGCACGTCTCCCGGCTTGGCATACACCCGCTCCCAGTGTTTGGGCTGCACCTGATCCTCGGGCGAAGACTGCACATAGTGTACGATGCGCTGGTAGCCTGGCTTCACCCGATACGCCGCCAGCTTTTTCGAGTCCGGCGACCACTGGAGGGACCGCAGGTCGTACGCGTTCCCCTCGGAACCGTCCCGGCTCAACACCGTCGCATCCTCCGAACCCAAGGGACGCACCCACACGTTGTAGTTGCGGATGAGCGCCTCCATCGTGCTGTCCGGAGAAACCTTGGGCTCCTGGGGCACCTCGGGGCGCTGCTGTCCCAACCCGAACCCAAACCGCCGTCGCTGGGGAGCACGCCTGACACTACGGCACTCGTAGCTGGTCAGGTCGCACTGCCATATCGAGTCCGCGACCGTCATTTCGAGGGTTTCTTCGTCATCTCGAAAGGCGATTGTACTGAAAGGCAACGTGATGGCCGTGTACGTCGTGTCTCTCCCCGACGACAGCGCCGCGGCGAGCCTCTGGTGATCGAATGCGGGACGCTTCTCCAGCGTCGCCGCGTCCACCAGCACGAACTCGTTGCCGCGGAGCACCGACTTTCGGTACCAGAAGCGACTCGTCTCGCCGATCCAACTCGGCACTTCCGGTGCATCGACCACCAGGCCCTCGAAGCGCTCCCGGAGGTTGTTGGCCCGCTCGTAGTCCGCCAGCGTGCCCTGCCCGTTCACCCCCGCGGGCAACAGCATCGCCGTTCCCAGGAGTACGATCCAACAGAGACGTGTTGCTTTCATTATTTCCTCGCTCTTTCCTAGAGACGTACGTCGTATTCGCTTGCTACCTGGCAAATAGATCTGCTATCTCCAGCGCCGTCTGGGCCTGACCCTCGACGCCCGACATGTTGGCGATGACCGCGACGACGATGCCCTCGCGAGGGAGCATCACGAACGCCGTCGAGCCGCCCATCGACCCTCCGGTGTGACCGACCGCGTGGCGGTCTTGGCTTGTCTCCCATACGCGCCATCCAATGCCGTAGTTGGTTTCGCTGCCGTCCCTCAACCGCTGCGAGGTTTGAAGCAGGGTCAGGGTTTCGGCTCGGAGGAAACCGGGCTCCAAATGCCCCGCTCCAAACCGCAGCAGATCCTCGGCGCTGGACAGGAACCCGCCACCGGCCCACTTGACGCTGTTGTCGACGAACGGGCCGTTGACGAGCACCGAATTCTCGATCACGTAGTAGCCCGTCCGCTGCGGAATGATGCTGTCGACCTTATCCGGTCCGGTGTGGCGCATCCCCAGCGGCGCAAACACCCGCTGCTGCATGAAGTCCAAGAACTCCTCCCCGGAGGCCGCCTCGATGATCGCGCTGATCAAGTTCCAGCCGTAACTCGAATACGAGTAGCGTGTGCCGGGCTCGAACAGCAGTGAATCGTCATCGAATACCTGCACCGCCTCCGACACCGAGGCGTACGACCGGTTGCTCAGGAACTCGTCCCCCGCATAGTGCCGGACGCCGGCAATGTGGCCGGCGACCTGGCGCGTGGTGATGGCGTACCTCTTTTCGGGAAAATCGGGCACGTAGCGCTGTACCGGCGCATCGAGATCCAATTGTCCCGCTTCCACCAGGAGGCCTACGGCCGCGGCGGTAAACGTCTTCGACACGCTCCCGATCCGAAACCGGGTGCTGGGCCACACCGGCGTACCGGTTTCAACGTTGGCGTCGCCGAAGCCCTCCGCCCACACGATCCGCCCGTCGGCATAGACGCCGGCGACGTACCCGGGAATGTGTTGCTCTGCGACTTTGGTGCGGACCAGCTCACGGGCGGCGGCGATGGCCTCGCCGGACGTTTGGGCAGGTGCCGGGCCCGCGCACCCGATCGTCCACAGCAGTACAGCCAGCACGGCTCTCGTTCTGATCTTGTTCACCGATTCATCTCACTTGTTGTTTCGTAGAAGAACTTCACCGGGCAAAGCACCCGTCACCTCGCCGCCGTCGACGACAAACTCTCCTTCGATCATCACGTATTCGACGCCTGTGGGAAACTGATGCGGCTCGAAGAACGTCGCCCGGTCGGCAAGGGTCTCGAGGTCCAAAATGACGATGTCGGCACGCATCCCTTCGCGAATGGTTCCACGATCTTCGAACCCCATGATCTGCGCAGGGAGCGACGTCGACGAGCGCACCGCGTCGGCCACGGTTTGCACGCCCCGCTCCATGGCGTAGTACGCGATCTTCCGCGGAAAAGTCCCGTAGACCCGCACGTGGGTCAACCCGTCCTCCGGCAACGACACCCACCCGTCGGTGGCGGTGGCCACCCACGGCATGGCGGCGTACGACTCCACATCGTATTCCGAGAGGGAGAACCCCCGGAGTTGGGCGCCACCCCGGCGTTCCGCATCACCTTCGAGTTGCAGCTTGATCGCCACGTCGACGGGGGAGACACCGAACATGGCTGCCAAATCGGCGATGGTCTTTCCCACGAGCGCCCTGTCGGGATACTCCATGACGAGAATGTTCTCCGCCCCACCTCGGCGCTCGACCTCCCGGCGGATATCCCCACGCAGTTTGCGTTCCGAATCCGGAGCTTCCAGCACGCGGCGGAGCGCTGCGGCAAACGAAGGGCGACCGTCGGAGCGATCACCCTGGATGGCCCATCCTGGAATCAGCACGGTGCTGCCATCGCTTCCCGTGGTGTTATAGGGATACTGATCGGCCCAGATGTTCACTCCCCGCATCCGGGCCCGCTCGATGAGTTGGATGGCCGCGTGGCTCGACCCCCAATAGTCGGCGCCCCGGGCCTTGATGTGGGATTGCACCGATGTGACACCGGTGCGTTCGGCGATCTCGATGGTCTCGGCCACGGCTTCGAGAAAAGTCGTCGGGCGGGCATTCACGTCGCTGGGGAGGTACCACATGGGATCGGCGCCCGAGGCGCGCTCGTGCGTGACATACACTCCGCCGTAGGGGGCCAGCTCCCCGACCACGGCCAGCATTTCCTCCGTATTGCTCCAGCGACCCGGCACGTACTCCAACCCCGAGGTCATTCCCATCGCTCCGTCATCCATACCCCGACGCACCAGCGCCCGTAAGCGATCGACCTCCGCCGGAGTTGCCTCGCGCCGGAAGTCGTCACCCATGGCCAACCGGCGGATCGTGCCGTGCCCGATCATCAACACCACATTGGGCCCGAAGCCGAGGGCCTCGAGAGCTTGGCGTTGCTCCGCAATGGGCCACAGTGATCGCCCGTCCTGATTCACCACGACGGTGGTGATCCCCTGTGCGACCAGGTTGGGGGCTGCCCGGCGTCGCGGATCCTGGGAACGCAGCCCTCGCGGTCCGTAGTTGGGGCCGTCGGCGTGAGAATGGAGGTCGATGAACCCCGGAACGACAAGGAGACCGCTCGCCTCGACGACGCGGTCCGCCGTCGCCCTCGGCAAGGCCCCCACCGCAACAATGTCACCGTTCCGGACGCCCACGTCGGCGTAGAACCACGGGTTTCCCGTGCCGTCCAGCACCCGGCCGCCGCGAATCAACAGATCGAAGGATTGCCCGTGCGCCGGAGACGCAACGAGCAGTAGTGCGACCAACCCTGTGCTCAAATGGTTCATGGAGTGATGACTCGGGCCTGGAGGTGGTTGACTGGTCTACGCGCGTTCCCCGCTCAATGCTCGAAACTACGTCCCGGAATGCCGTCTCGTAACACGGGCGGTGACAACCTCTTGCACTCCGTGCCGGAACCAATAGCTTGGGCCCGGTGTTCTACTGTGTAGGGGCGTAAGTGAGTGCAGGACATAACGTTAGCAGCACCCGCCGACGGCTGCCACGCGTCGCGGGTGACCAGAGTCACGGCCGGAACGCACCGAAAAGGTAGAGGATAGAGGAGAGCCAGAGCTCGACGCGACCTCAAAGGAGGAATCCGAGATGATGATCGCGCCGATGATCCACAAGATGCTGCGCCGCGAAGACCTGAAGCGGCTGGTGGACGAGATTGCGATAACCGATCCGCGGGAAGCCTACCCGGCTGCGAAAAAGCTCGAAGCCGGCAGGGTCGATGCTCTGTTGGATTCGGAGGTGGCTCTCGAAGCGGTCCGGGGTCGCGGCGGCGCACCCGCCCCACTTCCCCTCTCCCTCCTGTGGTACGTTCCCGTTCGTGCAGCACTGCGGCAGCGCGGCGAAGGCGACATCGAGCTTGCCGACTACACCGCGTCCCTGCCCATGGCCTTCCTTTCCACACGAGCCGGCAAGCGCCTCGCCGGCGGTGACGGCACCATTGCCGGATGGACGAGTGCGATTCACGCCCTTCCCCGGGACACCGTCGCTCAGGGAGAACGTGCCGCCTACTGCGGGGCCTTGGCCCTCTGGTGGACCGGCGTCTTCCCGGAGTGGGTCAGTCGTCGTGCCCAAGGCGAGGGAATGATTCGCGCCTACGTCGACTTTGCCGCCGGTGCACTCGCCCTGGCCGCGCGCACGCTGTTGAACATTGCGCCGAGACCCGCCGCGCTGTACGGCGCCGCGGCGGAGCGCACCGGTATCTTGCGTGACGCGCTGTACGACGTCGGACGCGACTACCTGGGCCGCGATGCCCACACGCCGGAAGGCCGCCTGCAGCGTTATCTCGAGCGGATCACGCCGGACGAGCGCGAGGATCGCCCCTAACCAACTGCCGACACACCGCCGCGCTGGCGGCGAGGGCTGTTTGACCCCACCTTTCACGTCGAACGCACCGACGAGTACGCACACACATGGGTCAGTTGACAGCCTGGTTACAGCAGACCTTCGGCCTCTCCCCGGACATCCAGCAGCGGCTGTTGGCTTCGGCTGTGGCCGCCGGCGCCATCTGGGCGATACGGCGGGTCATCCTCGTGGTGGTCAACCGGAACATCGCCGACCTTTCCGCCCGCTATCGGATCCGCAAGACCACCCTCTACGTTGCCGTCCCCATCGGCATCTTGATCATCGGCAGGATCTGGTTCGAGGGACTGCAGTCTGTTGCCACTTTCTTCGGACTGCTCACGGCTGGTATCGCCATCGCCCTCAAGGACCTCGTGGTCAACTTGGCGGGGTGGGGCTTCATCCTCTGGCGACGGCCCTTCGGCGTGGGCGACCGCATCCAGATCGGGGAGCACACGGGCGACGTCATCGACATCCGCATCTTCCAATTCACTCTGATGGAGATCGGCAACTGGGTCCACGCCGAACAGAGCACCGGCCGGATCATTCACGTACCCAACGGCAAGGTGCTGAGCGAGGTGCTGGCGAATTACAGTCGCGGCTTCCAGTACATCTGGAACGAGGTGGCCGTGCTCGTCACGTTCGAGAGCAATTGGCGGAAAGCCAAAGAGATCCTCCACGGTATCGCGGAGCACGAGTCGAAAACCACGAGTGAGTCGGCCCACCGTCGTGTCGAAGAGGCGTCGCAGAAATTCCTCATCTCCTACTCCAAGCTCACCCCAACCGTCTACACCTCCGTGGAGGACTGTGGTGTGCTCCTCACCTTACGGTACCTCTGCATGCCAAGGGGCCGCCGCGGGAGCACGGAGACCGTCTGGGAGCAGATCCTGGACCGGTTCGCGGAATGCGACGACATCGACTTCGCCTATCCCACGCAGCGTCTCTATTACAACGTCGTCGAGGGCAAGCCGTCCGCCCGTGCGCCGGGGAGCGCTGCCCTCGAGTTCCCCAACCCCCGGAGTCAACCCTAGCATGACTTTCGTTCCCTTCGAGCTGGAGCGCTGGCAGTGCGTGTGGGAAAACCGCGTGCGGTTCAACTTGGCGGAGAGCGGCGTGCACCCCCTCTCGGTGGACGAGCTGCTCGAGATCACCGACACCGATCCAGCGGTACTCGGCGCCCAACGACTGTTATACAGCCAGAGCAACGGCACCGAAGCCCTCCGGGCGGCCATCTCCGCTCTGTATCCCGGAACCACCGAAGACAACGTCCTCGTCACGGTGGGCAGCTCCGGGGCGAATTTTGTGACCTGCTGGACGACCTTGGAGCCCGGGCAACGCGCGACCATTCAGATTCCCAACTACCTCCAGACGTGGGGCGTCGCCCGGAGCAACGGCGCGGACGTCAACACGTTCTCCCTCAAACCGGAGTTGGGTTGGGAGCCGGACGTGGACGAGATGCGGGAGGCGATTCGGCCCGACACCAAGCTCGTGGTGGTCACCAATCCCAACAATCCCACCGGCAGGGTGCTGTCGTTGGAGGCCCGGGACGCCATTCTCGCCCGGGTGCAGGAGGTCGGGGCGTGGCTGCTGGTGGACGAGGTGTACCAGGGTGCGGAGCGGGTCGGTACGATGACGGAGTCGTGTTGGGGTACGTACGACAAGGTGATCATCACCGGGGGGTTGTCCAAAGCCTACGGGCTTCCCGGTCTCCGGATTGGCTGGGTCGTGGCCTCTCCGGCTTTCATTAAAGAGGCGTGGAGCCGCCAGGACTACACGGTGATCGGTCCCAGCGCCATAAGCGACCTCCTGGCGACCCGGGCCCTGGGGGCCCGGGACAAGATCCTGGAACGGACCAGGAGCATTCTCCGGGACAACTACGCCACCATGGAGGGGTGGCTCGGGGACTTCGGCGACCTCCTCGCCTGGCGGCCCCCGGATGCCGGCGCCATCTGTCTCGCGGAGTACAAGCTGAGCATCGAGTCTATGGACCTGGTGCGGCACCTCCAGGAGACCCAGGACGTTCTCCTGGTACCCGGTGTCCACGTGGGGTTGGACAACTACCTCCGGATCGGCTTCGGCGAAGAGCCGAGCTACCTGGCCGGGGCCCTGGAGGCCTTGGGGGCCGGCCTTCGGAGCCTTGTCAAGGACTGAGAAAACCACCTTTCGACCCCCCGCAACCCTTTTCTACTGTTATATTTACAGGCTGGCTACAACCTCGTCCTGTCCCGGCCAACGCGCGTGGGGGGTGTCCATAGGACACGTCCGTCACGCGTTCTCTGTCAGGGATAGGCCCTGGAGCAAAGGCGGGAAGCGTATGAGACCCGACGTCAAAACCCAGCCCACCGAGGACGCGGCCACGCCCGCGCCGCCGGATTCGTCTCAGCGGACGGAGCCCGTCGTCGGGGAGCACGCTCCGGCGATCGAGCCGATACGGGCCACCACGCCATCCGATCCCAGCCCGATGCCGGAGCCCGACGCCGACGGCCGGCACGACCTCGGCAACCCCGAGTACTACCTCAACCGGGAGCTCACCTGGTTGAACTTCAACTTCCGCGTTCTCGCCGAGGCGGAAGACCAGCGCGTGCCCCTGCTCGAGCGGGCCAAGTTCATCGCCATCGTCAGCTCGAACATCGACGAGTTCTTCATGAAACGGATCGGCGGTCTCAAACAGCAGCTCGGGGCCGGGATTCAAGCCCGCACCCTCGACGGCCGCTCTCCCGAAGAACAGCTGAACGCGTGCCGCCTCCTGGTGCGCATGCTCCAAGAGCGCCAGCACAGGGCGTTCCTCACAGTGCTGGACGAGTTGGCCCAGCACGGCATCGTGATCTCCACCTACGAGCACCTGAGCGAGACGGAGCAGCAGTATCTCCGGGATTACTACACCGAGAACATCTTCCCGCTGGTGACGCCCCAGGCCATCGACCCCGCCCACCCGTTCCCGTTCATCTCGAACCTGTCCCTCAATCTGCTGGTGAGCCTGCGGTATCCCGGCGAGACATCGACGTCTCTCGCCCGGGTGAAGGTGCCCGTCGGCACCGGGATCCCCCGGTTCATCCGGTTGGAGGATCGAGACACGTTCGTTCCCCTGGAGAGTGTGATGGGGCAGAACCTCGACCTCCTCTTCCCCGGGATGGAGATCGACGACTGCGAGCAGTTCCGCATTACCCGCAACGCCAACACGATGCCCGAGGAGGAATCGGCCGACGACCTGCTCGCCCTCATCGAGACGGGCCTCCGCGAGCGGAAGTTCGCCCCGGTGGTCCGCATGGCCGTGGCCGCCGACATGGACCCGGCCCATCGAGGCCGGCTCGCCGCCGAATTCGACCTGGACGAAGACCACGACGTGTCGGAGGTCACCGGCCTCCTCATGCTCCGCGACATCATGGAGATCGTCGAGCTTCCGTACCCCTCGCTCCACGACACCAAATACCAGCCGGTGGACCACCCGGACATGAAGCGGGACGGCAGCATATTCCACGCGATTCGGGACCACGGGCCGTTCCTGTTCCACTATCCCTACCAGTCCTTCGAGACCTCGGTGGAGCGGTTCCTGAGAGAGGCCAGCGAAGACCCCAAGGTGCGGGCCGTCAAGATGACCCTGTACCGCACGTCGGCCACCACCAACGTGATCGGGTACCTCATCGACGCCGCCCGCAACGGGAAGCAGGTGGCGGTGGTGTTGGAGCTGAAGGCGCGCTTCGACGAGGAAACCAACATCCGCCTGGCAAACGACCTGGAAGAGGCCGGCGTCCACGTGACCTATGGTGTGATGGGATTGAAGACTCACTGCAAAGCCACCCTGGTCGTGCGGCAGGATCACGATCGACTGCGGCGCTACGCCCACGCGGCCACGGGGAACTATCACGCCGAAACGGCGCGGTCGTACACCGACCTGGGCCTACTGACCTGCGACGAAGACATCGGCCACGATCTCACGGAACTGTTCAACTACCTCACCACGGGTTACAAGCCCAAGCGGAGTTACATCAAGCTGTTCCCGGCGCCCAAGCATCTGCGGCAAGCCTTGCTCGACAAGATCGGCCGCGAGATCATGGCGCACAGCGAGGAGAATCCCGGGCTGATCCAGCTCAAGATCAACGCGCTGGAGGACGGCGAGATTGCGAGGGCGCTGTACGAAGCGTCCCAGGCAGGGGTCCACGTCGACCTGATCGTGCGCGATACCTGCCGGCTCCGCCCCGGGATAGCCGGATTGTCAGACAACATCCGGGTGATGAGTACGGTGGGCCGGTTTCTGGAGCACAGCCGGATCTTCTTCTTCAAGAACGGTGGAGAGTCGGAGTACTTCATCGGTTCCGCCGACTGTATGAAGCGGAATCTGGACAACCGGGTGGAGGTGTTCATTCCCGTCGAGGAACCCGACCTCACGGCGGAGATCCGGGCGGTGTTGGATGCCCACGTAAATGACCTGCGCAACACGTGGGACATGCGGCCCGACGGCAGTTACGAGCAGCGTCGGCCGGGCATCGAAGACGAAGCTCCGGGAACACACCAGATGCTCATGGATGCCGCTGCCAAACGCCTCAAGGAAGCGACACGGCTGAGGAAGAGAAAACCCCGCTCCATCAGATCGCGGAATCTCCGCTAGCATGGAACTGCTGATCGTCCGCCACGCCGCCGCCGTGGAGGCGGTGCCCGACTCCGACGGGGAAGATGCGGCACGTCCCCTGACCGCGAAGGGCAAGAAGCAGATGCGGCGCATCGTGGACGGCATCGCCTCGACGGTGAACGAGCTCGACGCGATTGCCACCAGCCCCCTGGTCCGGGCGGTCCAGACCGCCGGCATCCTGGGGGCGGCCTATGGCAATGTGAAGCCGAAGAAGCTCGACGCCCTAGCGCCCGCAGGCGAGCGCGACGGCGTTCTGAGCTGGATGCAGGATCAAGGTGACAACGACGTGGTAGCGGTGGTGGGGCACGAGCCACATCTTGGGTTATTGGCCAGCTGGCTGTTGGCCGCCCCCTTCAACCATTTCGTGGAATTCCAGAAGGGCGGAGCGTGTCTCCTGGGCTGGCCGGACTACCCCACGGCGGGCAGTGCATGGCTCAAGTGGGCGTTGACTCCGAAGCAGCTTCGCGAGTTGGGCAAGGTGTAACCGACTTGGATGAGGGAGCAGTAGAGCATGAAAATTAGGTGGCTGCCAAAGTCTCCATGGATACAGCTAACCGTGTACTACGTGGTCGTGATCGCCGCGATCCTCGGCTTGATCAACGTGTTTCCCGTCCTCGAATCGGCGTTCACGATGGAGCGCCTCGCCGAGCTATCCGGGACGGAGTTCGGGGGGCAAGTGGGCGTCGATGCAGCCCAGCCACGGGACCCCATCGAAACGGGCATCCAGGCCATCACCGCAATCCTCGGCGCTCTCCTGGTCCTCGCCCCGGTGGCATGGGTGTACATGCTCACCAAGCAGGAAAAGGGCTACGACGAGTCCGTCGTCCACACTGTGCTGATTCTGCCGGTGCCGGTGACGGGCCTCGTGATCGTCGTCGTGAACAGCCTCGCCTTGGCCTTCGCCCTGGCCGGCATCGTGGCCGCAGTGCGGTTCCGCAACACGCTCGACGACACCAAGGACGCCGTATACATCTTTCTTGCCATCGGCACCGCCCTGGCGGCCGGGGCACAAGCCCTCGGCATCGCGTTCGTCACGTCGCTGCTGTTCAACTACCTCGTAATGTTCATGTGGCGGCGGAAGATCGGGAATATCTACGCCGACGCCATCAGGGGCCGCACCCCCAAGATGCGACTAGGAGACGTGCTGGCCGGCGTGGGGAGCACACCCGGCGCCGGGATGGGCAATCTCACCATCGGCGACCCCAGCCAGTTGGCGGCGCTGACCCCGAACACCCTCGGCGAGATCGCGGAGCGCAAGGCCCGGCTCCACGACCACATCGAGAGCGCCGGCAAGAAGAAGTACAATGGGCTGTTGGTCGTGCTGGCGAAGGCCAACGAGCAGTGTCTCGATGCCATCGACGCGGTGCTGAAGCAATTCGCGGAGCAATACAAGTTGGCGGAGATCGAGCCCACGCCGGACGGCAACTCGGCGCTGGAATACCTCATCGCCCTGCCGAAGGACACGACGCCGTCGCAGTTCGTCTCGACGCTGCGGGCCCGAGCCCAAGAGCACGTGATTGCCGCCGAGTACCGCAATCTCAAACGCAGAAAATCAAAAGAAGACCGGGTACCCCACTGGACGCTTCCCAAGTAGGCGCATCACTCTGCGCCGGCTGGCTGGCCGCGCTCGGCGTCCTGACATTCCCCTCCGAGGGACACGGCCAGGCAGCCACGCTCACCTCCTACGCTTTCGGTGACGAGCCCGCCGCCCGGTGGCGGCTTCCGGGGCGCTTGCGGGAGATCTCCGGCCTCGCAGTGGCGCACGGGGATCGCCTCTACGCCCACGACGACGAGGAAGCCATCATCTACGAGATCGACTACCGGGAGGGCGAGCTCATCAAGGCCTGGGCCATGGGAGACAACCCGGCCCGGGGGGATTTCGAGGGCATCGCCTATGCCGGCGATCGGTTCTACCTGGTGACCAGCGCCGGACGCATCTACGAGAGCCGTGAGGGTGACGACGACGACCGCATGCTGTTCAACACCTACGGCACCGGCGTGGGAAGACAATGTGAGGTGGAAGGGCTCACGTTCGAGCCCTCCGACCGGACCCTGCTCATCGCCTGCAAGACGCCGCGGGACGAGGACATCGAGGACTTCGTGGCCATCTACCGATTCTCGCTGGAGCGGCACGAGGTGATCGGTGATCCCCTCCTCGTCCCCCTGGAGAATATCACGAGCCAGATCGACAAGAAGGATTTCCGTCCGTCCGGCATCGAACGCCATCCGCTCACCGGGCACTACGTGCTTGTGGCGGCGCAGCAGTCGGCCATGGCGGAAATCACGCCGGAAGGTGAGGTCGTTGCGGTGGTGGACCTCGAGCGAGGGAACCACCGCCAGGTGGAAGGGATCACATTCCTCCCCGATGGAACGCTGATGCTCGCCGACGAGGGGGGGGGCCGCCGGGCACGGCTGACCCTGTATTCCCTACATCCCCGGTTGTGATCCGTCGTCCAGGGGTTTTATTGAACGAGAGCAGGATGATTCTCGCGGTAGCCTGGGAGAACGACCCGTCCCGATGAGCCAGAACCCGTCCAAGACCTCAGACATCGTCGAGAAGGCGTACCGCGGCCTGGCCGAGCGCCTCTTCGAGAAGGCGTCGGCGGCATGCGACCGGCTCGAGACGGATGACCCTGAGGCCCTCCACGATTTCCGGGTGGCCCTGAGGAGACTCCGGACCCACCTCTCCACACACCGCGACCACCTCGGGAAGCACGACGCCAACGAGTTTCGCAAACGCCTCACCGCGCTGGTGGCGGCCACGAATACGAGCCGCGACCAGGAAGTCCAGCGGGAGTGGATCCAACGCCGCCTGGAGGGCGACGAGGTGGAGGGGATCGAGCGAGACGGCCTCGAGCTCGTGCTCACGCGATTCTCCACCAACGGCGACAGCATGAGCGAGCTGGACCCCATCAGACAGCACTTTGCCGACATCGGGAAGAAATTCCACAAGCGCCGTTGGTCCCTTCCCGACTATGCCCGGTTGAAAGACGCCCCCGACCGGAGTGTCCGGGCGGTGACTAAGGCGGCAGTCCTGAAACTCGCCGCCAAGCTCCGGAAGCAGATCGCCGCCATCGATTCGGTGGATTCCGTCAAGGCAACGCACCAAGCGCGGTTGGCCGTCAAGAGATTGCGTTACATCCTGGAGCCCCTGGACAACGTGACGCCCGGTGCGTCCGAGGTCATCGACGAATTGAAACGCATGCAGGACACGTTGGGCGCGATCCGGGACATGCAGATCCTCCATCTGCAGATTGCCCTCGCCGCCGGCGTGGCCGACGAGCTCGGCGACGAGCACTCCGGAAACCCGCTCGATGCCGGGACGGCAACGGCATCGCCTCCGCCCGCGCTCGATAATGTGGAACGGAAGGCCCTCGATGCCGCCATGGACCACGTGCGGGTCGAGGCGCAAAAGGATTTCAAGGTGTTGCAGGAGCGGTGGCTCGACGACAAGGCCGCGCCGCTGCTGAAGCGCGTCGAAAAGCTCGTGGCTACACTCTAGCCGAGCCCCTCAATCCAGCATTCTTGTGCACTTCGTCGGTCGACGCCGATCGGCGCCGGGCGCCGAGCGTAGCTGCCGTCGGAATTCATGTGCCAGGCGAAGGGATCGTCGAGCTCTCGGTCCAAGATCTCGTTCAGCCGGGCACATGCGTTGGGGTCGGCAACCGGGGTAACCACCTCGACCCGGCGCCGGAGGTTGCGGGGTCGCCAATCCGCCGAACCGAGATAGAACTCCGGCTCTCCCCCGTTCTCGAAATGGTAGATGCGGGCGTGTTCCAGGAACTGCCCCAAAATGCTGATGACGCGGATGCGCTCCGAGAGGCCGGGTACCCCGGGCCGCAGGGCGCAAATTCCCCGGACAATGAGGTCGATCTCGACCCCGGCCTGGGAGGCCGAGTAGAGGGCGCCGATGAGCTCCTTGTCGGCGAGACCGTTGAACTTCACCCGGATTCGTCCGCCGTGTCCGGAACGGGCGTGCTCCGCCTCCCGTTCGATCAATTTGAGGAAGCGCTTGCGCATGCGCTTGGGGGCCACAAGCAACCGACGGAACTTGCTCTGGGGCGGCCGTGACGACCCCGTGAGCTCGTTGAAGAGATCACTCAGGTCGGCTCCCAATTTCTGCCGGCACGACAGCAATCCCAGATCGGTGTAGAATCTTGCCGTGGCGGCGTTGTAGTTCCCGGTTCCGATGTGCACGTACCGGCGTACCGTATCACCCTCGCGGCGAATAACGAGTGTGGTCTTGGCGTGGGTCTTGAGTCGCACGAGCCCGTACACCACGTGGATGCCGGCCTTCTCCAGCTTCTTGGCCCAGTGGATATTCCGTTCCTCGTCGAACCGCGCCTTCAGCTCGACGAACACCGCCACCTCCTTGCCCGCTCGCGCCGCACGCATCAAGCCGTCCACAATTCGGGATTGGTCGCCGCTGCGGTACAGCGTGAGCTTGATGGCGATGACGTTGGGATCGTCCACCGCTTCCAGAATGAAGCGCTCCACCGTCGACTTGAACGCGTCGTACGGGTGGTGCACGAGCACTTCCCTTTCGACAATCTGGTCGAAGATCGACACATTGGGATCGAGGGGCGATGCGGGAGTGAAGGACGGATAGTCCAGCTCGGGCAGCGCCAGCGACGCGACTTCCTGCAATGCGGTGTGGTCGACCATCGTGGTGACCTCGAAGACGTCGGCGTCGGACAGCGTGCTGGCCGGCGCGGCTTCCTCGAACTGGAGTTCCCGCTCCAGCATCTCCCGCAACGGGCGCGGCATTGCCTTCTCGACCTCGATCCGCACCACCGACCCGAAGGGACGGCGCTTCACACCCTCCTCGATGGCCTGGAGCAGGTTGGACGCCCCCTCCTCGTCCACGGAGATGTCCCCACTGCGTGTTATCCGGAAGACGTTCACCCCCTCCACCTGCCGCCCCGGGTAGAGAGACGCCACGTTCGCCCGGATGATCTCCTCGACGGGGATGAGGCCCTTGCCATCCGGCAAGGGAATGAGGCGCTGCGATCCGCCGGGGAGACGGATGTGGGCAAAATGCGGCGGCCCACCGTGCTCGTCCCGCACCATGGCGGCGAGGGACAGGCTCAGGTTGGCGATATGGGGGAACGGGTGGCCCGGCGCCTCGGTCATCGCCTGGGGCGTCAGCACCGGGAAGATCTGCTCTTCGAAATGCGCCCCCATCGCCTCCCTGGCCGGCACGTCCAGTTCATTCCACGTTCGGAGCGGCACGCCGTGGCGCTCCAGCTCCGGCAGCAGCTTGCGGAAACATCGCTCCTGCCGTCGGACCAGTGGGGTCAGCCGTACGGAGATCGCGTCGAGCTGTTCTTGCGGGGTGAGACCATCCAGCGATGTCTTCTCCACGCCCTGGACGACGGCGTTTTTGAGCGCGCCGATTCGCACCATCACGAACTCGTCGAGGTTGGAGGCGAAGATCGCGAGGAAGCGGAACCGAGCCAGGAGCGGCGTGCCAGGGTCTTCCGCCATCTCCAGCACCCGGGCGTTGAACTCGAGCCAGCTCAGCTCCTCGTTGATGAACTGGTCGGGCACCGGCTCCCACGCGTCCAGCGCCTCCTCGGGGAGATCCGGTTTCTGCAGATCGGCGATGGTCTGCGTGCCGGCGTCGGACACGGTTGACGCCTTCGCGTCGGGCGTTTCACCGGTCTCGGGCGGTGCGCCGGTGAGGTGAAACAGCTCGGATCGTCCCGCCACCGCCAGCGCCGCGAGGGTGCGGGCATCCCGCAACAAGGGCGACCCCACCCGCTTCATGACGTCGGCAGCGGCGAACCACGTCACGCGGTCGTCGTCGGGGGATTCGACGGATTTCGGCAGGTCGTCGGCCACCCACACCTCCAGGGGCAGCCGGCCGCCTGATGCCGGCGCCGTGCCGAGAAGCCGCACCTTTCCCTCCACGGTGCCCAGGTGCGCCCGCAACAAGCTCCTGCACGTCTCCTCGCCATGCCCCTGCTCGACCGGGAGGACCAGCTCGTTGCCGGCCCGCCGGAGGGCGATCTCCCCAAGGTGCGTGGCAATCACCGCGGCCTCGCGATTCCCACGAACCTGCTGGGCCAGGGTGTGACTCTCGAGCCGCTCGAGGTGTTTCTTAGCCCGCGTCACCTTGTCGCTGAGGGTGGTGCGCAGCGCAAAGCGGCTCTGCAGATCTCGCACCACCTGTTCGAGACTGGGGGTGCCTCGCCGCAGGTGGCGGATCTCCAACTCGAAGAATTCGTGGGCACCGTATTCGTTCCGCACGGTGATGACGTCGTAGACGAATTCGAACAGCGGCAGCGGCAGCCATCCACTTCGAACGCGTCGTCGCTGCCGCTCCGTCTCCAGCTCGATGGTGGGCGCCAATCGATCCGGATCGACGATGGCCCGAAGGCGCCGGGCCGGGTCGGAGTTCCCCCGCAGCACGTCACGAGGATCGACCTCGGGCACCCTCTCCTCGTGCACCTGCCGCCCCGAGGCCTGGCGAAACTCCAGTGAGAGCACACGCGTATCATCGGACCGCGTGCGGAGCCGGCAACACACCCCGCGCGCTTCCAGCGTTCCGTCCCCCGTGTCGAAGTAGAGGTCGCGGTGGAATACTCGCTGCGGCGGAGCGCCCCGCATGCCACACGGAGGCGCGTCGGATATCAACTCGTTGAGGACATCCCGAGCCGGGACGTCGAACTTGATTTCCGGAGGATCGCGCATCCGCTAGAAGTGAAACCCAGATCGCATGTACACGCCGGTGAGTTCCTCGCTCCGTACGATGGCAAAGCTCGTCGTGTTGAGATCCCCAAGGACCGAGAGCCACACGCCGCCTCCGTACGCCGCATGCCACGTGTTCTCCCCTGGCGTGTCGAAGTCCGAGAAGACGCGTCCCACGTCTGCCAGCCCGAAAAGGCCGATGTTGCCGGGGAAGATGATTCGGAGCCGGCTGGCACGAAAGCGGAATTCGGCGTTGCCCCACACGGCGGCGTGCCCGGCAAAGCGCTGCTCGGCGAAGCCCCGGATGGTGCTGGTGCCACCCAGATACGCCGCGTCGTGGAACGGGAACGGTCCAAACACTTTCTTGGCGCCCGCCCGAAATGCAAACGTGGGGCCCGGGGTGAGATAGGTGGCCGCATCGGCGTGGACCTCGCCGTACGTATCGGTCACGTCGAAGTACGGCCCGTAGACTGAGCCACCACCCGTAATCAGCACGCCCTTGGTGGACGAGAGGGGCCGATCCCTGGTGTCGATGCGGAACGATGCCTGGACACCGAGTTGCTCGAACGTTCCCACGCCGTAGAAATCCGGTCCCTGGTTGCCCAAGAATGTGGCGTCGTCGTCCCGATCCGTTTTCGACACATGGAAGACCGGACTGGCGCTGACGATCACATGTTCGCTCGGCTCCACGGCGAACCCCATGGCGAGACTCGTCTCCCGCCGTTTCACCCGGTAGAAGTCACTGCTGCCGGGAGTGGTGGTGTTGTTGCCGAAGCCGTAGAAGTTGATGATGTCCAGGCCGGTCCAACTCGCCGCCACATCGAAGTGTACGTTGGGCCGCAGCTCCCGCTTTTCGAACTGAAAGGCCACCGACGGTTGTTCCGCGCCAAAGGCGTATCCGGCTCGCAGCGTCACCCGGGAGCTGTAGGGGAACTTGCGGAATCCGTACTGAAACCGGTTGAACCCCGCACCGGCGAAGAGCCCGATGTCCGGTCCGAAGCTGGCCCAGGGACCCGGCTTGACCCAATGGCCCCAATCCGGCGGGTGCTCGTGGGCAAAATCCGGAGACGGCGGAGCCTCGAAGTCTTGCTGATCGACTCGGGTGCCCGACCCCCGTACGAATTCCGTCTGGGCTCCCGTATCGTAGAAGTACACCGCCTTCGATGACGCGTCCGCGAGATGGTCCGGTCCACCCCCGCCGATGACGCGGATCTTGATGTCCCCCGAATTGCCGCGCACCACCGCCCGGTCTTCCCCGCCGTGCAAGTGCAAGCGGATTTCCCGGGTCGCACCGGGATAGAACATGCGCCGGAAGTGGGGCTCGGCCGTGGGCGTGAGGGCCACCTCCACCAACACCGACCCGTCGTCGTTGCGGTCGATGGTGGCGATCTCGTCTTCATCGGTCGCGTGGATCTGGATGTACTCGGCCATCAGCCGGTAGTACTCGTCCGCCACCTCGAGGAGGTGGTCGCGGCGATTCTTCAGCTCGTACGTGAGCTCGGCGCCCCGCAACGCATAGTACTCCGGCGGGAGCTTCCGCACCGCGTCCTCGATGACCTCGTCGGTGAACCGCCGTTGCAGATCGGTGGCGACGGAATCCCACACCGGCTTCTCGAGCTCCGCGAAGAACCGCCGATCCAGATCCCAGCCGTTCCACGTGAGACCCACCAGGTTGCTGTAGTTGGCGGAGAAGTTCGTGAGCTTCCGGACGAAGAACGTCCGGGCGACCCAGAGAAGGATGCCGTCCTGTTTGACAAATGGCTGGTCCCGATCTTCCGCCACCACCTCCCAGCGGTAGCCGTCGCCCTCTTCGAACCGGGCCCACTTCCACTGGCCCTTGTGCCGGTCCCGGTCGCCGAGATAGACGTCCAGCAATCGAGCCTTGAGAAAGCCCACCGCGTCCACCCGGTTCCTCGGGCTCTCCTCGGTGTCTTCGAAGATCCTGTCGGATCCTGACACCCGGTTCGACCCGGCAAACCCCGGCGTGTTGTCCTGGCCCTCGTCGGGGTTTTCCATGATCATCCCCAACATCCCGGCGTAACCCTCGCGAAACTCGCCGAGCGCCGGGTCATCGGGCATGACGAACATCTCCGGTTTGGCGGCCAAGACCCCAGCCGCCTCCACCAGTGGCGACGCCACCAACGCCGCCACGGGATTGTACGCGCTGGTTTGGTCCTGGATGATGTCCTCCACGAACGTCCCGAGGAGTCCTTCCTCGAGGCGCCGGGAGAGGTCCTTGTCGATGGAGCGGAAGACATAGCGCCTTCCGTCGGCGCCGTCGAAATGGAGCGAGATGGTCTGGCCGAAGCCGCCCGTCCGCACGGGGGTCAGCCCGCCGGCGAACCCCTGCAGATCGAGATAGGGCACGCGAATCGGCGTGGTCCAGAGGTCCCGATAGTCACCGCCGAAGAAGATTCGCTTCAGCCACCCCGCCGAGTAGTCCCCCGCCACCACGGTCACGCTGTCCTGCCCCACCACGGGAGATCCGGACAGGGCCAACGCCGAGATCAACATCAGACAGCGGGTCACGGGGCGTGCATCCATGACGTACCTCCCACGCTCATTGCAGCCAGGCAGAGTACTCCTCCACCGCCGTTCCGTCCTCGTCCACCGCCACCACCGCAAGGCGGGCCTCCCCCCCCCTCGTGAAGTCGATGCGCATGAACCCGGTACCCGCCTTGGCATACAGGGTTTGGTCCAAGCGCCCAACCCGGCTGAAGTGGCCCACCGTCGACGCACCTGACACTAGGAAATAACGCGCGGTCTCGCCTTCCAACACCTGCAGGGAGTGGTCGTGGCCGGCGGCATAGATCAGGGGTCGGTGGATGGCGAAGACCGAGTCCAGGGCCGCACGCATGTGCTCGTTGCCCGAATTGGACAGGTCCTGACTCGTAATCCCCGCACCCCGGGCCAAAGGATAGATGGAGCCCACGATGGGCAGGGGCAGCCACATCCAGCCGGCCAAGTTGGTGAGGGGAAAGATGTGGTCCTTCCACGTGAAGTGGCCAGCGTGGGGGCCGCGTGAGACCAAGGGGTGGTGGGCAACTACCACGAGATGCCGATTCGACGCCTCCTCCAACGCCATGCCCAACGCATCGAGCACCTCCGCCTCGGAATCGGCCGGGCAGGTGGACGTCGGGTCCCGGGGCTTGACCCCATCCTGGAGCCACCACTGGGTATCCAGCGCCACGAGGCGTACCTGCGACCCCGCATCCACCACGCTGGGCCCGGGGCACCCTCCTGTGGGCAGGATCTCGGCACCGTGAGCCTCGATGAACTGACCCTGTCCCAACACCTCGTCGAAACCGTCGTCCCGGCCGGTATCCCAATCGTGGTTGCCTGGCACGAAGATCAGCCGGGCCCCGCTCTTCTGCCCGATGGCGATCTGGGCCAGGAGGATGTCTTCGCCCCGTTTCCGGTCGGGGTATCCCTCGGGCGCCAATCCGTCGGGATAGACGTTGTCCCCGAGAAACACCACCACGGTCCGATCGGGCCGCTCCGATGCGTGCTCCGTGACCCGGGCCAGCACCGGATCGTCAGCCAAGGCCCATCCCGCGTCACCCAACAGGATGAGGGTCGACTCGATCTCGTTGGCGGCGTTGGTGCCCGAAGCGACGGGGGGTACGGTGGAGAACACCTCCGGACCGGAGGCACAGCCCATCGCCAGGCCGGCGACGAGTACGGCGGATCTATGTACCACGAACGACCTCAATCTCTCAGAGCCCTCTATATAAATGATTGGGAGACCGTCTCCCTTGTGCCGCTGTCAACGGGATCGGCATCCACCCTGTTCCCTCGGCCCCCCGCTCACGGTTCACTGCCCACGTCAAAACCTAATCCCCGCATCCGCTCGGGAAAGTTGGTGAGAATCCCCGCCACACCCAGAGATCGCAGACGGCGGGCGGTCTCAGCCTCGTCCACCGTCCATACGTGGACCGGCCGGCCACCCCGGGTAGCGTGGCAGAGAAACCGGCGGTCCACCACCCGGAGTCTCCCCTGATATTCCGGAACCGACAGTGCTTGGTAGCCGCAGCCCAACCGTGGCCAGCCCACGCGACTCGCCAGCCAGAAGCGGGTTGCCTCCCGGCGACTCGGCGTGGTGGGAATCCCCGCCCTCCGCACCGGCCCGAGGGGGGCCGATTCGAACGAGCCCACCAGCACCCGCTCCCGGGCGCCCGCGCCCAGGAGGGTATCCGCCACCGACTGCCCCGCGGCGGGGTCCTTGATCTCCACGATGACCGGCACCCCCTCCGTGGCTTCGAGGGCCTGCTCCAGCGTTGGAACCGATTCGCCCTCCCCCGCGTCCAGCTCCAGGACGGCCTCGAGGGGCATCTCCCCCACCACCCCGGTACCGTCCGTGGTCCGATCCACGGTGGCGTCGTGCATCACCACCAGGGCCCCGTCTCCGGTGAGCCGGACATCGAATTCCACGGCATCGGCCCGCTGTTCGAGAGCCTGGTGAAAGGCCAGAAGGGTGTTTTCGGGGCACCGACCGCTCGCCCCCCGATGGGCAATGATCGGGTGGGCAAGCGGGTCGACGAGGATCATGGAGCGGGGCTACACGACCTTGGTACAGTGCTGGTCGAAGGCATCGACGAGCATCTCGGCGATCTCGTTGGCCTCACGGCCCTCGATGTCGTGCCGCTCCATCAGGTATACCAGCTTGCCCTCCTTGAGGAGACCGATCTGGGGGCTGGAGGGGGGATAGCCGGGGAAAAAACTCCGAACCCGATCCGTGGCTTCCATCTCCATCCCGGCAAACACCGTGGTGAGCTTGTCGGGGACCTTCTCGTGCTGGACGGCCAGTCGGACACCGGGGCGAGCCTTCCCTGCCGCACACCCGCACACCGAGTTCACCACTACCAGGACCGCCCCATCGGACCCCAATGCCTGGTCGACGGCATCCGGGGTCATGAGTTCTTCGAAGCCCAGCGTCGTCAGTTCCTCGCGCATCGGCTGGACCATTCTGGGATCGTATCGCACTGCTGCTACCTCCTAGATTGTTTGCCCGCTGCGGGCTTTCAATTCCTAAAGAAAGTAATCACCCGTGGCATCCAGAGGCCTACTCTTGACACCTGCCAGTGGCTGGTTTAAAAATTCGGCCTACTTTCGCCACCTCTACGAAGACGAGAACCTGCATGGCATACATCATCGCGGAACCGTGTATCGACACCAAGGACAGGGGCTGTGTGGACGTCTGCCCTGTGGATTGCATCTACGAAGGGCCGGACATGCTGTACATCCACCCCGACGAGTGCATCGACTGCGGCGCGTGTGAACCCGAGTGTCCCGTGTCCGCGATCTTCGCCGAGGAAGACACTCCGAGTGAGTGGACCGACTATATCGCCAAGAACCGCGTGTTCTTCGAAACCGGCGAGGAGCGGCAGGTCGCCCAAGGTCGAGGGTAACCCGTCGCCCTCCGGGACGCATTGCCAGGCCTCGGTGGTTCCCCACCGGGGCCTTTGTCGTGAGATAGCGAGGGATCGTTGAGCGTAAGCAAGAAGTGGCGCGTTCTGCTGCTCCTCTCCCTGGCGGAGCTCCTGGCCATGAGCCTGTGGTTTTCGGCCACGGCCGTGACCCCGGCCCTCATCGCGGAGTGGGAGTTGAGCCCCGGCTCGGCGGCGTGGCTCACCATGACGGTCCAGTTGGGGTTTGTCGCCGGGGCCCTCCTCAGCGCCCTTTTCAACGTGTCCGACCTCTGGGAGCCCCGGAAAGTCTGCGCGGCAGGCGCCTTCGCCGGAGCACTGTTCAACGCCCTCATCCCCCTTCTGGACGCCGGGCTCCCCGTGGCGCTGGGCCTCCGGTTCGCCACCGGTGTGACCCTGGCCCTGGTCTATCCCGTGGGGATGAAGATCATGGCCACGTGGACGAAGGAGGACCGGGGCCTGGGATTGGGCCTCCTGGTGGGAGCCCTTACCGTGGGGAGCGCCGTCCCCCACCTGGTCCGGGGGCTCGGGGGCATCGGCGACTGGCAACCCGTCCTCTACACCGTGTCCGCCTGCGCCGGCGTAGGCGGAGCGATGGTGTGGGTCTTCGGGGAGTTGGGACCTTACCGCTCGGCAGCACCCAAGTTCCGCTGGAGCTACATGGCCCAAGCCCTCACCAACCGGGGGCTCCGCCTGGCCAATTTCGGCTACCTGGGCCACATGTGGGAGCTCTACGCCATGTGGACCTGGATCCCCCTCTTCCTGTCATTCGCCTACGCCTCGGCCCCCGAGTCCTCGATCTTCACCACCCTGGGACCCGAACGGAGCGCCGCCTTCGTGGCATTTCTCGCCATCTCCGCGGGGGGACCGGGGAGCCTCTTCGCCGGATGGCTCGCCGATCTCTGGGGACGCTCCCGCACAACCATCGCCAGCATGGTCCTGAGTGGGGTCTGCGCCGCCGTCATCGGGCTCTTCGCCGGTGGCCACCCCTATCTCGTCACGGTCCTGGCCTTGATCTGGGGATTCACCATCGTCGCCGACTCGGCCCAGTTCTCGTCCGCGGTGAGCGAGCTGGCCCAAGGGGAGTACATGGGCACCCTGCTCACCACCCAGACGTCCATGGGGTTTCTCCTCACGTTGGGATCGATTCAGATCATTCCTGCCATCGTGGATCTGGTGGGTTGGACGTGGGCGTTTGCCTCGCTGGTGATCGGCCCCATCTTCGGGATCGTGTCCATGTGGTTGTTGTTGCGCTCGGCTGATGCGGAGAGGCTGGCTGGAGGGCGGGGGTGATGGCCCCGGCGAACAGCGGTAGATGGCCACGGAACCCACGGAACGCACGGACCACCGCACACCCCCCTGACTTGGGGCTCCCAACCACCCCGCCCGTTAGGTGACGCTGGTGGCGGGAACCGCGCCGGAGGTGGGGGGAGGGGAAACATCTTGTCGGGTGGGCTGGGTTGGGTTTCCGTGCGTTCCGTGGGTTCCGTGGCAATGACTCTCAACTCGATTGACAACGATGCTGAAATCGAAGAGCCTGGTACTGCTGATTCCTTGCGCCTCACTGCTTCTCGGGTGCGCCGGCGAAGCCCAATCGCCCCCGCCGTTCGAGCTGTCGGGGGTCATCGAGGGGTTCTACGGGCCGCCCTGGTCGCACCAGGATCGTTTGGACATGCTGCAGTTCATGGGCCGGGTGGGCCTCGATGTTTACATCTACGCCCCCAAGGACGATCCCTATCACCGGAGCCGGTGGCGCGAAGCATATCCCCCAGACGCCGGAAACCAGCTGCGCGAGCTGGTCGCCACGGCCGAAGGGGCTGACGTGGAACTCTGGTACGCAATCAGCCCAGGACTCACGATGACATACTCGGATTCCACCGACTATCAGGACCTGGTGGACAAGATCGATCTCGTGGGGGAGCTGGGCGTGGAGCACTTCGGTCTCTTTCTCGACGACGTGCCGCCGGAGCTCAGCTCCGCCGCGGACCGGGACGCGTTCGGCACCCTTGCCCAAGCCCACGTCGCCCTCACCAACCGCCTTCATGCAGACCTCGCCGCACGGGGGTTCTCGCTGACGTTCACGCCCACCACCTACACCGACGCGTGGGGCGACCGTGACTACGTCGCCGCCGTCGGCGCCGGGGTCACGTCAGAGGTGAAGATCATCTGGACCGGGCCCGACGTGGCGTCACCCACCATCAGCGCGGAACAAGCCGCCAACTGGGGTGCCCTGTTGCAGCGCCCACCCCTCCTGTGGGACAACTACCCGGTCAACGACTACGCCCGGTGGCGGCTCTTCCTGGGGCCGTTCACCGGACGCGCCGCCGACCTGGCCTCGGCGACGGCGGGCATCATTGCCAACCCCATGAACGAGGCCCACGCGTCGATGATCGCGTTGGCGACGCTCGCCGACTACGCCGATGACCCGTCGGGCTACGATCCGCAGCGGTCCCTCGATCGGGCGTTGGAAGCCTTGTACGGGCTGGATGCCGACCTGCTGAATCCGTTCCTCGACGCCTTCGGGGATTACGGCTGGGACGAGAATCTCTTCGAGCCCCTCTACATCCTGGCCGACTCCATCCCCGTCGCCTCCATCGATGGCACGCTCGCGCGGCTGGACGATGCGCTGGACGAAATCGGGGCACGGGCTGCCGCCAACCCGAGCCTGCAACCACTCCGCGACGAGATCGCACCGTTCGTGGCACAGTACCGGGACCGGATGGTCGAGCTGCGGGATTCGCCGGACTATGTGGAGCGGGACGGAGCGCTGTTGTATCGCACGGACCTGGACCGGGTCGCCCCGTCGCGGGCCGGTGCGGCGGTCACGGTAGACGGCCGCACATCCGAGTGGCGCGGCGCCGACTGGCGATCCCTCTACCGTGGAAGCGACCGTCCCACGGACACCCGCGCCGCGTTCGGTTACGACGACGAGTTCCTCTACGTGGCGGTGGAAACCCCAAATCCCAACATCCGCGTGCGTGAGGACCTCAGCCTCGGCGAGGGCGACCACATCGCGGTCGTGGTGGACGGTGATCCCCTCGATGGCCCCATCGGTGGGGACGATCTCTTTCTGCTGTTTCCTCCACCGGCCGACGGGGTCGAACCGGTGATCACGTCCCTCCCCTTCCAGGGTTTCATGGCGAAGTGGCTCGCCGACAACCGGGCCCTCACGTTCACCGAGTTCCACCTCTCCACGTTCGGCACCGATCCGTCGCCCGTCGTCGCTCCCATCGCCGCCGGCGTGCGGTACGCGGCGCGTCGCACACGCACCGGGTACGCCGCCGAAATCGCGTTGCCGCACCAGGGACGGGACGTGCTCCGCCTGAGCCTCACGGTGACGTCCATGGGCGGCGGCAAGCGGGTCGCCTCATTGTCGCGGAGGAATTATCCGGCCAATCCCGTTACATTCGCGGAAATCCGACTGAGGGACTGACCCTCAAGTACGCCTAAAGTCCAATGGCGCCGGTGAGGCGCCTGCACCAGAATCGTATCCTTATGCTCCTCGGCAACAGGAAACCCCTCGACCAGGAAATCGACGTCTTCGGGCTCACCGACATCGGCAAGGTGCGGGCGGAAAACCAGGACCAATTCCTGATCTGTGCCCTCCAGAAGCGGGTCGAGATACACGGCACGAGCCTCGACGACCAGGAGCGCCTGGCGCGTCTCGCCAGCGACAGGCTGGGGTTCTTGGCACTGGTTGCCGACGGGGTGGGAGGTGCCGCGGGCGGACGGGAGGCCAGCAAGACGGCGATCGAGGGGGTGCTCGAGTATGTCGGGGATTCCCTGCAATGCTTCTACACCGCAGACCCCGGGCACGAAGAGAGCTTCCTCGGGGCACTTCACGAATCCGTCATGCGGAGCCACGAGAACATCAAGGCCAAGGCCCAGGAGGACCCCGAGCGGCGCGGGATGGCCACGACCCTCACCATGGTCATGAGCGTGTGGCCCCGGGCCTATGTCGTTCAGGTGGGGGACAGTCGCTGCTACCAGATGCGGGACCGAAAACTGCGCCGGATCACCAGGGACCAGACGCTGGCGCAGGATTTGTATGATGAGGGCGCGTTGAACACCATGGAGGCCGAGGAGTCTCCGTTTGCCCACATGCTCATGAGCGCGGTGGGCGGCTCCGTCGCCGATCCCGTCACCACAACCATAGACGTGCAGTGGGACGACGTGCTACTGCTCTGCACTGACGGCCTCACCAAACACATTCCGGATGACGAAATCGAGGAGCGCCTCGGCGAACTCGAATCCGCCGAGCAGACGTGCCGGCAGTTGGTGGAGACGGCCCTGGCGCGGGGCGGAACCGACAACGTCACCGCCGTGGTCGGACGGCTCCCATCGCCGGCTACCTGAGGAGATCTACCCCACCCTGCCGTCAGAAATGCAGCGTGACAGAAAACATGGGCCCGTTCCGGTTGACGTCGAACACGACCGTGGCCGCACCGTCCTCCTTGACGTAATCCACATCGAGGACACGATAGCCAGCCACGAGTGACAGCAGGTTGACCGGACGGAAGCCGAGGGTCGCGTAACCGTTGAAGGCGAGGTCCGAGCCAATGAGCCCGCCGCCGGCATCCGCCCGGGCCTCGACCCGCCAGCGCCTGAAATCCTGCGACACGCGCCCGCCGAGGAACGGATCGACCCATCCGTTGTTCCGCTCGCCCACACTCGTCCCCGATTGCTGGAAATCCAGATTCGTGTTCTGATAGCGGAGCCCGAACAGGAACTCGAGCCACGGCTCGATGTGGTACGCCCCCGCAGCCTCGAACATGAACTGATCCACGTCGACGTCGAGCCCGCCCGACTCGGAAGCCTGCAGGGAGACCACCGAGAGGTCGCCGAGTATCGTCCAATCACCGTTCTGTGCCTCGAACCGTGACGCAAGCTGGAAGCTTCTCGCCTCGGCCAGGTCGCCGGCGCTGAAATCGAACTCCACGGCGTTGGCCCCACCGAGGATGACCCCACTCGAGCCCATGCTCCAGAAATACGGGGTCAACTCAAAGCTCCAAGGACTGGGAGCGCCCACCTGCGCGTGGGCGGGAGCGGACACCGCAAGAGCGACAAAAAAGACATAGCAATTCTTCATGGCAACCTCACCTATGTGGAATGCACTCTGTAAAACATCGCCTACAACACCGGCACCACGATCATGGTCAGCAGCGCACCGCTTACCCGGGCGACTCGCTCGACTGAGCGATGTGGAGCCCCACCACACGGGCCACCAACACCACCAAATAGAGCTGCCCCGCGACGGCCAACATCGTGGCCATCGAACGCGCCAAAGGGGAGACCGGCGTGATATCGCCATACCCCAGTGTGGTCAGGGTCACGAAGCTGAAATACGCGATGGCCGAGAACCGGGTTGGGTCGTCCATTGCGGCGCCGTCCAGCCCGGGCAGCCGCAGCGACCCCGGGACCCACAGCTCCATCGCCGAGAACAGGAGCGCGCCCATGATCCCGATCATCAGATACACGGACACCGAGCCGAAAACGACCTGCGACGTGACCCGCCGCGCGCGAACGATGTATCTCAGGATCTCCACCGCAGTGACCGTCAAGAACGCAGCCAAAAAGAGCGCTCCCACCCCGTTGAGCGTCAGGTTGGAGAACACGCGACCGGCCCACGAGAGTGCAACGGCCGGCACGGCAAACGCGGCGGCAACAGTGAGGGCGCGCTTGCCGTCGTCGATGACCGCGTAGAGCCCCGAGACGAGGAGCACGGTGAACAGCGCCTGAAGTATCCCCGCGCCGATGGCACCCGGCCGGAGAAACGGCATGACCGCCACGAGGACCATCAACGCGACAAAAAGGGTCGAGAATTTCGCTTTACGTTCTTCATGCATGACGGTACTCACTGGTTAAAAGAAGAACCCTGCACCAAACAAGACTGTGGTGTTCTCAGACGAATGCCCGGCGGTAACCCGGAGCAGCACTTCCCCCGCGAGGTCGAACCACACCCCACCACCAAATCCCGTATGCCAGAGTGAGGACGACTCCCCATCGGTCCACACACGGCCGGCGTCAAACAACCCCACGACCCCTAGAGTACCCGGGAGGACGTTCCCCCTGACGGTGATCAATCCGACGCGGAGCTCGCTGTTGGTGTAGAGACTCGACCGGCCGGAAAAGCGGGTCTCCCGGTAGCCACGGAGGTTCGTGGTCCCTCCCAGTGCATTCGAGGCATAGAACGGAAACGTGCCAAACGTATGCGCGCCGCCGACGCGGAAGGCGAGCGTCATCTGTCGCCGCATGTTGGGCGATGCGTAGAGGGACAGGCTCGATTCCACCGTGGCGAAATCGTCGGGAGCGTTGGAGAGTCCGACGTTGCCGTCGACACTGGTGATCCACTGGAATCCCCTGCGCGGGTTGATCGGGTCGTCCTTGTACTGCACGTCGAGGGACACCCGGCCACCGGTGTACCACTGGGCGTCGGTGGTGAACGGCGACAGCCCGGGTCGACTCGGCACGTCGACTATTTGGTCGTCCCGCACGTCGGTCTGCACCACTTTCGGTGCCACCTCGAATCGCCACCCGGCCTCGTCTTCGAACGCGAACGGAACACGGAGGTCGATCCGGCCCAGCCGAACCCTGGCATCCTCCTCGGGAATGGGGCCGGTCTCGTTTCCCAGTCCGTAGAAGTTCCGGAAGTTGTTGGGGTTCTCGAAGCCCAATCCCAGACCCCCGTCCCAGTCTCCCAAGATCTGCTTGAAGGTCCCACTGTAACTCACGGTGACTGCACGGGATTTCGTAGCGAACGAGCCTGAGAGGCTGTGCAGCCTCGCGTATGGATACTTGCGGAACCCGTGTTCCTTCCTCAGCGCGCCGCCGAGCACCACGAACCCATCGTCGGACGTGTACAATGCCGCAGCGAAGGGATAGGTGCGGGGGTACTCGAAGAACCCCGTGTACTGGTTTTCCTCCGGATCGTCGGAGATGGTGACCCGGGTTTCCGTGCCGGCTTCCATCTCGCCGGCCTGGGAATCGTAGAACCGGGTCTTCCGGCCCGAGCCCTCCACGGTGGACCGATCGACGAAGGCGTCATCGCCCGCGCCCCCCACAGCCCGGACCGTGATCCCGTCTCCCACTCTTCCCCGCACGACGAACTGATCGTCACCGCCGCGTCCATACAGCGCCACCTCGTCGGTCTCGTCGCGATGCAGCACGCGGCGATAGATCTCCCGTACGATCTCACCGTCCTTCAACGTCTTGAAGACCACGACTTCGGTCTCGTCGTCGTTCAGCCTGGTGACCTCGAACCGCTCGTGCTTGTCGGAGCCCAGCACATCCACCGTTCGCGCGTGGAGAAGATAGAACTCGTCCGCTACATCCAGGAGCTTGTCCCTCCGCACCTTGCCGATCTCGATCATCTCCTCGCCGTGGAGCGCGAACACCGGGGCTGGGAGCGTCCGGAACGCCCTCTCAATGACTTCGTCGGTGAGGGCGGTCCGCACGGAATCGGCAATGGTGCGCCAGTCCTCACGGCTCAACTCACTCAGGAACCGGTGATCCTGCTGCCTGCCGTTCTGTGTCAGGCCTTTGAGGCTGCCGTAGCTCTTGCGGTAATCCTGGAATTTCAGGAACGGCTTGATGATGGGGTGCAGCAGAAAGTCCAGCCTGTTGAAGGCCTGGTCCCGATCCCGGGGGATGGGTCGGTAGATCTTGCCTCCCCCCTCGGGCGCGTCGAACGACGCCCAGCGCCATTGATCCTTGTGCCGGTCCCAATCGCTGAGCCACATGTCGAACAGCCTCGCCCGAGCGAGGGCACGGGCGTCGACGCGATAGTCGTTGTCCCGGGTCACCCGGCGATAGACCTCCGGCGCCCCCACCACGTCGTCCGAGCCGCCGAACCATGGGGAATCCGACATGTCCTTGTGCGGCCGTTCCTCGTAGAGCATCAGCATGTCGCCCACGAGGTCCTGGTAGATCCCCATGCGGGGATCAGACGGGACGTACACCAGTTTTGGGTTGGTGTGGTACACGCCGGCCGCATCTGCCAGGGGCGGGATCACAAAGGCGCCGTGGGGATGGGAATACGAGAGAAAGTCCTGGGAGATCGGAGCGACGAAAGTCTCCTGCCATTCTTCGGGGAGGAAGCGTTGGCCGTCCTTGTTCACCGAGCGGAGGACGTACTGCTTGCCGTCGCCCCCTTCCAGGCGAATGGACGTCGTCTGCATCCCCCCGCCCCGCTTGATGGGGGTGAGCCCCCCATGCTCCGCCCCCATGTCGAGGTACGGGATCTCCACCGGGGTGGTCCAGATCGCTCGATGGTTGGACCCCACCAGGAACCGTTGCAGCCACCCGGCCCCGTAATCCGCCTCGGGCGCCACGACAATCGTACTGTCACCATAGTCCGGATAGACCGTCTCGGCGACCACGGGGTTTTCGTTCTCCGGCGCGAGCCGGGGCTCCTGCAGTGATGCCTCGTAGATCAGCTCCCCGGCACCGCCGTCCCCCACGGCCCAGCCCTCGATCCAAATCGACGCGTCATTGTAGTAATGGAGCGAGAGGAATCCCCGGGCGCTGGAGGTGTGGCTCACCTCCCGGCCGCCTGAAAGTTCCCGGCCTCCGGCGACGTACTCCGACTCGCCGGCGGAGCCGCTCACCACGTACTTCTGCATGTCGCTCAGCGACGCCGACTCGAACAACTGGAGACTGTAGTCGTGGGCGGAGGCGAAGATGAAATCCTCGTGCTCGAGGAGGATCCGCTCCAGGTTCTCCCGCATCCACGCGTTGCGTTCGTGGGCGAAGTGCTGCTCGGAGCCGATGCTGCGCCGCAGGCTGAGCGCGATTGTGCCGACGATCGGCAGCGGGAGGTAGGCGTCGTCCCAGGCCAGGGTCAACGGGAACAGGTGGGTCTTGGGTGGATAGTGCCCCCCGTACCTGCCGTGGGAGTAGATGGGGTGATGCCCCACGACGATGAGGTCGTCGGTGGCGCGCTTGGCGATCAAGTCCTCGAGGGCGACGTAGAAGTCGGCGTCCTCCTCCGCCTCGTAGTCCTCCGCCTCCCCGGTGGAGCGTTCGTGGTCCGTGAGTAGCCACTGGGTGTTGACGGCGAGGAGGCGAATGTCGTCCGCCAGTCGCACCTCGTGCGGCCCGGGAAGGCCCTCGTCCGGCACGAAGACGTTCCCCCGGTCTAGGGTCGCCTCGATGAATTCCTCCATCCGCAGCAGGGACTCCCACCCCTCCAGGGGATCCCGGCCCCAATCCAGCTCGCCCGGCACGAAGAACACTCTCCCCGGGTAATCCCGGACCGCATCGACCAGGACCATCAACCGCTCCTCGGCCACGGCCCGGCCGGTCGCCCCGGAGTCGGGCATGCCGCAACAGGGCAGGAGGTCGCCCAGAAACACCACCGCTCCGTTCTCCCCTGTCTCCATCAGCCGGCCACGGGCAAACTGCAGCGTTGGCTCGAGCTGCTCCATGGTGCCCGCTCCGGTGTTGCCGAGCAGAACGACCTGGTACGCGCGCTGGGCGTCATCGGGACGGGTCGGGGATTGGGCAACGCAGGGATGCGAGATCGCCAGGACGGCAAGGAATACGGTGTTTTTTGGGCCCAGCCGCATTTGCGCCCCTGCTACTGGCGAAAGGAAGTCGTCACAACATCATTCCGGGGAGGATAGCCACGCCATGGGACCTTGGTCCAATATGAGTCCGGTCCACCCGGTACGACCAAGGTCCCATACCCCTCGCCATTCAACTGCGATACACTGTCCGGGATCGTCAACTCCTTAAACAGGAGGGACCCGAATGACCGCGAGCCGTGCCGTTTGCGTGATCATCGTCGGATTGACTTCGCTGCCCCGCCCCGCAGCGACCCAGCAGATGGACCTGGAGGTGGGGCTCCTCGGCGGTTACGGGCTGGAGGATCCCTACCGGGTCGGGGTCGGGGCCACGGCGGGCGTCTTGGAGAGCGGGATCTACGCCGGAGGCGTTCTCGTCAGACACTTTGGCACCTCTTCCACCAGGATCCTCACCACGGAGACCACCACGACGGATCAGAGCGCCTGGATCTTCGGAGGTGAGCTGGGCATTCCCTTGCCGGTGGAGCCGGTGGAGGTTCGCCTGAGTGTCGTCGTCGGGATCACCCGATTCCGAGCGAACACGGTGCGCGAGCCCGCGGACGGCAGCACCCCGACCGAGGAAACGAACAAGGCGACCAAGGGATTGGTGTCGCCCAGGGCGAGTGCCCTGGTGCCCCTCCCCGGATTCAAGGTGGGCGCCGAAATCGCTCTCCTCATGGGTGGTGACCCCGGCTTCAGTGAGACCTTCAGCACACGCTCCGTTGCCTTTTACGCCAAAGTCGTGGTGCCGATCAGACCCTAGCCATGCCCGACGAGATCTCCCTCCATCCGGCAACCAGTCACGCGGTCAGTATTGCGGGGGCGGCGTCAGGGCCAAGGTCCAAGCTCCCTGTCGATCTCCTGCAAGACATTTCCCGGCGCCTGGCGTTCATTTCGCTGGCCATCGTCGTGATCGTTATTGCGGGCGTGGTCGTCGCCGAAGCCACACGGACGGTGACGAATCGGCCGATGCAGTACACGATGGCGGTGCTCGCCGTCGTCGCCAGCCTGATCGTATTCTATCTGGCCCGCAGCGACCGGATCGGCCCGACCCGCCTGCTGGACCTCGGCTCGGGCTACGAGGTGCTGGTCGCGCTCGTCGCGTCCCAGAACATCGTCACCGAGATGGGGGTGAGACCCGCCCTCACGTGGTCGGGGGTGGCCGTGTGGGTGTTGATCTACCCGGTGATTGTTCCCAACACGATGGGTCGCACGGCGGTTGCCTCGGTGCTCGCGGCCGCCACCGAACCCCTCATGGTGATGGCGTATGCCGCAGCGGGGTCGATCACGATGCCGGCCTTCGGCGTGTTCGCCCGGAGCATGTGGCCCAACGTCGTGGCGGTCCTCCTGGCCCTCGCTGTGAGCCGCACGATGTACCAGTTGGGCCAAAAGCTCACCAAGGCCCGGGCCCTGGGGAGCTACCACCTGGAGGAAGAGTTGGGAGCGGGCGGCATGGGCGAGGTGTGGAAGGCCAAGCACCGGTTGCTCGCCCGGACCGCCGCCGTGAAGCTCATCCAGCCCGAGGTCCTCGGCTCAACGAGCGACCGCGGCACCGAGGTCATCCTGAAGCGGTTCGAGCGGGAGGCCCAGGCCACGGCGGCGCTCCGGTCTCCCCACACGATCGAACTCTACGACTTCGGTGTCTCCCGGGACGGCGCGCTGTACTACGTCATGGAGTTGCTGGACGGCCTCGATCTCTACTCCCTGGTGAACCGCTACGGCAGGCAGCCGGCCGGGCGGATCGCCATGCTGCTGCGCCAGGCCTGCCACTCGCTCCACGAAGCCCACCTGCACGGGCTCATTCACCGGGACATCAAGCCGGCCAACATCTTCGTGTGCCGCTACGGTGCGGACCTCGATTTCGTGAAGGTGCTGGACTTCGGCTTGGTGAAACGCGGAGATGCCCAACCCAAGAAGCACGATCAACTGACGCAGGCGGGGGCGGTGTCGGGCACCCCGGCCTTCATGTCCCCCGAGCAGGCCATGGGGGATGACGAGGTGGTGGACGGTCGCTCCGACATCTACGGCCTGGGATGCGTCGGGTACTGGCTCCTCACCGGCGAGCTAGTGTTTCCCAGATCGAATCCCATGGCCATGGTCATCGCCCACGCCACCGAAGAGGCGCCTCCCCCGTCCAGCCGGGTGGGGGGAGAGATCCCCCAGAAGCTGGAGGACATCGTGATGGCATGCCTCCGGAAGAATCCGGACGCGCGGCCGCAAAACGCCCGGGCCCTGGGCAAGATGTTGGAGGCGGTGGAGGCGGGGGACCCGTGGACCGACGAGATGGCCGAGGCGTGGTGGGAACACCACTCAAAGAGTTAGAACGGAGAGGTTCAATCATGTTCAGTTTTCAGTCGAAGACACCTTCCACCCTTCTGGGGGCGTCGTTGATCATCGCGGCGCTCGCGGCACCCCATGCTCTTCGAGGACAGGACACGTTCGCGGTCAGCGGAACCGTGGTCGACCAGACCACCGGCGAGCCGTTGCAGTACTCCGTGGTGGGAATCCCTGGTCAACAGTCCTGGGATCTCACGGATGAGAACGGCGTGTTCGAGCTCACCGAAATCGAGGCCGGGCCGTATCGCTTCATGGTGCTGCGCCGCGGGTACTACTACGCCGACCAGAACGTCAACTTCGCGGGGCCAATGAACATCCAGGTGGATATGTCTCCCGAGGAAGAGAACAATCCCGTCGGCCCGGGCGAGGTCATCGGGCAGATCCGGGATCAGGAATCCGGGCGGCCCATCGAGGGGGTCACTGTGGAGCTGGTGCCCGCCAACCAGACGGTGGAAACCGACGGGCAGGGCAACTTCAGGTTTCAGGACGTCTCCACCGGCGCAGTGCTGCTCCGATCTCGCCGGGTGGGGTACCAACCCCGTGAGGACACCACTGCCGCATTTCCCGGGATCACAGTGGACGTCAAGCTGACCCTCGCCGCCGCAGCCATCCCCTTGGACCCCATCGTGGTGGTGGCCCGGTCGCCGTTTCTCGCGGCCCGGGGCTTCTACCGCCGCGGTGAGTCTTCCAACGGATTCCAGGCCGGCCGCCAGGAGATCGAGGAGACCACCTTCAACGACCTGCTCCCCCTCTTCCGCAGGGTGTCCGGGGTTCGTATGCAACGCGACCGGTTCGGTACGCCGGTTCTCACGAACTCGCGCTCCCGTGATTGTGTGCTCCTGACCTTTATCGACGGCATGCGGACCCCGGGGTTCGACATGGGCACGATGCCCCCCGAGCACGTGGAGGCCCTGGAGGTCTACCTCGGCGTCTCCGTCCCCATGGAATACGACCACTCCTGTGGCGTGGTGCTCATCTGGACGCGGCGCCCGGGCGGCGAGGAGTTCTGGAACCGAGCCGCGCGGTAACCCAGCCCAGCGCGAGTACGGTGCTCCGTACCTCATGGCTGGTGCTCGCCACGCTCGCAATGAGCGCGGCGCCCGCGACCGCCCAAAAGACGGACGTGGTGACCATCCAGAACGGCGATGCCATCACCGGCGAGATCAAGCGGCTCGACCGGGGAAGGCTGGAATACGGCACCGACGACATGGGCACCCTGCAGATCGAGTGGACCAAGGTCCAACGGCTCGTGAGTGTGTGGTACTTCGAGGTGGAGCAACGATCCGGCCAACGTTACTACGGGACGCTCCTCGACGAAGCGGAAGCGGGCACCCTCATCGTGGCGCTGCCCCCCCGGCGGGACACTCTGCTACTCCGATCGATCGTGCGGATCACGCCCATTGAGGCGGGTTTTTGGCATCGGCTCAATGGATATGTCGACGTGGGGTTCAGCTACGCGAAGGCGAACAATGCTACTGACCTGACGGCAAGCTGGCGGGCGAACTACCGGGGCCGGAAGTGGGGCGGCAGCTTGAGCGGAAAGGCCTATTTCCAGAACCAGGAGGGCGTCGACGCCACATCCAGCAACTCGGTGGAGCTGTCTCTCCAGCGGTACCTCGGGGAACAACGGTGGGCTCTGGGCATCTTCACCTCGGCCGAACAGAACGAAGAGCAAAGCCTGGCCCTCCGGGGCCGGTTTGGAGCCGGCATCGGGCGGACCATGGTTCAGACAAACAGCAGTATCCTGAGTCTGAACGCCGGCATCTCGATCTCCAGCGAGCGCCACAGTGAAGAGAGCGTGGACCCCGGGGTCGAAGCCCAGGATACCGCCACTGTCAACATAGAAGGCTTCGTCAAGTTCGAGTGGGCCATCTTCCGGTTCGACACACCGGAGCTGGACGTGCTCACGAGCATCAACGCCTATCCCGGCATCACCGAGTTGGGGCGAGTGGTCTCCGATGCCGAGCTGCGCGTCCAATACGAAATTGTCAAGGATTTCTTTCTGGGCTTCAACGTGACCGCCGATCTCGACACCCGGCCGCCGTCGACCGACACGACGACCGACCCGACGAAGCTTGATTTTCGAACGGAAGTGACTGTCGGATGGTCCTTCTGAGGCTGTAGACGCATCGAGGCCGGGCACACCGCCCGGCCTCGAAGATTCGCTGCAGCGACTCCAGGCTAGCCTACTGGGAGCCGCCCGGCGGGAAATCCGCCAGCATCTTCACCGCCACCTCATTGGCCTTGGCCTGGGCCTCCTGGGGCGTCCGTTGGGTCTCGGAGAGCTTGGCCTGCCCCACCGCCCGCCACATCAGCTCGTCTGTACTGCGGTCGATGATGTCGATGATGAGCGTGCCTTCGTCCCACTCCCGTGCGGTGGTTCGGGAGGTCGTCGTGCCCATGGCCATGCCACCGCCACGATACCCGTATCGGCCCCACCCGTAACCGTAATTGTTGCTGATGGTCTCGTAGCTCATCTGGCCCTCGATGGCGCCGTGCCAGGCGACGTAGACGTCCGGGGAGGACGTCACGAGGCGGAGCCCCTTCGCCTGGAGAGCGCCGTCGATGGCATTCCTGACGCGAGCCTGGACGATCGCGTTGTACACCCGCGGGTCGTCGTCCCCGGTGGGCGTCCGCTGGGCCCACGCGTATGTCTCAACCGCCGCGAAGTCCGCCTGGGGATCGTAGTCAGTGTCGACCTGCAACCCCCCACCGCAGCCTGCGACGAGAAAAGCGGATGCGGCGCACCAAATCAACCTGTGAGATCTCATCGTACGGCTCCTTGCTGGTTCAATTCCGGCACTCGAAGGGTCTTGTGTGCTGGATAGTGTAGGCGGAGAACGTCGACGACAACATTGGACTTTAGTCCCACTTTGTTTCGAATTGCAACGTTCCGGACATGCGGTACCAAGGTAGTCCTCGCGTTCGAAGCCATACGACCAAAGTCCCATACACTTTCCCATGCGCAACCGTTACTCATGTCCTCTTCAGGCGTGTATGTCGCATCGCCGGACGGCGGACCCGACTGGGAGTTCCGCACCCAATTCGTCTTGATCTTGCCGAGGGCCTGTTGATTCCCGCGGGCGCAAGGCTTCGCACAGTCGCAGAAAGACGAAACCATCTCACGCAGGAGGCACAATGAGACGTAGCGCATATGTGGGGGCGATCTCCCTTGCCCTGGCGGCCGTAACGGTCATTTCGGTTCGCGCCGGCGCCCAGGACCCGACGAATACGAATCCCGCCGACAGGATCGTGTATCGCGGCCAGCGGACCACTGCGGAACAATCTGAGGCACAGCTCGCCTGCTACAACTGGTCGGGCGGACAGACCGGGTTCGATCCCGTGGCGGCGTACGCGCAACTCGAGAGAGACCATGGGGCTGCGCTCCAGCAGTATCAGTCGACCCAGGGGGCCGCGGTCAGAGGGGCGGCCCGCGGGGCGCTCGCCGGGCTCGCGATCGGGGCCATTGCAGGTGACGCCGGCAAGGGCGCCGCGATCGGGGCGGTGGCCGGAGGAGCCGGTGGTGGCATACGCGGCCGCAGAGGCCGTCAGTCAGCACAGGAAGCGTTCGAGGCGGCAGTTGCAGAATTCTCCGACAACTTCCGCCTGTGGGACCGCCATTGGGTGTCGTGCATGATCGGAAGCGGTTACGGAGTCGCCTGAGAATAGAAGGAGGCCCCTACGCGGATTGAAGCGATGCGGTGCCGGCGCGATGATCGCGTCGGCCGTCGCTCGTGCGCCCGCCGCTCGGCCCTGCCCCCCAATTTCGCCGTGGGTTATTGAATAGTCCCCAGCACCATCGTTGTTCATGAAGGAAGGAACATCCGAAATGATCTCACTCGTATCGAAACGCACCCTGGCCTTCGCGGCGGCCCTGGTCGCTCTCGCAGCTACCACCGTTGAAGCGGCGGCGCAGATACCACCCCCGCCACCGGAGGTGCTCTCGGAGGCATACCGGGGCAAGGCGTACTCGCCCTACGCCGACCGCGGCTTCCCGAGCCGCGTCTACTGGGGCGACACCCACCTGCACACCGGCATGTCGATGGACGCCGGCGCGTTCGGGAACCGACTCGATTGGGAGGAGGCCTATCGTTTCGCCCGGGGCGAGGAGGTCACGACGTCCGCCGGCCTCCAGGCGAGGCTCTCACGGCCCCTGGACTTCCTGGTCATCGCGGACCACTCGGATAATATGGGGTTCTTTCCCGACCTCTTCGCCGGCAAGCCGCACATGCTGGCCGACCCCACGGGAAAGGACTGGTACAACCGGATCCAGGCCGGCGAGGGCGTCGGCGTCGCTTTGGAATTGATTGGCAGGTTTTCGCAGGGCAATTTCCCTGAGGCGCTGTACTACACGCCTGATTCGAAACCGTACAAGGACGTCTGGCAGCGCGCCGTGGACGCTGCCGAGGACTTCAACGATCCCGGCGTCTTCACGGCATTCATCGGCTACGAGTGGACGTCGCTGGTTCGGGGCGGCAACATGCATCGGGTCGTCATCTACCGGGACGACGGGGACAAGGGCGGACAGATGGTGCCGTACACGACGACTCCTCCGCAGGGCAGCATCAACCCCCGGGACCTGTGGACTTGGCTAGACAGGTACGAGGCGCAAACCGGTGGGGACGTGCTGGCCATCGCCCACAACGGCAACCTGGCCAACGGGATCATGTTCCCCCTCGAAGCACAGTACGACGGCCGCGTCCTCGACGAGGAGTACGTCACCACCCGTGCGAGGTGGGAGCCCCTGTACGAGGTCACCCAGATCAAGGGTGACGGCGAGACGCATCCCTTCCTCTCGCCGGACGACGAGTTCGCCGACTACGAGAACTGGGCCATCGGGAACCTGGACGTGTCGGAGGCCAAGACAGATGACATGCTGGCCGGCGAATACGCGCGTGAGGGCTTGAAGCGCGGGCTGACCCTCGAGACCGAGCTGGGAACCAACCCGTACAAGTTCGGCATGATCGGGTCCACCGACAGCCACACCTCTCTCGCCACGGCCCAGGAAGACAACTTCTTCGGCAAGCACACCGGTTACGAGCCGAGCCTGGAGCGGATGGCCCACCCGTTCATGAGCAACGAGAACGGCACGATCTACGCCTGGCAGCAGGTCGCGTCGGGACTGGCCGCGGTGTGGGCCACGGAGAATACGCGGGAAGCCATTTTCGACGCGATGGAGCGGAAGGAGGTCTACGCGACCACGGGGTCGAGGCTCGCCGTACGGTTCTTCGGAGGTTGGGAGTTCACCGACCAGGACATGAACAGCCGCCAGCCCGCCTTTGCCGGATACGCGAAAGGCGTCCCCATGGGTGGCGATCTGCCCGCTCAGCCGTCGGGGGCGTCGGCGCCCACCTTCATGGTGTATTCCTTGCGTGATGCGCAGGGAGCCAATCTGGACCGCATCCAGATCATCAAGGGGTGGCTCGGCGCCGACGGCGAGACGCAGGAGAAGGTCTACGACGTGGCGTGGTCCGGAAACCGGCGCCCTGGCTCCGATGGCAGGCTCCCTCCGGTTGGCAACACCGTCGACGTGGCGAACGCCAACTGGACGAACACCATCGGCGCGTCGGAACTGGCGACGGTGTGGACCGACCCGGACTTCGATCCCAACGTGAAGGCGTTCTATTACACCCGGGTGATCGAGATCCCGACGCCACGGTGGTCGACGTACGACGCGTTTCGGTTCGGAATCCCGATCCCCGATGGCGCTCCGACGTCGACACAGGAGCGGGCGTACACGAGCCCCATCTGGTACAACCCGGGCATGTAGAGTGGCGGGCAATCTCTCGAAGAGGTTCCCCGACAAACTCGGACAGGAGATAGACATGAGAACGTACATCCAGCGGTACACGGTCGCCGCGATCGCACTGGCGGCACTGGCACTGCCGAGCGTGGCCCTCGCCCAGGACGTGACGTATCCCGATAGCCTGCGCCGGGCACCGAAAATCTACTCGCCCTACGTCGCGCGAACCGCTGCCGATGCCAACTTCGCCGAGGGCGTCTACTGGGGTGATACTCACTTGCACACCTCGTATTCCACCGATGCCGGCATGTTCGGGAACACGCTCGGCCCCGATGCGGCCTACCGCTTTGCCCGGGGCGAGGAAGTCCTGACATCACATGGAATACGCGCACGCCTCATCCGCCCCCTCGACTTCCTGGTGGTGTCGGACCACGCCGAGAACCTGGGGCTCGCGCCGATGATCGCCGAGTCGAACCCCGAGCTGCTCAAGAGCGAGTGGGGTCGCATGGTCCACGACATGGTGAAGGCCGGTGATTCCCGCGGAGCGTTCCAGGCGTGGATCACGGAGGTGTCCGCGAACCGAGATCCGATTGACAACCCGAGGATGATGCGCACGGTCTGGGATCGTGAGATCGCCTTCGCCGAGGAGTACAACGACCCCGGACGCTTCACCGCCCTCATCGGCTTCGAATGGACCTCGATCAACACAGCAGAAGCGCCCGGCAATCTGCACCGGGTCGTCATCTTCAAGGAGGGTGCCGACAAGGCGGGGCAGGTCCTGCCCTTCAGCACGCAAGACTCCTACGATCCGGAGGATCTCTGGGAGTACATGGCGAACTACGAGGAGGCCACGGGTGGTAGCGTTCTGGCCGTGGCCCACAACGGCAACGTCTCCAACGGCCTGATGTTTCCCATCGAGCGGTTGAACGGCGAACCGGTCGACCGGGCGTATGCCGAAGCACGCATACGCTTTGAACCATTGTATGAAGTCACCCAGATAAAGGGAGACGGAGAGGCGCACCCGACCTTGTCACCCGACGACGAGTTCGCCGACTACGGCACGTGGGACAAGAGCGACATCGCGGGATTCAGGCCGAAAGAAGACTGGATGCTCCCCTATGAGTATGCCCGCTCCGCGCTGCAGCTCGGCATGCAACTGGAGGCCCAGCTCGGCGTGAATCCCTACAAGTTCGGCATGATCGGGAGCACCGACGCGCATACGTCGCTGGCCACCACTCGGGAAGAGAACTTCTTCGGGAAGGCGCCGCACCTGGAGCCTGAGGCCGATCGCTGGAAGCACGTCATCATAGGCTCCCTGGCCGGCGACGAAACGTTGTCGAGCTATTCGTACGAGTCGATCGGCGCCGGCCTCGCGGCCGTCTGGGCCCGCGAGAACACGCGCGAGGGTCTCTTCGACGCGATGCAAAAGAAGGAAACCTACGCCACCACGGGGACGCGGATCACCGTGCGGTTTTTCGGGGGCTGGGATTACGCCGAGGACGAAGTGTTCCGGCCCGATGCCGTGTCGATCGGCTACAACAAGGGTGTGCCGATGGGGGGTGACCTGGCGGAGCGACCCGCCGGTAGGCAGGCCCCGGTGTTCATGGTGGGTGCCCTCAAGGATCCCTGGTCCGGCAACCTCGATCGTGTCCAGATCATCAAGGGGTGGATCGACGACGACGGTGAACGGCAAGAGCGGGTGTACGACGTGGCGGTCTCCGACGGCCGAACGATCGGCGCCGACGGCCGCGCTCGCACCCCCGTTGGCAATACGGTCAACGTGGCCGACGCCAGCTACCTGAACAACATCGGCGACGCCGAACTGCGGGCGGTGTGGACGGACCCGGACTTCAACCCCGATCATCGGGCGTTCTACTACGCACGGGTGTTGGAGATCCCAACTCCCACGTGGCAGGCGTACGATTCGAAATTCTATGGGATCACGATGCCCGAGACGATACCCATGTTCGGTCAGGAGCGGGCCTACACGTCGCCCATCTGGTACACGCCGGAGCTGTAGAAAACTGCTGAACGAATGACTTTGACTGATAACACAGGGCACCGCGGGCCCGGGTTCGGTAGCGTCCCCGGGCTCGTTTTGCTCGTCTGCGCGTTCGCGCTTCTGCTCCTTATCCCGTCCGCGGCAGCAGCCCAGGGCGTTGGGGCGGGCGGCGGGTCCCAAACAGGTCGAATCGAAGGCAAGTACAAGATCGTGCCGCTTCCCTACGTGAGCTACAACCGGTCGATCGGCGCGTCGGTTGGTGCACTCCCCATGGTGATGTTCAACCCAGTCATGCGCGACACGATCTCGCCGTCCTCGATCGCCGGACTTCTCGGCATGTACTCCGCGAACAAGACCTGGTTTGTCTTCGGATTCGCACGAATGCATCTCGCCGAAGACGATTGGCGCCTTACGGGCGCGGGCGGATCCGGGTCGGTCAACTTCCAGTTCTACCTGGACAACCCCATCGACATCTGGGTGCCGTACAACACGCGGGCGGGCTTTGCCTACGTGGAGGTGCAGCGCCGTGTCTACAAGCGAATCTACGTCGGCGCCAGCTTCGTCCACACCAAGTTCCGGAACACCAGCGAACTGTCCCCCGATACGACTGTGACCACGACCCTCAACGGTCTCGGGCTGTCGGCGTCCTGGGATGCCCGCACCAACGTCTACTACCCCAAGTCGGGTTTCCTGACCAACGTGAAGTACTTCACCTACCCCGAGGCGTTCGGCAACGAGGTGGGATCGAACACCATCGACCTCGACTACAATCACTACTGGTCGCTGAGGGAGAAGGCCGACGTGATTGCCGCCCGCGCCTTCGTGGGTTTGGGTCTCGGCGACCTCGCATTCAACCAGCAGTACGTCGTGGGCCGCCGCAACGACATCCGCGGATACACACAGGGGGAGCACCGGGGAAACTACCTGGTGGCCATTCAGGGCGAATACCGCTGGAACTTCCGGGAGCGGTTGGGGGTGGTGGGCTTCGCCGGTCTGGCGACGGTGTTCGAATCGATCAACGAATCGGACGACGGCAAGATCTTGCCGGGCATCGGTGCGGGCTTCAGGTTCACGGCGTTCACCGAAAACCACATGAACGTGGGCGTGGACTTCGCGGTGGGTGACGGGGATTGGGGGGTTTACTTCAAAGTTGGGGAAGCGTTCTAGGCGGCCCGAACAGGAATATCGAGTGACCGATCCATGGCATCGACGTTTATGAACAAGCTTCTGAAAGAACCGCTGGTCCATTTTTTGGCACTCGGCGCCGTGCTGTTCGGCATCGGCTTCTTGCGTGGCGATGCGGGAGAACCGTCCGCGAATCGCATCACCATCACGCCCGGCGTAGCCGAGCGTCTGATGGAAGGCTTCCGCCGGACGTGGCAGCGTCCCCCGACCGAGAACGAGTTCAGAGGACTGGTCGAGGACTATCTCAAGGAAGAGGTGCTCTACCGCGAAGCCCTGGCGATGGGTCTCGATCGGGACGACCAGATCATTCGCCGTCGCATGCGCCAGAAGCTCGAGTTCTTCACGGCCGACTTGGTAGAATCCTTCGAACCAACCGACGAGGAGCTTCAGGCGCACCTGGACGCGAATCCGGATCCGTACCGCCAGGAAGCCACGATCAGCTTCATCCAGGTCTTTCTCCGCGGAGGGCCCGATGCAGAGGAGGACAGAGCCCGAGCCCGCTCGATGCTCGAGCATCTGAGGTCCACCCCGAATGCGGATCCCGAGATGCTGGGTGATCCGTTCCTGTATCCCGCCGCACACCGGGACATGTCCGAGCGGGACCTGCTGAACGTGTTTGGAGATGAGTTCGCCGCGCAGCTCGTCGCGCTTCCCGTGGGCGAGTGGAGCGGGCCCGTCACATCGGCCTTCGGGCTCCACGTGGCACGGGTCGACGCGCTGGACTTGGGGCGGCCCTCCGAGCTGCACGAGGTGCGGGACGCCGTCCAGCGAGACCTGGTGAGCGAGCGGACCCGGGAGGCGGAACGGCTCTACTTCGAAGGCCTGCTCTCCCAGTACACGGTGACGATGGAATGGCCCGAGGGCATGGAGCCCATCGACATTCCGGGGGTCGTTCGGTGAGCGCCGCCCGCCGCCTCCTGCGCGGTCTTCTCTTCTTGACCGGATTCGTCGCCTTCGGCGCGGCGCCTACCGACCTGCCGGGCGGTCCGGCCGTCGCGACGGCGCACGAGGTGCGACCCGGGTACCTGGAACTCCGCGAGACCGCGCCCGGCGTCTTCCGCGTGTTGTGGAAGAAACCCGCCCGGGGAGACTTGATTCTGAAGATCGACCCCGTCTTTCCGGAAGGGTGCCGGGTGGCGGGGATCGGTTCCGAGACCATGCGCGCAGGGGCGTACGTGGCCCGCGCCACGCTCGAGTGCGAAGGCGATCGCGGGGCTCGAGACGACGCTGACGGACGTGCTCGTCCGCGTGTACTACGCCAACGGTCTCGAGGAAACCCACCTCGTCCAGCCGAACGAGACGTCCGCGGTCATCGGGGGACCGAGCAGCGTGGTGGAGCGCATCGGGGCGTACACCCAGCTCGGCATCGGGCACATCGCGCTGGGTGTGGACCACCTGCTCTTCGTGTTGGGCCTGCTGCTGATCGTCGCGAGTCCGATGATGCTGCTGAAGACGATCACCTCGTTCACCCTCGCACACAGCATCACCCTCGGCATCGCCACCCTGGGCTTTGCCCGGGCCCCGGCGCTGCCCCTCAACGCGGTCATCGCGTTGTCGATTCTGTTTCTCGGCCCCGAGATCGTTCGGGTGTGGCGCGGAGAGACCAGCTTCACGATCCGCCATCCCTGGGTCGTGGCGTTTGCGTTCGGCCTGATGCACGGCTTCGGCTTCGCCAGCGGCCTCACGGCGATGGGGCTGCCCACCAACGAGATCCCCCTCGCGCTGCTCTTCTTCAACGTGGGTGTCGAACTGGGGCAGATCGCCTTCGTCCTTTTTGTGCTGGCTCTGATCAGGTCTTTCCACGCACTCGAGATCCGCTGGCCTCGGTGGGCGGAACTCCTCCCCGGATATGCCGTGGGCACGCTGGGTGCGTTCTGGTTCATCCAGCGCACCGTGATTCTCTTGGGGTGGATGTGATGCGGGCCGTCACGGCGATCGTCGCAACCGTCGCGCTCCTGGCGATTCCCTCGCCCCTGGCGGCGCACGAAGGCGGTTCGGCGGCGGGCCTGTTGAGCGGGCTGTATCACCCCATCTCGGGTCTCGACCACGTGCTGGCCATGGTGGCCGTGGGAATCTGGGGAGCCCAGCTGGGACCGCCTGCGATATGGGTGCTGCCGGTCACCTTCCCCATGGTCATGGCGTTCGGCGGCATGCTGGCGCTCATGGGGCTGCCGCTGCCGGGCGTGGAGATCGGTATCGGCCTGTCGGCCCTCCTCCTCGGCCTCATGGTCGCCTTCCAGGCCAAACCGGACATTCGCGTCGCCGCGGTGCTCGTGGGATTCTTCGCGGTGTTCCATGGGTTCGCCCACGGTGCGGAGCTTCCCGAAGGCCAGAGCGGCATTCTCTACTCCATCGGGTTCGTCGCGTCCACCGGAACGCTGCACGCGTGCGGTATCGGCATCGGGCTGATCCATCGGTGGGAAAGGGGGAAGCGGGCACTGCAGACCGCCGGCGCGGGCATCGCCGCGGCCGGCGCCTGGTTCACCTGGATGGCCGTGTTCCGCTGATGGAGACGCCTGCACCATGATTACCCTCGGGTTCTTCCCTCACCTGGTAAGCACCGGTCTCGGGCCTCTCTTCGACGGGATCGGGCACGTCGTGATCACGCCGCAGGATTTTCTTCCCGTCGTCGCCCTGGCACTCCTGGCGGGGCTCGGGGGAAAGGCCTACGCCCGGAAGGTGCTGCTCGTCCTGCCCGCAGCATGGCTGGTGGGTGGACTTCTCGGCCTGCTCCTCGGTTGGAGCGTTCCCCTGGGTGCGACGGCGCTGTCGTTCCTCGTGCTCGGCGGCCTCGTCGCCGCGGACCGTCCGATGTCCGAGAAGACGGGAATCGTGCTGGCCGTCGCCCTCGGCCTCCTCCACGGACAGATGAGCGGCGTGGAGATGGAGGTCGCCGGGATCGGCATGATGGGATTGTGGGGCACGGTGGGGACACTCTTCGTGATGGTGTCGCTGGTGACGGGGCTCGTGGTGAGCCTCGAGCGGCCCTGGACCCGGATCGCGGTGCGGGTGGCCGGGTCGTGGATCGTGGCGGTGGGGCTGCTCTACCTGGGGTGGACGTTCAGCGCGCGGGGATAACCCGGTTCTAGGACGCTGGTGATTTACGGCATGAATGATTATCATTCATGCCATGAGTCATCGCGTATTACCACGGGTGCTGGTCGACTCCGTGACCCGGGTTGCCCGGACGATGCCGGTCGTCGTCGTCACCGGGGCCCGGCAGACCGGCAAGAGTACCCTGGTCAAGGAATTGCTGCCCGGCCGGCGGCCCTACTACTCCCTCGACGATCTGGACGTCCGGGCGCAGGCGGAGCGCGCGCCCCGCGAGTTGCTGGCGCGAGGAGACCAACTCGTCCTCGACGAAGTCCAGCGAGTGCCGGATCTTCTGCTGGCAGTGAAGAGTGCAGTGGACGAGGAGCGGCGTCCGGGGCAATACATCCTCACCGGCTCGGCAAATCTCCTGCTGATGGGACGTGTCTCCGAGTCCCTGGCAGGGCGGGCGAACTATCTCACCTTGTGGCCCCTGACGCGCCGGGAGGCCGTGGGCCTCGGGCGCGCCGGGATTTGGTCCGACCTCTTCGAGGAGCCCGTGAAGACCTGGCCCCAGGCCATCAGCGGGCACACCGCCGAGTCGGCTGATTGGCGACAGGTAGCGCGGAGGGGCGGGTACCCCGTGCCCGCCCTGGAACTGCTGGAGGAAGAGGACCGGGCCATCTGGTTCGACGGCTACATCCGCACTTATCTGGAGCGCGATCTCCAGGACGTGTCGGCCATCGACAACCTCGTGGATTTTCGTCGGCTCATGGGAGCCACCTGTCTCCGACTCGGCCAACTCCTCAATCAGACCGAACTCGGACGCGACGTCCAATTGCCGCAGCCGACGGTGAGACGATGGCTGAATCTCCTCGAGACCTCGCACCAACTCGTGCGGCTTCCCGCCTACGCGGTGAACCGCACCAAGCGTTTGATCAAGACGCCCAAGGCGTACTGGGGCGACACGGCGCTGGCCCTCCGGCTGGGTGGTGTGTCGGAGCCACAGGGCGCCCACCTCGAGAACCTGGTTCTGTGTGACCTTCTCGCGTGGCGCGATAGCTCGGTGGCAAGCCGGCCCGAGATCTTCTATTGGCGGACCACGGTGGGGGAGGAGGTCGACCTCGTCATCGAGCGAGGCCGGGAGCTCGTCGGCGTCGAGGTGAAGGCGACGACCAGGCCCAGGACCGCCGATGCCCGGCATTTGGTGGCGTTCCGGGAGGAGTACGGAGACGCCGTCCGTGGGTGTCTCGTCTTGCACGCCGGCGACGCAGTGGAGTGGCTGGCTTCCGGAATCCTGGCCGTTCCGTGGTGGCGGGTGCTCTGAAGCCGCGGGCCACCTCTTCCTAATCCCTCCGTCGAGTTTGGGTAGGCCCTTCTCGTCCCAAACCCATTCCGCGCCATACGACCAAGGTCCAATAGCGCTCCCCTTCCCCGCGGTCGATCGTTGCAACTGCGCGTTTTGCGCTCACGTGGGCAGTGCCAGTCTGGGAGCCCGCGTCGCGTGACTACCCATGAGGATCGTGCCCTAGACAAGGGTCGAGCTCGATGCTTCCGACGGAGGAGACAGACATGAGGACGGACACCAAGCGGTGGCAGGTGGCCGCGATCGCCTTTGCGGTACTGGCACTGCCGGCCGTAGCCCTCGCACAGGACGTTGGGACGGCGGACTCCGCGGCCCTGAGGAACGCGTATCCCGAGCGGAGGCACTTTTCGCCATACGCGGGGCGCAACTTCCCGACCCGTGTATTCTGGGGTGAAACGCACCTTCACACCGGCATGTCGATGGACGCCGGGGCGTTCGGCGCGCGTCTGAACCCGGCGGACGCCTACCGGTTCGCTCGAGGCGAGGAGGTGACCACGTCCACGGGTCTGCAGGCCAAGCTCAGCCGTCCGCTGGATTTCCTCGTCGTCGCGGACCACTCGGACAACATGGGCTTCTTTCCGCGACTGAGTGGTGGCGAGCCGTCGATGCTTGCAGACCCGACGGGTCGTCGATGGTACGACATGATCCAGGCAGGCGGACAGGACGGCGTCGCGGCCGCCGTCGAAATCATTCAAGCGGTCACGGGCAACACGTTCCCCGAAGCGCTGGCAGCGCTGCCGGGAACCGACGCCTATCGGTCTGCGTGGGAACTGACCATCAAGGCAGCCGAAGACTACAACGACCCCGGTGTGTTCACGGCGTTCATCGGCTACGAGTGGACCTCGACCGACCGTGGTTACAACCTGCACCGGGTCGTCGTGTATCGCGACGACGAGACCCGCGCGGCGGTGATGGAACCGTACACGACCCTCTCCCCCAACGGCAGTCCGGACCCGGTCGACCTCTGGAGCTGGATGCAGCGGTACGAGGAAATGACCGGCGGGCGTCTCCTCGCAATCGCACACAACGGGAACATGAGCAACGGGTTCATGTTCCCCATGGTCGAGACGTTCGCCGGCCGCTCCGTCGACCGGGCGTATGCCGAGGCGCGGGCGCGCTGGGAGCCACTGTACGAGGCTACGCAGATCAAGGGCGACGGCGAAACACACCCGTTCCTGTCCCCGAATGACGAGTTCGCCGACTACGAGACATGGGACCAGGGCAACCTCGATCTTTCCGCGCTCAAAGAGGACGAGATGCTCGAGCGCGAATATGCCCGGAGCGGACTGCAGCTCGGCTTGCAGCTCGAACGGGAGCTCGGCGTGAACCCGTACAAGTTTGGGCTGGTCGGTGCGACCGACGCCCACACCGGGCTGGCCACGGCGGAGGAAGACAATTTCTTCGGCAAGCACTCGGGGGGGGAGCCAAATCCCGAACGGGTGAACCACCCGATGGCCAAGGTCGGAGACCTGGAGTACCCCGGTTGGTCGGTGGCGGCCTCGGGCTACCAGGGCGTCTGGGCTACCGACAACACCCGAGAGGCGCTGTTCGACGCGATGATGCGCAAGGAGACCTACGGTACGACGGGCCCCCGCATGCTCGTCCGCTTCTTCGGTGGGTGGGATTTTGTCGAGGCTGACGCCCAGACCAGACTGCCGGCCAATGTCGGCTACATGAAGGGCGTTCCGATGGGCGGCGACCTGACCGCAGCGCCCGCCGGCAAAGCCCCCTCTTTCCTGGTCGCGGCACTCCGGGACCCGATGTCCGGCAATCTCGACCGCATCCAGGTCGTGAAGGGCTGGCTCGACGACAGAGGCCAGCGCCACGAGAACGTCTACGATGTCGTGTGGTCCGGCGACCGCAGGCCCGGCGCGGACGGAAAGCTCCCCCCGGTGGGCAATACGGTGGACCTGGCGACCGCGACGTGGACCAACACGATCGGCAGTCCGGAACTGATTGCGGTCTGGACCGACCCGGACTTCGACCCCGACCTTCCGGCCGTTTACTACGCGCGCGTGCTCGAGATCCCGACGCCGCGTTGGACCGCATATGAGGCCGTGCGATTCGGAATCGAGATGCCGTCACCCGATGTGCCAATGACGACGCAGGAGCGGGCCTACACGTCGCCCATCTGGTACACGCCGGGGAATTAGCAGTGCTTCGCCGACGACCGAGAAGACCGGAATGAGCGACGAACATTCGAAACTGCCGCCGCATCGACTGTGGCAGCCCACGACCGCGAAGTGGTTCTTCGCGGTCTTCGGGTTCTCACTCGTCTACGCGGTGATCCGCTATCACTTGGCCGGCGACGTCGAGTGGCGGCACTTTCCGCTCTTTATTCTCAACAAGGCCACGTCGCTGGCGGCCGTCATTCTCGTGGCCGCCTCATATCTCATCGGAAAGATCATCCACTGGCACGACCACGATAAAGCACTGCGGCTGGTGGTGATCAAGTTCTGCGGCCTGGTGGGGTTCTTTCTGGCAGCCGTACACGCGTTCTTCTCGCTCAGCCTGCTCTCTCCGGCCTACTACGGCAAGTATTTCGATGACGTCGGTCGGCTCAATCTCCAGGGTGAGATCGCGATGAGCGTCGGTGTGCTGGCGCTGTTCTGCCTGTTGGCGCCGGCGGTGACGACGCTGCCGATGATGCCCAAGGCGATCGGTGGCGTGCGCTGGAAGCGGAACCAGCGACTAGGCTACGTAGCCCTGGCCTTCGTGGTGGTCCACCTGGTGTTCCTCGGCATCAACGGCTGGTTGGCGCCACAGGAATGGCACGGCGGGATACCCCCGGTGAGCCTGGTGGCCGTCGTGGCGGCACTGGTGCCGCTGGTGGTCAAGCGCAAGCTGGAGCACGACAAGAAGGCGCGGGCTGGAGGAAGCACGGGAGACAACGAATGAGCGCGTCCATGAAGAAAGGAATGACAAGATGAAGATCGCGACGACCGTGTTTGGTCGGCGCCGGCGAGTCGCCACAGCCGCGGCCGTAGTGTGCCTCTTCGGCGCCCTCCCCCCAGATGCGGTCGCCCAAGAGGAAGAGGCCCAAGCCCTGGCCAAGAGCCTGTCCAACCCAGTGGCCGATCTCGTCAGCCTGCCGATGCAGTTCAACTGGGAGAACGGCGTGGGCCCGAACGACGCGGCCCGCTTCGTCATGAACTTTCAGCCGGTGGTGCCGTTTTCGTTGAACGAGAAGTGGAATCTGATCGGGCGCTGGATCATGCCGTACGTGGCGCAGCCGGCCCTGGCGGCCGGCGCCGATCCCACGTCGGGCCTGAGCGACATCATCGCGTCGGCGTTCTTCTCACCGGCCCAGCCGAGTGGCGTTGTCTGGGGAATCGGACCCGTCTTTTCCCTGCCGACGACGACGGACCCCTTCCTGGGCTCGGGAAAATGGTCGGTGGGCCCCACCGCCCTCGTCCTCAAGCAAAGCGGTCCGTGGACCTACGGTTTCCTGGCGAATCACCTCTGGTCCGTTGCCGGCGCCACCAACGAAGACCGCGCCGACGTCAACCAGACCTTTCTTCAACCGTTCGTTGCGTACGCCAGCCCGACTGGTGTCACCGTCGCACTCAATTCCGAATCCTCAGCCAACTGGGAGGCGGCCGAGGGGGAAAAGTGGACCGTCCCCATCAACGTCATGGTGAACAAGATCACGCGCCTCGGCCCATTCCCGTTTCAGGTGGGCGCAGGGGCCGGCGTGTACGTCGCATCGCCGGACGGGGGGCCCGAGTGGAAGCTCCGCACCCAATTCGTGTTGATCTTGCCGAGGGCCCGTTAGGCCTTCGACTGGTAGAGCATGGATCAGATCGAGAAGGCGATCATGAATCGCAGCGAGCGATAATCGAGATCCACCCCGTTGAACAGCCCGGACACGAGTTCGTCATCCACCGCGCGATCCCTACTTCCGTCCGCGACGTCGTCACTCCCTCCGAAGCCGAACGCCAGTCCGAAGGTGAGCTCGGACGTGCCGATCTTGGCGGCAGCACCCGCTGAGACGAACACGATGTCCCACAGCGACATCGCCGGATCGAAACGGTCGGTGTCAGGCCGTGCCGACGCGTCGGTCCAAAAGCTCGCGTAGCCGGTGAAGTGGTCGCTGAGGGTGTGCTCGAGGCCCACCGCTACATTGAGGACCGGGTCCAGGCCCGTGGTGAGATCGAAAACCACCGTATCGCCCGTAGTCTGACCAATGAAATCCTCGGCGTCGAGGATCTTGTACTCGCCGACCTTGCCGAAGTACTCCGCACTGAGGTGGAGCCGGGTCCGACCGCGACCCAGCGCCGTGCCGACGGCCACCGCCCACGGCGATTTGTACGCCGAGGGAATGTTCTTTCCGAAGCCTGCGACGAAGAAAGGATCCGGTACCCCATCTTCCGTCACGTCCTGCCCGAAGACAGTGCGATTGAGCTCCAACCTCCCGTCCCCGAAGAGCCTGACGCTCGGAGTCGTCGCGGTCAATCCGATGCTCGCCCCCATCCACTCGAACGCGGCGCCGAATTTCCACAGCATTCGATTGTTCCTGTAGCTGAAGTCGGTCTCGGTCAGGGTAATCGCACCCCCGCCTCGCGCGGGAAACGCTTCACCGAATAGCACATCGGTCCCCCGGTGGCTGCGGTGCGCAAGATACTGCGTCACGCCGATCCCGAACCCCCCGGTTCGCGCGGACCACGACAGTCCGAACCATTGCTCGCTCATGTCCCTCTCGAAGCGAACCTTGCCAAAGAAATCCCCTTGAAGGCCGAGCGTGTCGATCACGCCCACGACGGTTTCGTCCAACCTTGCCTTGAACTGGCTCCTCGTGATCACCGAATAGGAAAGCACGTGACTGCCGAGAAACGCGAACGGCAAGGTGCCGACAAAGAACCCGGGCGCTTCACTGAACCGCAGCTCGTTGAGGTTCAGGTCGGATTCCCCGGCAAAGGTCAGATCGGACAACTCGAAAACCTTGGTACTCGCGATGACGGGTCGCTCGTCCACGAGACTCAACGCGCCGGGATTGTAAAACGTGGCGCTGAGATCGACGGCACTGCCCACCACCGCACCACCCAACAGGTTGGAGCGAGTCCCGAACTGGTAGGTCCAGTAGTGGGCGTCTTGGGCGGTGCTTGCCGCGGGCGCGGCAAGGAGAAGAGCGAGCACCAGACGGCGTGTGGCGATCGGCATCGGATTACGTTTCCCCGATAGACTCGTGCTGGCTAGGCCAGAATGTTCTGAGAATCAGAACCCTATTCCAAACGCCACTCCATAGACCAACGTCCAGTGGCCGTCCACGAGATCCGCATTGATTTGGGGACCGATAGCCCATTTGTTGATCTCGAACTCGTAGACCGTGCCGAATCGCATGAGGAACTCAGTCTCCTCTTCCTCGTGGCCCGCCTCCTCGACGGAGGCGAACTCCACTCCCGGTGCAGCGACCACGAGGAGACCCCTCGTAAGGTGCGCGAACAACGGCAGGGCGAAGATGTAGTCCCGCTGTGTTTCGCTGGAGGCATACTCGGCCAGCACCCCGACTTTCAGCCAATTCGCCACACGACGCGCGTATTCCAGACCGATAGCGATACCGGTTTCGCTCGCGTGGCCGTCGGAACCGACGTGGGTTGCCCCGCCCAGAAAGAGCGCCACCCCATTGTCGAAGTGGTGCCCCTCCTGATGCGTCTCCGCAGCCTCGTGTTGCGCACGCAGCCCACTCGTCTGGCCCGCCAACACGAGCAGGGTGGCGAGGAGTGGGGCGTTTCGAAACATTACCCTTACATCGCCCGAAGCGCGTCGAGACGTTCCCGCAGCAGATCCGCCCAGTGCTCGAACAGCCTCTTCACATCAGCACGGACGAACGTGGGCGACACCCGGGCCAGCTGCATGCTCGTGTCTCTCGTGGGATCCCGCCGGTCGGCCGCGCGGGCGAGAATCTCACCGCTCTCCGCATCGCGCACCTCGAGGATCAGGGAAACCAGGCCGTACGACCGAGCGAAGTTCTCCTGCCGGCCGGCTTGCTCCGTGGGCACGCTCACGACGAGATCGATGAGCGCCGCCGTCAGTCGCAGCACATCGGGGCCCGGCTCGGTCGTCAGCTCGTACCCCTCGTCCTCGGTCAGAGCTTCGACTACTGCTTCCCGAAACGCGGCTTTCAGGTTTTCCATCTGCGAGGGAGTCAGTGCGTAGTTGGCCTCACCGGCTCCGCCCAGGGATCGCCTGCGATTCCCGGGATCCTTTTGATAGGCCACTTCCACCGGATCGAGCATGAATTGGGTGTACGGGGTCAGGTCCATGTCGGGTTTGCGGTACGCGACGGGCACCACCGCGTTGTCCACCCGGACCAGGCCCTCCACGGTGACTTCCGCCTCGGGGCCGGTCTGCAGGGTGGGTGGGGGAGTCGAAGCGCATCCGGCTACCGCAACGAAGATTCCAGTCAAAGAGACCTTACGTGCATGTGAGTTCATCTGTTCCTCCCAAGTGTGTTCGACGACACGCCGCCGCCGTATTATGGCACCTCCCGCTCCTGCGCGGGAGTGGATCTACTTCTCCGTGTTTTCTTCCACGGACCACCCTCCTCCCAGCGCCTTGTAGAGCTGGACGACGGAGGAGTGGTGGAGCTGAAGGGCCTCGGAGGCCTGCAACTCGGTATTGAAAAGTGAACGCTGCAGGTCCAGGACTTCCATGTAGCTCGTGAGGCCGCCCTCGTACCGAACCTCCGCAACCTCCAGTGCCTCGCGAGCCGCGTCGAGTTGCCGCAGTCGCACGTCGTGCTCCGCCCGGTACGTCTCCACGGCAACGAGGGCATCCTCCACTTCCCGAAATGCATTCAGGGTGACCTGCTCGTATTGATTGAGCAGTTGCACCGCCCGGGTCCGCTCGACCTCCACCCGCGCCTTGTTCTTTCCCGCATTGAAGATGGGGCTGAGCAGGTTCGCGCCCACGTTGAGAAAGGAATTGGCGGCGTTGATCTCACCCAGACTGGTGCTCTTCACGCCGAAGGACGCCGTGAGGGAGAGGGAGGGAAACCGGGCGGCCTCCGCCACGCCGATCAGCGCGGTCTGAGCGTGGAGGAGCCGTTCTGCCGCGAGGATGTCTGGCCGGCGCTGGAGGAGTTCGGACGGCAATCCCGTTGGTACAGCGGGAGGGAGACCCTGCTCCCCGAGTGTTCTGCCCCTGGCCACTTCCGAGGGAAGCCGACCCACAAGGAGACTCAGACCGTTCTCGGTCTGTGCCCGTGCCCTCGTGAGCATCTGCACCACGGCTTCCGCGTCCGCGAGACTGATCTCCGCGCGACTCGCGTCCACGGCCGGTACCAGGCCGCCTTCGGCACGGGCAGAAAGGATGTCCAACGACTCGCGCCGGGTGGCCACCGTCGCCTCGGCGATCTCCATGCGCGCGTCCAGGTCCCGAAGTACGAGGTAGACCCGGGCGATGTCGGCGACCAGGCCGATGGTGATCGTCCGGAACGCTTCCTCCGTGGCGAGCAGCCCTTGGAGTGCGGCCTCGTTGGACCTGGCGACTTTTCCCCACAGATCCAACTCGTAGCCGGCCGAAAGGGACAGCTTGAAATTGTCGAACGCGCTGACCGAATCGGTCTCTCCGGTGGTCTGATAGAACCCGACGCCAATGAGCTTGACGTTGGGATACAGGTCGGCCCTGGCCATTCCGAGAGTCGCCCGGGATTCCGCGATTCGTGCCATAGCCTCCCGGACACTTCTGTTGTTCTCGAGGCCGGTCTCGATGAGGTCTCGGAGGATCGGATCAACGTACAAATCCCACCACGGTGCGTTCGCGACGGACTCACCGCTTGGTCTCTCATCGCGGAATTCCTGGGGCGACGGCACCTCGGGCGGCTGAAAATCCGGACCCATCGTGCAGGCGGCCGTCAGGAATACCGCCGCGAGCGCAAGTCCATTTCCTTTGCTCATGATGTCCCCAACCTTGTTCCGCGCGTGAGTCGTTCCAGCAGACCGAAGGCCAGCACGACGTAGGCGACTGCTCCCATGATCATCACCACCCGCGTATAGAGTTCGCCCCCGGCCTCCGCCTCTCCGGTCACCACCGGACCCAGGATGAGGAACACGGCCGTGATGCCCCCAGCCAGGAGCTTGCCCAGTGGTTTTGCCGAAAAGATCTGCCCGCCCGACCAGAGCCCGGCGAGCAGCACGAGGAGCAGGAAGAACGTGAAGGACGGGACCGAGACGAGGAAATTGAAGATCACGACGGCCACGAGGCCGCCGGCCAGATTCGCGAGGAGAAGCCCCTTCCCCTTCGCCAGGTGCTGCCCGAAGTCGGGCTCCACGGCCAGGAGGGTGGCCATGATCAACACGACGGCGTATTCCTCGAGCGAGTAGAGCTGCATCGTCACAGCCAGCGGATAGAGCACGATCCAACTCCGCAACGCCAACGCGGCCCGCGCTCTCGGCGCCGGAGTGGCTACATCCACGGGCCCCTTCTTCCCTCCGTCCCGCGTACCGGGGTCGCTCCATCGAATGGTGCGACCAACCGCGGGGGGATCGGGGAACGCCGCAGCCGAGACATAGACCATGATCACGGCCACCACGGTGGCGAAGGTGAGACCCCATGCCACCGCTTCAGCCAGGGCCAGGGACACGGTGCCGACCAACGGGATGACCAGCGCCGCGATGAGGCTCAGCACGACGAGGAGCGGGTTGACTCCGCCCGCCTTCGCATAGAACAAGAGGAAGAGGATCAGCCCCGTGAGGAGAAGATGCACCGCCGGGTACCGCAACATCGGGAGCAGGATCGTCGCGCTCAGGAGGACCGATCCGCCGAGTAGTACGACGAACGCCACAGCAGCTTTGACGGGCATGACCCTGGGGCGGATGAGCAGCTTTGCAGTGAGGACCGGCGTGATGAACGAGAGGGGCCAGGCCAGCCCCAGCGCAATCCCCGCAGACAAGGTCATTCCGAAGGCGAGGCGAAAGATCTGAGCGCGACGGTGCGCCCACTCGATGTCTACCCGCGCGACGCCCAAGCCGACCGCCTCAGCGAACATACGACAATTTGCTGAACGCCCACATCACCAGATGGCCGAGAGGATTCACGAAGAAGTGCCGCCCGGTGAAGACCATCACGCTCGCTTGGGCGCCGACCCTCAGGTGCTGACGTGGCGCCTCCGGGTCAACGTCGATGACCACCGGAAACCGCTGGGGTTGCCGAAGCCATCCCGTCGTCTGAGACACCGTGGGCAGCTCACCTCGAGAGGAAGGTGCGCCCTGCCCTACCCCGTAACCGATGCTCCGCACGACGCCGTCGAATACTCTACCCGGGGCCACGTCGAGGAGAATCTTCGCACGATCTCCTGGCTCGAGGTTGGCCAGGTTGTTCTCCTTCATATCCGCTTCAATCCACATATTTGCCGTGGATACGAACGTCATGAGGGGTTGACCCGCTGCCGCAAAGTGTCCCACATCGAGCCGCAGGCTTTCAATGGCGCCGCGGGATGGCGCTCGGAGTACGGTGTGGGCGAGGTTGAATTCGGCCTGCTCCAGCGCCGCCATCGCCGAGCGGACGGCGGGATTGCCCTCTCCATCGATCCCCAACTGGGCTTGGGCGCGGCGCAACTCCGCCTCCGCGGATGCCACCTGGGCCTCTGCCTGTGAAAGCGCAGCCTGCGCTCGGTCGCGATCGGCCTGAGACAAGGCGTTTGCATTCCGCTCGCTGATCTGCATGATGCGCTCGTGGTCACGGCGAGCGATGTCCTCCTGGGCGCGGGCGGCGGCCAGGCCCGCCGCTGCTGATTGCACGGACGCACTCGCGACCCCGAGTTGCTGGATGGCATTGTCGAGAGCGGCACGGGCGGATCGGACCGCGATCTGGTATTGGGTCGTGTCGAGTCGCACCAACACCCGGCCGGCGTCCACTACCTCGTGGAGGGCGACCTCAATCCCGCTCACATACGCCGAAACCTGGGGCACCACGGACACCGTGTACCCGTTCACCCGGGCCTGGTTGGAATACGGCATGACCCGGTCGGCCCGGACGTAGAGCAAGAAGAAGACCACGCAGAGGGACAGGACCACGAGTGTCGCGATCCGGGCGGGGTCACGGGTGGCCTTCTGGGAATCGGTCACGCCCCGGCTACCTCCGGCGCAGCCTCATCGGGCTGCCGCCCGGCCCCGAGCCAACTCCGGAATATCGAGTAGCCGATTCCAAGGACGACCGCCCCCAGGAAGAGCCCCATCATTCCCATAACCACCATGCCGCCGATCGCGCCCAACAGGATCACTGCCGTGGGCACCGAGAGGCCCCGGCCGAGGAGCACCGCCTTCAACGGCATGTCGGCGGCGGAAGCGGCCACGCAGAATACGGCGAACACGATGGCCGCGAACGTGCCGAGGTTCGAGAAGCCCCAGATGATAGGGAAGATCATCACGAGGAGAACCGGCACCTGCACGATCGACAGTATCAGCACCCCGATCGTAATGAGGCCGGCGGCGGGAACGCCGGCAATGAACAACCCCACGGCAGAGACGCCCGCTTGAATGAGGCCGACACCGAGGACCCCCGTCGCCACGCTGCTGATGGTGGCCGCAGCCAGCCCCAGGAAGTCCTCATCCCATCCTCCCTCGATCCGCTTGCCCACCGCTCGGAGTGTCCGGGTCGCCGACTCCGCATAGGCCAGGAGCACGGAGGCGACGATCAGGGCCACGAGAGTCTGAAGCACGGCCCCAGCGATGCCACCGAGGAAGCCCAGCAGCCACCGTCCGAAGGTCCGGATCTGGGGTTCGAGCTGGGTGACCGCCTGCTGTATGTCGTCCGAGCTGAGGAGCCAGGCGTCGTATGCTTGTTGGCCCACGAACGGCAGATTCTGCAGGTTTTCCGGTGGGGGTGGTACCTCGAGGGTCCCTGCCTCCATGGCGGTACGGGTCGACTGAATACTCCCCACGAGGGATTGCCCGATCATGTACGAGGGGCCCGTGATGAGCACGATCGCCAGGATAGAAAAGACGGTGGCGGCCCGGCCTCTCCGCCCACCCATCATTCCCACGAGTTTCTCGAAGACCGGCTTGAGCGCCACCGCGAGAATGATCGCCCAAGCGAGGATGGTCGTGAACGGGCGGATGATTGTGAAGCATGCGGCGACGAGCAGCACCAGCATGGCCAGGCGGAGCGCGATGCGCAACGAGAGATGGATGGTCTTTTCGTCGGACGACAAGGCGGCGGGGTGGCTCACGGGGCCTCCAATAAGACGGGGTGATCCAACGTCCCTCTCAACAAGTGAGTGCGATGATAACGGTCCCCGGGAAGCCCCTCTTGCGCTCAGCGACACCCTTCAACAAGCACCACCTTGGCTGCGCCGCCGGCCCTTTATTAAAGGAAAGGACCACCCAAGGAAGGGACCACCCATGGCTCCGGATGGGAGTGTACGGACCGGGACACCACCGGGCTATGGGACTTTGGTCCAATAGGCCGGTACCGTCCGGCTCAGCTAGATAGAGCAGGAAGATCGTGATCTCTCACCCACCCAAGGTGCCCGCCGCCGCCCTGCTGGGCGATGTTCGCCGCGTGATCCGCCAGCGCTGGGCCGCGCTGATCGTGTTCGACGTGCTGTTCAAGGCCTTGGCGGCCTTGGTCTTCGTTCCGTTCTCCGCATGGCTATTTGCACGTTTCGTCGCGGTGACCGGCCGACCAACCGTGTCCAACATGGACATCATCAGTTTCTTCCTGTCGCCGGTGGGGGTGGTCGCGGCGGTGGTGTCGGTCTGTGTGGCGTTTTGGATCACGTTGGCGGAGGGCGCCGGGTACACCACGCTGGCAAGCGGCGTTCTCTTCGGAATCGACCTCCGCGTGCTGGACGCGCTCCGCTTGCTCGCCAAGAGCGCCCGGCGGCTCATGCGGTTGGCAATACGCTTGACCGCGGCCGTCGGGGCGCTGACCCTCCCGGTCCTGCTCGTCGCACTGTGGGCGTACCAACGCTGGCTCGCCGAGTTCGATATCTACTATGTGGTCACCCAGCGGCCGCCCGAGCTGTGGATCGCCTTGGCGGTCGTGACGCCATTCGCCCTCGCGCTGGCCATGGCGTCGGCATGGCTTTACACGCGCTGGTTTCTGGCGCTGCCGGTTTTCGTCATCGAAGGAACGTCGGCGCGCGAGACCCTGCGCGCGAGCGGTCGTCTCGCCGTGGGACACCGCCGGCTCATCGGGAGAATCGCCGTCGGATGGCTGGTACTCGGCGCGCTCACGCCCATCGCCATCGTGGCCTTGTTCGAGTTCGGGGGCAATCTCGTCTTTGGGATGCTTGGCGAGCGCTACACCGTACTGGCTTTGACCACGGGCTTCCTCGGCCTGGTGTACCTTGGCGCGATGGGCGCGGTCACCCTCATCGGACTCGTGGGCATCAATACGACGGCGACGAGCCTCTACTACCGATGCCGGTCCGTGGACCAGCCGCCGAGCCCCGGTGCGTTGGCTCGCTGGGATTCACCACGTGGCCGCCTGGTCGCGAAGCGGGCAATGACCGGAGGGCTCATCGCCGCCGGCATCGCCGCGATCGCCGGGACGGTGGCCGCCGCCGACCGTCTTCGGATCGAGCCCGCCGTGCACATCACCGCCCACCGCGGAAGTTCGTTGAGCGCGCCGGAGAATTCGCTCAGCGCCCTTCGCGCGGCCATCGCTGACGGCGCGGATGTCGCCGAGATCGATGTGCAGGAGACGGCCGACGGGGCCATCGTGGTGATTCACGATACCGACCTGCGCCGCATCGCCGGGGATCCCCGGGGGATCTGGCAGGTCTCGAGCGCCGAGCTGGAAACGTTGGACGCGGGAAGCTGGTTCGGCCCGGACTTCGCCGGCGAGAGGATCCCCACCCTCCAACAAGCGATCGAGCTGGCACGAGGAAGAATCCTGCTCAACATTGAGCTCAAGTTCAACGGTCACGACGAGCGACTGGTGGAGCGAGTCGTGGAAATCGTGCGTCGCGAGGGATTCGCGGAGGAAGCGGTCATCACCTCACTGGAATACCCCGCGTTGCAGGGCGTTCGCGACATCACCACCGCCATCCCCGTCGGGTTCATCGTCGCGTCCACGGTCACCAACATCACGAATCTGGCCGTGGATTTCCTCGCGATCGACCGGCGGCTCGCCACGCCTGCCTTCATCCGAGCCGCGCAGCGCGCCGGCAAGCAGGTCCACGTGTGGACCGTGAACGACCGCGGGACCATGCAACGCCTCATCGAACTCGGCGTCGACAACATCATGACCGACGAGCCCGCCATGCTTCACGACCTGCTGGCGGAGCGCGCCGTGTTGAGTGATCCGGAAAAATGGCTCCTGACGTTCCGGAACTGGCTCTGGGAAGCCAACTAGGGAGGACCTCGTCCCACCCGGCTATGGGACTTTGGTCCAATAGGCCGATACCTTCCCCACAGTTAAATAGCAGTCAGCGATTACCCCACTCCGGAGCGTTCCATCATGCACGTTCGCGCCCTCTCCCTGGCAGCCCTCACCCTCACGGCCTTCGCGATCACCGACGGACACGCCCAGGGTGGCGTCGCCGAATTGACCGTGTTGGGCGGGCGCGGAACCGCCCGGCCGCTCCGCTGGGGAATCGGCGGCGAGGTCGCCATCAACGCGGGGACGTACTTGACCGTCGCCCCCCGCTACCTCAACACGTGGGGTGACAACTCCAGGGTCCTGCCGGATGGCAACACCGTCCGGGAAGAGGACAACAACGCAACCATGTGGTCGGGCGACATCGGCGTGCGGTTCGACCTCTCGGGAATCGAGGTCCGCCCCGTGGTGGGCGTGGGTGTCGCGCTCCTCAAACAGACTATCACCGTGCGGCCTCTGGACGGCACGGGCACCGGCGTGGAGACGACCGATGCGGTTCACGTCTTCACCCCGGGCGTGATCGTCACCCTACCAGCCGGCCCCATGCGCCTCGGCGGAGAGTTGCGGTACATCGCGGCCGGGGATCCGGCGGCCGGTTTCTCCACCGACTTCGAATCCCAGTCGTTCGTCTTCTATTTCCGGTTGTCGTACATGATAGGCCGGTAGCGTTCCGTCCACCCGCGGGCATATTTCCTTGGCTGACTAGTCTCACTGAATAGCGGCCATGCTCGCACAAACCACAGTCGCCCAACTGGATGTCCTGACGATCGTCGTCGGATTGCTCGGCGGATTGGCGCTGTTCCTCTTCGGCATGGAACAGATGACCGACGCCCTCAAGGCCGTCGCCGGCGGCGGCATGCGGAAGACCCTCAACCGCCTCGCCACCAACCGCTTCACCGCCGCGTTGAGCGGCGCCTTCGTCACCAGCGTTATTCAATCGTCATCAGTCACCACGGTGTTGGTGGTGGGATTCGTCTCGGCGGGTCTCATGACGTTGTCCCAATCCATCGGCATCATCATGGGCGCCAACGTGGGCACGACCATCACGGCGCAGATCATCGCCTTCAAGGTCAC
>JBDHHA010000007.1:0-71853 GCA_039589615.1 Gemmatimonadota bacterium
GCCGGCGCTCTGCTGAACTACCTCATGGTGCTCGAGGACAGGAGCAACGGCGTCCACAACCCCTCGGTTAGCGGTTATGTAAGCGTGCTGCTCAAGAACACGATCGCGGCACTCCCGTAGTCTCCTTCCGCGGGAGGTCCCCCCTCCCGCAGTAGTAGCAGTAAACGGGCACCGTCCTTCGGACGGTGCCCGTGTTCTTTTATAGGCTAGACTGCCCGGCGGTACACCACGAACTCGAACTCGGGGTGGTCCTCCCGCCTCTCCACGTTCCACAGCGACGCGTCGAACTCGGGAAAGTACGCGTCCCCCTGAAAGTCCCCCTTCATGTAGGAGAGGTACATGGCATCGGCCAGCGGGATGGTCTGCTCGTAGACGAGGGCCTCCTCGATGCCGGGCGCCACCACCGCGTTGGGCAGCTCGGCGACGGACCGGCTCACCACCACGTTGTGGGCGCTGGTGAGGGTCTTGCCGTAGATAGGGTAGGATTTGCGGCCCAGGATGACGGTCTGCCCCGCGATGAACCTGAGGAATTGGTCGTACTCCTCCGGCACGTGCCAGGGCAGTCCGTCCCCCTTGCCGATGAGGCGGTCGCGGGACATGGCGGAGATGACGATCATCCCGCCTGCCCCGCTCCCCGGTTACTGCTGGGTGTCATCCCGGTTGTACAACACCCGTCCGCCCACGATGGTGTACACGACATCCGTCGACGGTATGTCCTCCTCGGGAATCGTCAGGATGTCCTGGGACAGCACTGTGACGTCGGCGAGCTTGCCGGGGGTGAGCGTGCCCTTGATGTCCTCCTCGAACGCCGCGTACGCCCCGCTGATGGTGTAGGACTGGAGCGCCTCCATCCGGCTCATCCGCTGCTCCGGGAAGAACACCGTGCCGTCAACGATCCTCCGCGATACGGTGGCGTAGTAGCTGGAGATGGGATCCACGTCCTCCACCGGTGCGTCGGTCCCGTTCGTCACCACGGCGCCCGACTGCATCAGCTTCTGCCACACGTACGCCCCCTCTTCCGCTCGCTGTTCCCCGAGCCGCTCGAGGACGTACACGGCGTCCGACGTGGCGTGGATTCCCTCCATGGAGGCGATGACGCCCATCTCGCCGAACCGGGGGATGTCATCGGGGTGGAGGTGTTGGGAGTGCTCGATGCGCCAGCGGAGGCCCGTTTGGCCCGGATTGGCGTTGAAGGTCCGCTCGTAGATGTCCAGCACTTCCCGGTTGGCCCGGTCGCCGATGGCGTGGACGCAGAGCTGGAATCCGTGCTCCATAGCGATGTGCGCCGTCGCTTCGACGCTCTCCACGGTGCTGGTGTTGAGCCCGCTGCTGGTGGGCAGGTCCTCATAGGGCTCCAGCAGCCACGCGCCGTGGGGCCCCAGGGCGCCGTCGATGCTCCGCTTGATGGCCCGCACCGTGAGATGATTGTTCCCGTAGCCGATCATCCGGTAGTCCGCCGCGTTCTCCGCCAAGGCGGCGTTCCCCGTCCGGAGCATCACCCACATGCGGACGCCGAGGGTGCCCTCGTCGGCCATCTGCTTGAGCATGTCCACGGTGCCGAAGCTCGATCCCGCGTCCTGGAAACTGGTGATCCCCTTCGCCAATACCTCCTCGATGGCCAGCTCCGCCTGGCGCCTCGGATCTGTCGGCGTGGCGTTCTGTCTTGCCGGGCCGAGCAATCCCTGGGCGGTCTCCCGGAACATGCCGATGGGGTCGCCATTGGCATCCCGGACGATCTCCCCGCCTCGGGGATCCGCCGTGTTCCGCGTTATGCCCGACATCTCCATGGCCCTGGCGTTGGCGAACGACGCATGGCCGCTGGCGTGACGCAGCACCACGGGATTGTCCGGCGACACCTCGCTCAGCGAGTTGTGGGTGGGCAGCCCCAGAATCGCATTCTCCGGCACCTCGTCCCACTTCTCCTGGTGCCAGCCACGGCCGCGGATCAGCTCCCCTGCCGGCGCATCGCCCACCACCGCGTCCACCATGGAGACGATCTCCCCCCAATTGTTCACGTCCATGAGATTGAGCTGCAAGTTGGCGTCGCCTACTCCTAAGAAGTGACCGTGGCTCTCGATGAAGCCCGGTATGGCCAAGGCGCCGTCGAGATCGATCACCTCCGTGTTGGGACCGATATAGGCCCGGATCTCTCTGTTGGACCCCACCGCAACGATCGTATCGGCATGCATAGCGATGGCCTGACCGTCGGGAACGTTCTCGTCCACGGTGACGACCTTGCCGCCTCGCAAGACGAGATCGGCCTCGAACACCACGTCGACCTGGCACGCGGCCAAGCCCAACAGCGCCATAGAAGCGACAACACCGTTCAGGGCCGGCCTAATCAGAACGGAAACCTTCACCTCGACCTCCTTTTGAATCCCCATTAGTAACCTGGCTAAAGATGTGGCGGGAAACGGTCGGATGCGAGACGGCGGACCGCAGAGGGTTGCTACGGTGCCGACCCGCGACGGGCCCCAACCGGAAGTCGTCCGTGGTTATAACAGTCCTTTAGGAACCGATTGGCGCCAGGGTGGACGATCAGCACTTCAGGGGTCGTATGAGAAGCGCTTCGGGATCCTCAAGCGATGGCCGTTTCGAGGGCGGCCTGATGACGTGGGGTTCGAAGCGTCAACAACACCTCCACTATCCGTCCCGCCGCGGCACCATCCCAGTGCTCGAGTCGCGCGCCGCCTTCCATGCGACGACGGTGTGCCCGATTCGCGGCCTGTAGGATGGCATTGCGGCTCGGCGTCACTAGTTCATTTGTCCCCGCCGTACACGTGATGGGCCGCTCGGTGTTGTGACGCACCGTGAGGCACGGAACGCCCAGGAACGTTGTCTCCTCCTGAAGCCCACCAGAATCCGTCACCACCAATCCCGCGGTGGCCACAAGGCTGAGCATCTCCACGTACCCCAGCGGGTCGAGGATTCTGAAATCAGGATTCGCCGGTGAGTAACGGATGAGGCATGCCTTGGTTCTCGGATGCATGGGGAAGATGACGGGGCCGCCCTGCGACAGTTCACCCATGGTTTCCAACAACTTGGTGAACGTAGCGGGATCGTCCACATTGGAGGGGCGATGCAGTGTGACGACGGTGTAGCGCCGAGGAGTGAGCCCCATGCTGGCGGCCGCATGCAACTCCCGCGCCAAGGGCAGCGCGTGGACCAGCGAATCGATCATGATATTGCCCACGAAATGGATTCGGCTCTCTGGCACGCCCTCCGCAAGGAGATTTGCGGCTGCCTCTCGCGATGGAACAAACAACAGGTCGGACAGGCGGTCGGTGACCGTCCGGTTGATTTCCTCGGGCATAGTCCAATCCCGGCTTCGAAGACCGGCTTCGACGTGGCCCACCCGGATACCCATCTTCGCGGCAACCAGCGCTGCCGCGAGAGTGGAATTGACGTCCCCGTAGACCAGAACGACGTCCGGCTCGAGTTCTGCAAGCACGGGGTCGAGCCGCTGCATGACGGCGGCAGTCTGGTGCGCATGCGACGAAGACCCGACAGCGAGATTGATTACAGGCGGTGGGATTTGGAGATCGTGAAAGAGGTCATCCGACATCTCCCGGTCATAGTGCTGTCCAGTGTGCACCACGATGTGCTCGACCTCTTGAGACTGCACCAACGCTCGGTCGACGGGGGCGAGTTTCAAGAAGTTTGGGCGGGCACCAACGACCGACAGGACGCGCACGGCGATCAGAAGATTCTGGTAGCGCCGACGACCATGAACGGAAGCGACAACACCAATGCAGTGAAGCCCAGTACCTGCTGCAGGGATCCGAGCGTTCCACTGCCCCCCTGTGCGACCACCACTCGGTCTCCCGCTTGGAGGGACAACTGCTCGACGGTCGTGCCTTCGGCCAACGCCTGTCGCAGTTGTGCGGGCTCCCAGGTAACCTGCCGGCCCCGCTCGACACTGATGTTGTTCATGTTCGCGTCACTCGCGGGACCACCAGCCCCCATGATCACATCGCTGAGGAGGGCGTCGGCGGGGAAGGTGTAGAACCCAGGCTGGAGAACACCGCCCACAACCGCCAGGCTGATCAGTGCCCTGGCTTGCACCTGTGGGTCCCGGAGGAATCGGCCCAGATAGTCAGCCACATGGCCCGCCAACTCGGTTCGGAGCACTCCGGTAAGCGGAACCTCGCCAATCATCGAGAGGGTGAGCTTGCGACCTTCCTCAACGGTGAACGTGCCCGAGAAGTCAGCATTGCCCTGCACCTCTATGGCCACGCGGTCGCCTACCCGGAAATCCCCCTGCTGGAGCCGTGCCCCGATCTTGGACGCTTCGAGCCGCGCCCGCTGGCGAAGCACTTCGCTGTAGGCTGGCGATTCGGCCGCCGCTTCATACCGTTGAAGCAGAATCTCGAGGTCGGCCCGGGTCGGGTTCAGCCGATCGGGATCCCGCACATTTGGCGTCTGACCCGCGATCGGACCCGCCGCCACGATAGCGAAAACCGCTACCAGGGCGACCGCCGCTCCGTGTGCTTCGATCCGAGATTGTCTCATCGCGAGCGCCGCCCCCACGGTTCCTGGCCTTGCTCGCCGAGCACACGTGGCATGGATTCGTCTCCACCTTCATTGGCGAATGACGTGAGTATTGGTTGATCCTCTGCTCCCAAGCCAAACCGCGAGAGCTGCGACAGCTTGGCCATCATCTGCTCGACCGAGTCCACGTTCTCCAGCAGGTCTGCATATCGGGCCTTGAGATCGGTCAAGTCAGGCCCGCTCGACGGCGCTTCGCCGCGAGGCCGCTCCCCGTGTTCCTGCGTCGATTCGCTGAGCTCTTGCTGGCACCGTTTGCATAGCACGGCGACGTACTCCCACAATGAGCGGCGGATGGTGAAGGCTCGCGCTGCTGGTCGCGAAGCCGATTCAAGATCGGGGCCGTGGGGCTCACGACGCTCAGAATTGACACATCTCATTTTCTGACAACCACTTAGACGATGTGGACTAGATGGCCGCTGCACCGGCCGACGCCGCTGAATCATTTGCGCCGTTGCGCATGAGCGGCGCTCCTGTAGCTACACCGCAGCGGTTCGCCAGTGGCCCCTCGGGCTAGTCGTTTGTCGGTCAAGGACATAGACGGGAATCAGGTCGGGCATGAAGAGTGCTGCGACAACCGGCATGTCTGCGACTCACCCAGGGTTTGGACCGCTGATTCTCATCGTGGATCACCACGAGTGGTCGGCCCGGGCACTGGAGAGCGTTGTCGCGGCCTGTCGGTTCAACGTGGAACGCGCCTATACTGGCGAGTGCGGTCTCGCCAAGGCACGCACAAAGAAGGTCGGCCTGGTCTTCGTAGGCCATCGGCTGTCCGATGGCGACGCCGTGGGTTTCTGCCGCGCGCTTCGTGACGAGCCCGCTTTCAGATCCTATATCCCGATTCTCGTGACGGCCTCCGAACCTTTGGCCCGCAGTCACCGGCTGGCCCTCCTGCAGGCGGGTGCCTGGGATGTTCTCACCCGACCCCTTGATCCCGAAGAGATCGTGTACAAGCTGCAGGCGTACGACCGCGCCAGACGAGAAGTCGACGAGATCAGCGAGGCGTGTCTCATCGACCAACTCACCGGCCTCTACAGCCGGCGGGGTTTGGAGCGGCGGGCCGTCGAACTGCGCAGTGAGGCCAGTCGTTCGGGGCGAGGGCTGGTCTGTGTCGCAATGGAGCGCTCGTCGGCAGCCTTGGACGCGCGAGACACGGCGGATGACGCTACCAGGCGCACCGCCGACTCCCTGCGGACAACCACCCGGGCGTCGGATGCGGTTGGGAGACTGCGCAATGCCGAGTTCGCCATCTTCGCACCCATCACCGACGCAGAGGGACCACTCAGATTGGCACACCGGCTGGCAGGCGCCATTCGGTCGGCGGACGCCCCGGGCACCAGCGGAGAACCGACCGGGCTACGCGCCGGCTACGACTTCGCACCGGACCCCGCCGAGCAACCGATCGAGAATTTGCTGCTGCACGCCACCAAGGCGCTCAGCGAGGCGAAGTCGGGCAGTGACCAAGATTGGATCCGGCCGTTCCAATCCGGATCGACCTCGCCCTGAAAGTCGTTCAGGACTAACGGGAGCTCCCGATCAACTTCCGCATGAACCCACCTTCATCCTCGTGCTCGTATCCGGGCAGATAGTACGAGTAGTAGCTGGACTCCGATCCTTGACGTACGCCATTCAGCACGGCGCCCAGCACCCGCACCGGGAGCCGATCCAAGACATCGAGCTTGGCCTCGGTCAGCGCCCGATCGGTGACGCCCATACGCAGCACGATCATGACGTTCCCGCTGACGGTCGCAAGCGCAAACGCGTCGACCCCCGCCCCCAGCGGTGGGCTGTCCAGGAGCAGGACGTCATAGGTTGATCGCACCTTGGCGATCAACTGGGGCATGGCGGCGGACCCCAGGAGCTCCGGGGCTTCCGCCGTTCGCGTTCCACATCCGATGAAGTCCAGCAACCGGTAATCGGTCCGCTGGACGATGTCGCCCGGCGAGACCGTTCCCGCGAGACAGTCCGTCAGGCCCGGCTTGCGCTCCCGGTTGAGCACGCGGTGCAGCTCACCCCGCCGACTGTCCCCGTCAACAAGAAGCGTGCGATGCCCGGCGTCGGTGAACGCCAGCGCAAGGTTGGATGAAATGAACGATTTGCCATCTCTGGCGCCCGGGCTGGTGATGGTGACGATGATCGGTCCAGCCGTGCCATAGGCGTGGATCAGGTTGAGACGAACGCCCCGCAGCGATTCGACGACGGAATTCTCGGCGCCAGCCCCCAACCCATCCCGTTTGCCGCGAAGGTGCGGCACAGCGCCGAGCACCGGCAGTCCCAATTCGGTGGACACCTCTTTGGGATATTGGACCCGGGCATCAAACCGATCCCGCAGCACGGCGCCCACGAGCCCCAGCCCCAGCCCTCCCACCAAGCCAATCATCAGAAACTGCAAGACGTGATTGGCAATGGGGCGCACTGGGACTACCGCCGGATCGAGCACTCTGACGTCCGGAATGCTACTCTCCTCCGCGAGTCGCGCTTCGGTATATCGCTGCTGAAGCGTGTTGTATAGGACTGCAGAGATGGCAACGTCACGCTGTAGTCTTGCCTCCTCGATCAGTCGCGCGGGTATCTGTTCCAGCTGCTCTGCGGCCGCCTCGAGACGGGCTGCGTACTGGGCCTCTTGGGCTTCGAGCTGCACCGCCAGTTCGCGGGCGAGGGGAACAACCGCGTTCTTCGCGAGGTTGTCGATCTCGGTCTCGAGCTGTTGGACCACCGGGTGCTCGTCGGTGTACCGGAGGCGCAGCTGGCGCAGTTCGGCGCGGCGGGCAGTCACCTCCGTCAGGACACTCGTGAGATCCGCCGACCCCTGCACGGTAGCGAGACCCTCCAGCGCAGCCGGTGAGAACCCTGGCTCCACCGTGTCCGCCAAGACGTGTTGGATGGCCGCCCGGTCACTGCGAAGCTGGTCGAGGGCAATCTGCATTTCGAAATAGTTGGCCGGGCCGGGTTGGCTGTCTCCCCGGAGGGAGAGGCCGGGCCCCAACGGGGTGGAGGCATCCCCCGGAAGGCCGATCGTCTGCATCCGGAGTGTCTGGAGCGCGGTTTCCGATGCCTGGAGATCGACCCTTGCCTGCTCGAGCTGCTCGCCCAGGACCGTGGCGAACGCCGTGAGCTTCTCCCGCTTCAGCTCCGCGGCAACCGCCACGAAGCGGTCGATGACCATATTCAGGGTGCGCGCAAGACGTATCGGCCGACTCCCCGGCAACTGAGCGCGCAGGAAATTCCCTTCTCGATCCATGCGCGTTCTGAGGCGCTCTCCCAACGCCCGGGCCGCGTCACGCGGCGTCACCAGGGAGAATTCAATCGTGCGACCGGCCCGCAGTTGGCCCGGTGGCGGCGCCCAGCCGAATCCGAGGTCGCCGCCGATGGAATCCCCTACGGCGGCCCGCTCGAGGACAATGCCCTCCACCGTTGCCAGCGTAACCCAGGCGCCCCCGTCGTCCACGACGAGGCGATACTTGCCGGGTACGAACCGCGGGCTGACGTCGAACGCCCTGAACGCGGCAGAGTCATCGGACCTGACATTCAGGTAGAGCCCCAACTCCTCCACCGCGCCGTCCAGGACAGCGTAGGACTTGAGTAGCTCGATCCAGCCCTGGTTGAACAGCAACTGCCCGGACTGAATCGGCCCACCACCCGTACGATCCGGAGGCTCGACCCAAACCGTGGACTCCACCATATAGCTCGGCTTCTCCAGTCGAGCCGCCACGAATCCGCCAGCCACACCGACCACGGTCGCAAGTGCGACGATCCACTTGTGACGCATAACCGCAGCCAAGTACTGGCTGAAGTCCGTGCCTTCCCCCTCCTCTCCCCCGGCAGGCGCTCGTGCACCCAGATTCGGGCTGGCGTCGAACTGCGGGTGGGCACCTTCACTCCGCTGGGCGAGGCCTAACGGTTCTGAGGTGCCTTCCGGCAGCAGCTCCGGGACCTTGCCGTCCCCGGAGGAATCACTCGTCATGTTCGTTGAAGGCCCCCTGGACGGCGGGGTTCAGAGATTGAGGCCGCATCGTGCCAACCGTTTGCGCAATACTGATACCACGATCGTCCCGCAGGACTGTCTGCTTCCGGGCGTCACAACTGCCGCTCCTGCGTCCCCGCTCTCTCCGAGGGCACGGAGTGTTGCGATGACGACGCACATAACCAGAACAAGCGGATTTTAGTGTTGCGTCGCCGCAACACTACGGTCCTTGCATAATGTGGAAACCCGTGCTAACTCCAATGCCTGCGGCCAGCGAGCTCCGCTCTCCGAGCTGGCCCGGCATCTGCACATAGGCCCATTGAGCGATTGGCGCACGCGCGCGAGGCCGTGTACTGCCCCACGGGGCCGATCGTTCTATGAGGCACCTTACAACGCCGTTGAAGTCACGATATCCACCATGCGCCCAAGATAGGGCATTCCACATGGCTGCTCCTCAGGCGGTCCGAAAGGGGGAGGACCAGGCAGAGATTGCCAAGCTCCTCGATTTGGACCGCGAGACAAAGCACAGCTTCAAGATCCTCATCATCGACGATGAGCGGACGCTGCGTGAGAGCTGCCAGACATTCCTGACCACCGAGGGGTACGGCGTCGAAGTCTGCCGCCGCGGCGAGGAGGCGCTGGCCATCCTGAAAAAGCGGTGGTTCGACATCGTGCTGATCGACCAGTACATGTCGGATGTCCCCGGCAAGGAACTGCTCAAGGTTTGCCTTGAACGGAGCCCCAATACGATCGCGATTGTGATGACGGGGAACCCTTCGGTGGAGGCCAGCCTCGACGTCCTCAGCGCCGGCGCGTGGGACTACCTTCCCAAGCCGTTCTCGGCGACCCAGCTCCAAATCCTGATCGGCCGGGCCGTGCACAGCTTGCTGATAGACCGGGAGATTCAGGAGCGAAACGCCACCACCGCCCGAGAGTACGGCCACAGTGACAAAGTCACGGTGCTCGGCATCTCGTCAGCGCTCCGACGTGCGATCGACCTGGCACGCCGGGTCGCCCAGACCGACGCGTCCGTCTTTCTCACCGGTGAGAGCGGAACCGGCAAGGAGCTCATCGCCCAGTTCATCCACCACCACAGCCGCCGGCGCCGCCGGGCCATGGTGGCCATCAACTGCGCGGCCCTCCCCGAATCCCTCCTGGAATCGGAGATGTTCGGGCATCGAAAGGGGGCATTCACCGGGGCGGTGCGAGACAAGCCGGGCCTGCTCGAGGCGGCCAACGGCGGAACGATGCTTCTCGATGAAGTGACGGAGATGTCGAAGCCGATCCAGGCCAAGCTACTTCGGGCGATTCAAGACGGCGTGGTCCGTCGGGTCGGCAGTGAGTCCGTCGATGCCGTCGTGAACGTCCGCTTCATCGCTTCCACAAATCGACCACCGGAGGAGGCAGCCGACCCCAGCGTGCTGCGGCACGACCTCTACTACCGTCTCCGCGTCGTGCCGATCGAGGTGCCGGCCCTGAGAAACCGGACCGACGACATCCCGCTTCTGGCCAACCACTTCCTCCACCACTATTGGACTCGTCATCGCGAGCCCGACCTGCCACCGCCGACTTTATCGGAAGAGGCGCGACAGTACCTGTGCTGCTACCCCTGGCCCGGAAACGTCCGAGAGCTGGAAAACATGATCGAGCACGCCGTGGTCCTGGCGGAGCCCGGTGAGACCATCGAGCCGAGCCACCTTCCACTCGCAGACCACGACGCCGATCGGATCGAGCACCGAGCCAGTTCGTTCCAGAGCTCGGTGGACGATCAACCCTACCACACGGCCCGGGAACGGGTTCTATCCGAATTCGAACAGCATTACCTCACGGTGCTCGTGAATCGAGCCGCCGGCAACATGTCGAAGGCCGCGCGGTTGGCTGGCGTCGATCGCACGACGTTGTACCGGCTCATGGAGAGACACGGACTGCAACGCGAGACGATCATGGTGGGAGGCCACAGCAGGTGACCACCGGCGTTCAGCCCGGTTCGGGAGCGGGTACCAGACGGTTCCGGCGCCCCGTCGGCGACCGCCGCCGCCGCGAACGGCGGCGGCATCATGTGCCCGTTGCCCTGGAGAGGCGGAAGGGGGTCGATCGCAGGACAGCGAGCAGCGCCTCCAGCCCCCTGAGCAACTCCCAGGTTTTTTTCGACCGCCAGGGATTCTCAGATCCCGAGAACGCCGTGCGACTCGCCGCGGTGTCCGCCGCCGAGATCTGGAGGAACGAGAAAGGTGAGGCTGTCGATTTCCGGGAGGTCGAAGAGCTTCTCGGTTTGATAGTGCAAGCCGTGGAGCGAGCCGATGCGGGCTCTTCAGTGGATCCACGACTGGATTCGGTTCTCGGCCGCCACTTGCTCGAGATGATCCGAGGCGAGTTGGTGCGGTCATGGCAACTCAACGAATCCGAGACCCCTTCGACACCAGAAATCCTGGCCATCTTGGGCCGGTTCGAGACCGTCCGCGCGTCGATCGAGCCTGACTGGTCACTGTACTTCGCAAGCCGGCTATCCGGCCCAGACGGGTTGGATTTGGTCGTTGAGGTGGCTCACGACCTTCGCTCTCCACTCACGTCCATTCTCTTCCTCGCTGAAACCCTCCAGCGCGGACAAAGCGGCGGGATCAATTCCCTCCAGAGCCGCCAACTGGGGCTGATTTACAGCGCCGCATTGGGGTTGAGTGAGATGGCGAGTAACGTCATCGAGCTGGCGCGCAACGGAGACAGGCTGGTGTCCGATCACCTGACGCCGTTCTCGATAGCCGACGTGCTCGAAGCGACATGTGACATCACGCGTCCGATCGCCGTGGAAAAGGGACTGACGATGAAGCTGGTCACCCCAGCGACCGACCACCGCCTAGGTCTCCCGCTGGCGCTGAGTCGCGTGCTCCTGAACTTGACGACTAACGCGCTGCACTTCACCCAGGGCGGGTTCGTGGAACTCGCGGCGCGCGAGACGGGGCCGCTGCAGGTGGAATTCTCGGTGCGTGACACCGGACCCGGCATTAGCAACGAAGCGTTCGAGACGCTCTGCTCGCCATTCCGCCGCAGATGCGAACGCGATGGATACCAGTTCTCCGGCACTGGGGTCGGTCTCGCCTTGTGTAGAAGGCTTGTGGAGGCGATGGGTTCCGAGCTTCGCTGCGAATCGCGGCAACATTGGGGCACGCGATTCCACTTCACCGTCGACCTCGAGCACACCCTGCACTAGTAGCCCGCCGGTGGATTGCCGCTTCGAGCACAGCGCCTCACTGTGGTACCTCTTCCACAATAGCGGACGGGACGCGACGTAGCACCATCCCAACAATCGCGCTCCCGATTGCTCCAACTCCATACAAATCAGTGACTTAGACTGGTAGCCCCGTCTGTGGGCCGGTGCACGGCGCTTGCATGGAGTGCGGGTAATCAGGCTTCACCCAGCAGTGCCGCTCTCAACCCGAGGGAGCCACACCGTGACATCGGTCCGTTACCGAACCTTCGCAAAGCGGTTGAAGGCCCCCGTTGCAGGGCCAAAGACATTCGTGTATCCCGCGCGCCACGACCGCATCTGTCGCGTCGTCAACGTGGTGGCGGCGGCTGTGGGGATCGTCCTGGCGGCGCCGCTCATGGTGCTCATTGCCGTCGTCATCAAGCTCACGTCGAAGGGCGGCGTCATCTTCTCGCAGACGCGGGTGGGGATCAATCGTCGCAACGGAGCCGGCGGATATCTGCAGAACAAACGCCGTCGACAGGACTACGGCGGCGTGCCGTTCACTATCTACAAGTTCCGCACCATGTACGATGCAATGGAGCAGCAGAACGAAACTTGGGCCAGTCCGTGGGACCCGCGTGTCACACGCTTTGGACGACGGCTACGCAAGTACCGGTTGGACGAACTGCCTCAACTATTCAATGTGCTTCGCGGCGACATGAACTTGGTGGGCCCGCGACCAGAGCAGCCCCGCATCTTTGCGAAGCTGCGTTACCGCATCGCCGGGTATGGTGCCCGCCAACAGGTCTTACCCGGAATCACCGGCTGGGCCCAAGTGAGACTTCACTACGACGCATCCATGGACGACGTGGAGCGCAAGGTGGAGTTGGACCTCAAATACATCGCCGAACGCTCGCCGCTGCGTGACCTCAAGATCATGGCCATGACCGTGCCCGTCGTGGTCTTCCAGCGGGGCGCCTGGTAAGCCGACCGCCGGGGAGCGTCTGCCCCCATGGTCAGCGCGCATTCACCGGCGGCCGGCTCGTCGGTTCCCACACGGCGTTCAGTTCACCCCGCAGAGCCCCTCGCCACGCCGCGAGTCCGGCTAATGCACCAAACACCACATAACTCGACACTGTCAGCACTCTCGGGGTAGGCCTCTCGAAGGACCACGACCACCCCCCCAGTGCCAGCACGCCAATCCCGGCAATCATGGAGAGGCTCCACACCGCCATCGGTCGGGTCGTCGCCAGCACAGCAAGCCCTGCGAGACACGCCAACGCGCTCCATGGAACCATCCACCGCACGAGCTTGTGACTGAAGAGCATCCAGGCGAAGCGACCGTAGCGGAAGGGGTTCAGCAACGCACGCTTGTGGAAGAGCGTCTGCAGGCCACGCGTCATCGTTCGGACCTTCCGTCGGTACTCTTGCCGAGGTGAGGCGGTGCGCGGGACGAGGCACAGGGCGTTCTCGACCGCGATGGACCGGTACCCCCGCTCGCGCGCAATCAGCGTCGCTGCGAAGTCGCGGCTCAGCCCCTCCGGGAGCTGGTTCCGATACAGGGCCGCGCGGCTGGCATAGAGACAACCCGACGCACCGACAATGCTCCCGACGGCGGTCTCGAGCCCCCGTACCCACATTTCGTACCCCACGTAGTGGGATTCGCCCGTATTGCCGCCGTCTCCGCTCACACTGACATCGCTCCCAGAGGCGACTCCAACGGCCGGATCGGAGAAGCCGGCGACGAGCGCCCTGAGCGCGTGCTCGTGGACCCGGACCGAGGCATCCGTGCTGATAACGATATCCCCTCGGATATGCTCGCACGCCGCGTTCTCCGCGACCGTCTTGCCACCCCGGGTGCTGAGCCGGACGAGCTCGACCCCTGAGTCCGCGTAACGACGAACCAGGTCGTCCGTTCCATCCGTGGAGGCATCTGAGATGACCAGAATCTGCCGCCGATCGGGCGGGTAATCAGCCGTGAGCAGCGCGTCGAGGGCGCCTTGAATCGTGGTCTCTTCGTTGTGGACGGGGAGCGCAATGGTAATCGTCGGCCATTGGCCGTCGAGACCTCCCGGTGTGGCCGGCACGCGAAACAGGCTCAGCAACTTCAATGTCAGTGGATACACCGCGTACGCGTACGCAATGACCGCGAGCGACCCAAAGACCAATGCAAGGGTGATCAGTTGCATACCTGATCCGCTCCCGATGGGATCTCCACCACTGAGGCATAGAGTCGTTCGTACCGAGCCAACCACGCGTCGTACGAGAACTCGCGCTCCACACGCTCGTGGGCGGAGCGCGCCCTGACGGCAGCCGAAACTCGATCCTCATAGATATTCCTGATGGCATCGGCCAGCGCGACGTGATCACCGGACTCGACCAGGAGTGCCTCCCGGCGCGTCACGAGATCCGGGACCCCCCCCACCCGCGTTGCGATCACCGGCACCCCCGCGGCGATGGCCTCGAAGAGAACCATCGGTGTTCCCTCCGTCCGCGAACTGAGCACAAAGGCGTCGAACGCCGGGAACAGGCGCTCGGCCACGGGCACGACCCCGCACCAGCGCACGCGCTCCCGCAAACCCGCTCGTTGCACCCGGCGCTCCAGAGCGCGGCGGCGGCGCCCCTCACCCAGCACGGCCGTGCAGATCGGAAGGTCTCTCAGCAGATCCAGCGCCTTCAGAAGAAGCTCGGGGTGTTTCTCGGCCGAGAGGCGACCAACCCACCCGACACAGAACTTTCCTCCGACGCCGAGCGCCAATCGCGCCTGTTCCTTGGACAGGGGCGGCGCCGAGCCCACCCAGGCGTTCTGGATACAGTGCAACCGGTCCCGCGGCACGCCGCGCCCCGCGAGCTCCTCGGTCAATGGGCGCGAGACCGCTATCACGGCGTCGAAGCGGCGGAGGGCGCCAACCTGGAGGCGCTGATACAGCCTATTCCGCCAACCACCGCCGTTGAAGCCGTGATGGGTGCTCACCACCGGAATGCCGGCCTCGCGAGCCGTGGCGCCATGAATGACATCGGGCCGGTATCCGTGCGTATGCAGCAGATCCGGCCGGAGGCGACGGCAGATCGCTCCGATGGCCCGCCGCTCAGCCCCATACCCCCGCCGGCGAACGGTCACGGGATGAACCGTCACTCCAGGGATGGCTTTCCACTCGTTGGCCATCCCGGGATTCGAACCACGCGCGAGCACCAGGCCGACGTGCACGTCGTGCCCCTTGTCTCCGTGACCCTCCGCAAGAGCACGAACGACACGCTCCAATCCACCCACCGGGGCTGGTGCCAGGAGATGGAGTATGATCATCCTCGTTCCGAGTCCCCCATGGTTTGACCGGCTCAGGCGTCCCGCTCGCCGAACGCCGCATACCCCATGCCTCGAACCGCTTTTCGGAGACCGGCTGCAGCCAGGCATCCCCATGGCCCTCTGAATCCCTACGTCCTGGGGGTGTGGCAGCCGCGCAACGGGGCGTGCCCCGCCACCGCACAATCGTCCCCTCGCCGGGGGAAGGCGCCGGCACAGCCTATGGCCCACCTCTTGCTCCCTCCGAAGGCGATGTCACGACCGGCGCTGGCTGCACGAACCCACCGAGAGGGCGGCGCAGAACCCAGGATATCCGAGGCCGACCGCCGCACTCTGGAGCGATCGCTGATCCACGGGATGGCGTGGACTGGCGGGGCGAAGTGGCTCGTGCAGGTCGTAAGCTGGGCGTCCACTTTACTGGTCGCCCGCCTCCTCACCCCCGCCGACTACGGCATCCTCGGCATGGCCGTGGTGTACCTGGGATTCGTCCAACTCGTCAACGAATTCGGTATCGGCGCGGCGGTCGTGCAGCAACGCGACCTCGGGGAGTCACAGCTCGCCCAACTGGCGGGCTTCTCCATCATGTTGGGCGTGGCATGGTTTCTCGTATCTCTCGCTGCGGCCGTCCCGATTGCCGCATTCTTCGACGAAGCGGCCCTGCGGACCGTGGTCGCGGTGCTCGGCCTGAGCTTCGTCGCCGCCGGCTTCCGGACCGTACCCATGGCGTTGTTGACGCGCGACCTGCAGTTCCGGCGCCTTGCAGGAATTGACACGGTTGAAGCGCTCGCACTGGCCGCGGTCACGTTGACCTTCGCCCTGCTGGGGGCGGGGTACTGGGCGCTGGTGCTCGGGATCGTGGCAAGTCGCTTCGTGGGCGCCGGTGCCGTGCAGCTCTCTCACCCACACCGCGTCATCATTCGTCTCCGGCCCGGCAGCATCGCGCCCACACTCCGGTTCGGCTTTCACGTGGTCGGCTCACGTATCGCGTGGTACACATACAGTAATGCCGACTTCGTCGTCGTCGGCCGCATCTTGGGCAAAGCCGCACTCGGCGCCTATACGATCGGCTGGACCATCGCGAGCATTCCCGTCACCCGCGTACACTCCCTGTACCAACGAGTCTTGCCGGCCTTCTTCTCCGCCATCCAGCACGACACGCAGGCATTGGGGCGTTACCTCCAACGCCTCACAGAGGGCCTGGCCATCATCACACTCCCGGCCTGTATCGGCATCGCGCTGGTCGCCGACCAGTTCGTCGTCCTCATCCTGGGAGATCACTGGCAGGCAGCCGTCGTGCCGCTCCGACTCCTCGCGGTGGCTGCTGCCCTACGATCGCTGACTCCGCTGCTCGGTCAGCTGCTCGTGGGTACCGGGCACGCGAAGGAGAACAGAAACACGATGGTCCTTGCCGCGTTTGTCCTGCCAGCGCTGTTTCTCATCGGGAGTCGCTGGGGGACGTCGGGCGTGGCATGGGCGTGGCTCATCGGCCACCCGCTCGTGATCATGACCAATCAGGTCCGGTACGCACTTCGGATCACGAGGACATCCCTTCGCTCGTACGGTCAAGCGCTTTGGCCGGCGGCGAGCAGTACGGCCGTCATGGCCCTTGCCGTGGTCGGGACCCGAACCGTCGCCGATCCGGCGTGGCCATTTGTGCTCCAGTTCGGGACGGCGGTGGCCTCCGGCGTAGCGGCGTACACCATGATGGTCTGGTTCACACATCGAGATCGTGTTCGGGCTTTCCGACTCACGCTCAACGAGATTCGGTCATGACGGAAACGACCTCGCGTCGGGAACCCCAGCCGTTCCACGGAACGTCGGCGCCCACGCCCAACGCGCCACGCCTGTTGTTGGTCAGCTACCACTTCCCTCCCGCCGAGACCGTCGGCGCACGCCGCTGGGCCAAGATCGCTCCGTGGATCGCCGCCCAGGGATGGGAGCTCGACGTCATCACGGCCCAGCCCCCGACATCGGGTGCATTGGCCAGATCGCGGCTTGGATCGCTCCCCCCCGGCACCCGGGTCTATGGCGTCGATGCGCCGGCAAGCTGGATCGAACGGCTTCACAGTGCGTTTGTCGCATGCGCCCGGTTCATCACCCTGCGCCGCTTGCGGGGGGGACGCCACAGAGCACCGCCAAGAAGTGACACGAGCACAACCGATCAGAAGGCTGGCACACGGTCATCGCTCGCTCCCGCCGAGATTCGATTCGATCTGCGCGATCTCGGCGCGGTGCGGCGGGCTTACACCGTATGGATCCTGCACACGCGTGACCACAGCTGGGCCCGAGCCGCGGCTAAGACCGGGGAAGCGCTGATTGACGGAAGTCAGTACCTGGCCGTGATTACATCCGGACCTCCCCATCTGACACACGAAGCCGGCCGGTTGTTAGCGGCGCGGCATCGGCTGCCCTTCATCATGGACTTCCGCGACCCGTGGAGTATCGAGCGTCGACTGCCCGAGAACTACGCCAGTCCCCTCTTCTTTACACTGGCCCGTCGCTACGAACGACGCGCCGTTGCCCGCGCCGACCTCGTCGTCACCAACACCTACGAGCTCAGCAGCGCCATGCAGATGCGGTATCCCGACACCCGGGTACTGACCGTGATGAACGGCTTTGACGATGAGCCCATTCCGCCCAGTAACCCGGATTCCTGCTTCATCATTGCCTACACCGGTGGAATCTATGTTGATCGGGATCCGCGCCCGCTGTTCCGAGCGGTGCGGCTGCTGCTGGATCACTTGGACCTCACGCCAAGCGAGCTACGGATCGAACTGGTAGGACGGGTAGACCGCTACGACGGCCGACCCATCCACACGATCGTGCAGGAAGAAGGCATCGATGCCTACGTGCGCGCCAGCCACTGGCGCCCGCGGCGTGAGGTGCTGGAGCTGCTGGCCCGCTCCTCGGTAGCCGTTTGCCTCCCCCAAGACAACCCATACGCGATACCGTCCAAGGTGTTTGAGTATATGCGGTTCCGTGTCTGTGTCCTGGCCCTCACCGAACAGGGCAGCCCCCTGCACCGGCTGCTCCGCGGGACGGAGGCCGACGTCGCCTCTCCGGGGGACGTCCGCGCAATCTCCGAGGTCCTGGTGCGCCGCTATCGCGAATTTCGCGCCGGCCGGCGGCCGCAGCCCCTAGCAACGGACCGGCGGTTCAGCCAAGAGGCGCAAGTGGAACCGCTCCTCTCTGCCATCGCGGCAGGCGTGCGTTGGGCCGCACCCGATGCGAGCCGTCCGGATGTTCAACCGAAGGCCACGCCCCTCGAGCGCATGGCCTCGGCCGACCGATGATCTCCGTCGGCAAGGCGCTGTATCACACGATCTGGCGCACGGGGTGGCCGCGCCGCCGGCGCAGTAAGCGTCCGCAGGCAACCATATTCGGCTTTCACAATGTCGTCTCCAACGCATCCGAGGGACGAGTCGGTGACGGCCCACTGCACCTCGGCATCTCGTCGTTCGAGAGGTACGTCGATTGGATCGCCCACGCCTATGACATTGTGCCCCTTTCCGAGCTGCTGGGTCGGCTCTCCAGTGTCAAACCGGTTGGCGGCCTCGCTTGTCTGACCTTTGACGACGGCTACCAGGGCGTGTTCGACCGTGCCATTCCAGTTCTGCAACGGTATCGGGCCCCGGCCGCCATCTTCATCGTTACCGGCCCCGCCAACACGCCCGATTACTTCTGGTGGGACCGAGTCTCGAGTGCCGGTCCCATGCCGGCAGAATTGCGCCGCTCGTACATCAATCAGTTGTCGGGCGACACTCTCAAAGTGTTGGCACATTCGGGGGGTGGACGCGACGCGCACCTCCCACCCGAACTACTGCCAGCTCCCTGGGACTCGATTTGCTCCGCCTCGAACGGAGACCTCGAGTTCGGAGCGCACACCGTCACTCACCGGAATCTGATGTCGCTCACCGGCGAGGAGATGATCCAAGAGCTCGCCTCATCCCTCTACGCCGTGCGTGATCGCATCGACATTTCTGCCGGTCTGGTCGCCTATCCGTATGGACGGGTCACTCACCACATCGCGGCGGCGGCACAACGGATCGGATACGCGGGGGGATTGGGTGGCGCGTATGGCCTCGCCGACGGACGGAGCGACCGCATGCGGTTGCCTCGAGTCAACGTGCCGGCTGGGTTGCCGTTGGAGACCCTCGAGTGTTGGGCCGCTGGGCTGCGAATTGCGTCACGATGACCGGGACGTCCTCCTCCCTCCGCTCGCCGCGAGTGGCGATGGTCGTACCGAGTTTACGCGGCGGAGGGCTGGAGCGTGTCGTCCGCGACCTCTCTCTCGCCGTGGTCGGGCGCGGATACAAATCCGGCGTCTTCTGCCTCAGCGGTCTCGGGATCCACGCAGACGAGCTCACCGCATCCGCTGTTGCCGTTCACGACTGCCAGGAAGGGTGGATGCGTATGCGAGGACTGCCGCTGCAGCTCCTCAAGGCGTTGGGGCGATTCAAGCCAGACATCGTTCATGCACACAGTGGTACGTGGTTTCCCGCCGCCGTCTCGAGTATGCTTCTCCGACGGCCACGGCTCGTCTTCACCGAGCACGGAAGAGATGTCAGGCAAGCGCCGAGTAGCCCTCGTCTCGAGCGTTGGTGCGCCAAGCGCACCGACCGCGTCACGACGGTTTCCTCCGCACTCGCGGATTACGTCCGGCAATGGCTGACGCCTCGCCAAATGCCCGTCGTCATTCCCAACGGAATCGACCTCCACCGGTATCGCGAGTCAAACAACGGTACCCGAGATCGGCTACGAGAAAGCTGGCACGTAGCCGAGTGTGAAGTGCTATCCGTCGCAGTGGGGCGTCTGGTCCCGGTCAAGAACCACGTTGGATTGCTTCGGGCGTTTGCTCAGGCGACGCGGCGCGCCCCCAACCTCCGTCTCGCCATAGTCGGGGATGGTCCACTCCGCTCCGCCCTCGTTGCGCAGGCACAATCGCTGCAGATCGAGAGGCAGGTCGCTTTTCTCGGGTTTCGCGACGACGTCGCGGCGTGCCTCCAGGCTGCGGACTGCTTCGTCATGACCAGCAAGACCGAAGGCCTTCCAGTCTCGCTCCTCGAGGCAATGGCGGCGGGCCTTCCAATCGTATCGTCGGACGTGGGCGGGGTGCCGGAGGCCCTGGGGGACCCACCCGCCGGCGTCCTCATCGCACCGGAGGATACCGAAGGATTGTCGAACGCCCTCGCGGAGGTTGCTCTGGACGCCGGGTACCGGGAACGGCTCCGGCGCCTCGTGTCAAACCGGGCGCTAGCCTTCTCGCTCACGACGATGGTTGACCGATACTGTGCGATCTATGAGATATTGGACCGGAGGTGTGCATGATCGACCGAATCGCTAGGCGTCTCGCGTATCTCGGATTCCTCCTGCACCCCCGATTCTGGAGCTGGGCCCTGTCCCGCCTCGACTACCTCGTGACCGATCATGTTCGTCCGTGGACCCGGCTAACCCGGGGCCGGAGATCGATCATTCACCCCTCTGTGTCGTTTCGATGGGCGGAGAACATCACCCTCGGCACCGACACGCGAGTGCAACCCGGGTGTGTCCTATGGGCCTCACCCAAGTCACGAATCACCATCGGCAATCATACGGGACTCGGTCCCGGAACCATGATCTTCTCGTCCAATCACCGGTATTCGCAGCAAGCGAATTACCATGAGCAGCAGTGGGAGGAAGCAGACGTCACCATCGGACGGGACGTCTGGATGGGAGCCGGAAGCACGATCGTCGCCGGCGTGACGATCGGAGACGGCTGCGTCGTGGCCGCCGGCTCCGTCGTCACCCGCGATCTACCCCCGAACTCGGTGGCTGCGGGCGTCCCCGCCCGCGTAATTGGGAATCGCCCGTCGGAGCCATCGAATCACCAGGGGCGGTCCATGTCGATGCGCAGCTCGGTGAGAGCCGGTTGATATGATGCATTGGTTCGGGGTATGGCATACGGGGAAACACCCGGCGTCACCACCCCTCCGTGCGCCGAGAAATTGCTGATGAACCCCGCGTCCGCGACGGCGTCCACCCACTCCGGCGTGATGTTCTCCGGTTCCCCAAAGGGGTATGCGAAGTGGACGACTTGGCTCCCAAGCTTGTCTTCCATGAAACTGCGTGCGTCGGACAGTTCACGGCTGGCGTGGGCGGTCGATGTCGCTCCAAGATCGGCGTGCGACCAGGTGTGACAACCGATCTCGAACCCCTGTTGTTGCAGCTCCCGCGATTGCTCCCACGTCATGAGCTTGCAGGTGACACCCCGTTGTTCGTCCCATGGAAAACGGCGCTCCGTCCCTATGTACCCCACGGTCAGGAAGAAGCAGGCCGGGAGTCCAAACTGCTGCAGCAATGGTGCTGCCACTTCGTAATTGTCGCGGTACCCGTCGTCGAATGTGATCGCCACGTCACGCCCCGTGAACGTCGCTCGGCTGTGGACGCGCGATACGAGCTCCCGCAAGGGAAGAACCCGATAGGTCGCGCGAAGCAGCTCGAGGATTCGACGAAACCGAGCCAGTTGGATCGTCAAGCCATCCCTCGCCGGCTCACCCAATCGATGGAACACGAGCACCGTCGCCCATCCATCCCCACGCCACCCGTGCCACGCACGCTTGACGGCCAAGAGACCGCTGCTCCGGAGACCCCGATACACCATCCGACGAACAAGAGGCTTCACCGTCGACACCTCGATCTCACAAGTCGGTCGTGGACACACCGCGCCGGAGGGAACGGCATGGGTCTTGCCACTCCAGGGCGCCGTAGCCCAAGGTGGCAACACGTGCCATCTCGAATGCCTACTGCGACGCAAATACGGTGCCTCCTCTGCCCAACCCCGAAACCCGACGAGTCAGGTGTCCGCCGACCATCAAGGTGATCCCTTGCTCCATCGCAGTCCCGTAACAGCTGCTCCGTCTCTGCAGCGGCAACGTGCTGGGGCGCGTTTCGCCCCTCGGCAGGTGGCCTCCGGCATTCGCCAACGGGGGTTTGACGTCCCCACCGAGGCGGCCATGCTCGTGGCGGCAGCGATTTTTTTGACGGTGAGCCGGCTCCACTCCCACTTCTCGATCTTGGCGACGATCCGAGCCCCCATGCTCCTGTCTGCCGCCTCTGGGGTGCTGTTGTTGTTTTGCGTGCAGCGATGGCGTCCGGCCGACCTTCTGAAGCATTGGATCCCCATCAGCATCGCCAGCATCACGGCCGTTGCCATCATCGGAATCCCGTTTTCCCTCTACCGTGGTCGCAGCCTCGACTTCATCACCGACGCGTACGGTCGCACGCTGCTGCTCGCCATCATGGCGTGGGCGGTCGCCCGTACCACAGCCGGCAGCCGGTTCATCGCCCAGACCCTAGTGCTCAGCGGATTGGCGGCCACCGGCCTCGCGGTACTCGTCGGTCGAGTGGACAGCTCTGGTCGTTTGACCGGGGGATATACGTACGACGCCAATGACCTGGCCCTCATTGCGAACGTGACCCTGCCGCTTTCCATCTGGTGGGTTCTCGACCGCCGCCTTCCGGGACGTGGCCTCATTGCCGCCGGCATACCCCTGCTGTTCTACACTGTCGTCAAGAGCGATTCCCGGGGCGGTTTCCTTGGGATGGCCGCTGTCATGGTGGGCTTCGGGGTGTTGGCCTGGCTCAAGGTTCCTCGCCGGCTGCGACGGTGGTCGCTCGCTGCCGTGGTGTGTGCAGTGGCCAGCTTCCCCTTGCTGCCCGCTGATTATCGCGAACGCGTTTGGACGATGCTGGACGAGGAAGACTACAACATGTATTCCCCACGCGGCCGGATGGCCGTGTGGAAGCGGGGGATCGGCTATGCCATGGAGCATCCTCTGGTCGGCGTGGGAATCAGCAACTTCCAAATCGCCGAAGGCCATATCTCCGAGATGGCCCGGAACCGGGCGCCGGGGACCGGACTCAAATGGTCGGCAGCCCACAATTCGTTCCTCCAGGTGACGGCGGAGCTGGGATTCATCGCCGGCGCCATATTCCTGATCATGATCCTCCGCACCATATACACGCTGGTCGTAAAGGCCTCCAGAGCAGCGAGGGCGACCGCCACCGGGCCTCCCGATCTGCTTCCGCCGCTACTCGGGCTGAGCATGATTGCATTCGCCGTGAGCGGCTTCTTCCTGTCATTCGCATATTACGACTTGACCTATTTGCTCCTGGCGCTCTCGGCCGCTGTCTTGATGCGCTACCAAGTGGACCCTCCACGACACCGGCGGCATGCGTCTCGAAGGGTCACGCCGGGACCTCGGCAACCACCCATTCCACAAGGCGGGTAACCAGCGAAACGGATGACCCGCCACAGACTGTTGCGCAGAAGCAACAGTCCACGTGGACGCACCGATCTCTCCCCTACCGTTGGCCCCGGAGGCCCCTCCGACACCGACGTGGGGCGGCATGGGAGATGCTGAAGAAGAGAGGGATGAAACTCAGCCACCCACCAACACTCGGAGATCAGCAGACAGGTGATCATCGGCAAGATCTGGGACTGTGAGTTTCCCTGGGACGTGCGGGTCGAGAAGATATGCCGGGCACTGATGGAGGCCGGACACACCATTCACCTCACTTGCCGCAATCGTCAAAACCTTCCCCTCCGGGAGCAATGGAACGGGATCCACATTCACCGGTTGCCGTATTGGAGTTGGTGGTCTGGCCGATTCGAACATTGGGCGAGTTTCCCCGCCTTTGTGAATCCACGCTGGTACCGACTAATCCATCGCACGTTCTTGCGTGAGGACGTCGACGTCATCCTATGCCGAGACCTCCCCTTGGCGCCGGTGGCCGTGGCCGTCGGGCGCAGGCTGCGCCGTCCGGTCGTCATTGACGTCGCCGAGCATTATCCCGGGCTGCTCCAGGACTTGTACAATCCGCACAACTTCAAGCTCCGTAATTTGCTGATCCGGAATCCGGTCTTCGCCTCGATTGTGGAGCGGCTCGTGCTCCCTGCGGCCGACCGGGTGCTGGTCGTGGTCGAGGAGTCGGGAAAGCGGCTGGAGAGCCTCACGGTCGATTCCACGCGGATCGTGCTCGTGTCGAATACGCCACCGGCAGCCAAAGTCGACGCCATGGCGTCAATTCGAGTCTCGCCCCGCCGGAACGGGGGCCCGCTGCGTCTCGTCTACCTCGGCAAGATCGAGTACTCCAGGGGCCTCAGCGTGGCACTGCACGGACTCCGCGAGTTGAAGCGGGCCGGTCCACCCGTGACCCTCGACATCTTTGGGACCGGCCGGCAGTTCGATTTCCACGTGCACGAATCCAGGCGACTGGGCGTGGAGGGCATGGTGACATTCCACGGTCATCGGCCACACGACGAGGCGATCGGTCGGCTGCCATCATTCGACGTCGGCATCATCCCACACCACGCCACCAATCACTGGAACTATACCGTCCAAAACAAGCTGTTCGACTACATGGCGGCAGGAATTCCAATTCTCGTTTCCTCGATGCCGCCCGCGGCGCGCATCGTATCCCAAACTGGCGCAGGTCTCGTATTTCAGGACCGGGATCCGCACTCGTTCGTCGACGCCTTGAAAGAGCTCCGCTGTCCGGAACGGCGCACCAAGATGGGCGCGGCAGGTCGCGATGCAGTCCGACGGCGTTACTCCTGGGAGCACGACCGGGCTCGATTACAGGATGCACTGGAAAGTGTGGTACGGGATCAGCCGCATGGGCTTCGGACATGACGACAGCTCGGCGGCCCCGATTTGGTGAGCAGCGGCTGGTGCGGCCGGGCACCACCCGCAGCGCCCGTCTACTCTATCAGATGCTGGGCGTGGCAGACCCCGCCCATTATCTCCACAGCCGGTACTTTCGCGACGCGCTCGACACCTTCGTCACGAGCACCCCCGTCCGAATCCTCGATGCGGGGTGTGGCGCCGGCGACTACAGCTTCTACCTCGCACGGCGTTACCCTCGTGCTGAGATCACCGGTGTCGATCTGGACGTCGCTCGGATCGCCCGAAACCACGACACCGCGCGTCGTCTCGGGATCCGCACCGTGCACTTCGAGGTCGCCGACCTGACCACGGCGGACTTCCTCCCCGAGCCCTGCTTCGACCTGATCGTCTCAGTAGACGTGCTCGAGCACATTGCGGAACAAGACGAAGTATTGGCGCGTCTCTACCGTGCTCTGCGACCGGGCGGTATAGCCTTCCTACACGTTCCCACCATTCGCCATAAACCGGTCCCCTTGTCCCGCTTTCTCACCCACTTTCACAAGTGGGCGGAGAGCGAGCACGTCGCAGAGCCTCGCTCCGCCGAGGAGCTCATCGCCGCGATACGGATCGCCGGTTTCGAGGTCCTATCGGAGCGCCGTACATTCGGCCGCTGCACCGGCGAGCTGGCCACGAGCCTGTTTGCCCTTCCCCACACCGACAACGGCCGCAACCGCATGTGGCAGGGGCTTCTCGCCCCGGTTTGTCGCATGCTGGCATTGGCCGACCAGGCCAACATCGAGCGCGAACGATACGCTGTCGCCATCATCGCCCGCCGGGCCAGCGACGGAGAGCGATCATGAACCTCGCCACGGTCGCCGACCCTCGCGCGTGGATCGACAAGAGCATCGAGGCCTTCGCAGCACTCTCCACCGTCCATTCGATACCACCCGAGACCCTCACGTGGCCGCCCGACGAGGCTGTGCTGGCCCGTATGCGCATTCGCTGGCCGGCGGACTACGAATGGCACTTTCGCCGTGTGCTGGGGGATCAGATGTTGGCCGCCTTTCGCCGCTTCGTGAAGGTCGACGTCGTCAAGCTGGCGCAGCCGTACCAGGGCGTCATCACCTTTCAGCTGACGATGGGCGGCAAGTCCCACGTGATTAACATCGAAACTTCCGATTATCCGGATCTCAACGAGGAGGCCTACCACAACTGCGCCCTGCATTTCAAGCAGCAGTTCCGGCACGAAGGCTACGGACTGGATCGCATCATTCCCGGGAGTTATCTGAACAATGACCCGATCATATATCGGTATCTGCGTTGGCTCCGCCGTACGAGAGACGAGGCACCTCCTCGATACGATGTTACGGGGCGGTTTCAACTCCGGATGGATCAACGCCGGACGCCAATCGACATCCTGCGACAGAGTACAGGTTTTCGGTTCCGGGGAGGTGAAGGCAAGGTCCGATATAGCCGCTACCTGCGAGAGATCGCCGGCTCCAAGATTTGCGTCGACTTACCCGGGTCGGCCAACATCACTTTTCGTATCTTCGATTACTTCGCAGTAGGTGCATGCGTCGTCGGCCCGCCACACAAGTGTCGGTTGCCGGTTCCGTTCATCGATGGGGAGCACCTCGTGTACTGCAGGGAGGACTATTCGGACCTCGAGGATATATGCGTGGCGCTACTGAGAGACGACGCCGAGCGCCGAAGGTTCATTCGTAAGAGCCGTGCGTTCTTCGACAGGTACATGCACCGAGACCAGTTGGCAGCATATTACCTGCACCACTGCATCACCATGTTGACCTGACGGCATTCACATGTAGAGTACGCCGATACCGGCCCACCCTTGATTTGGATTGCTGACGATTTCGCGATGCCGATGTTTGTTCTTGATCTCCGCCCAAAACTTGTCGACTTCACATGGGCTCTCGGGACGATGGTGCGCGATGTCGTGTAAGGCCAGGATCCCTCCTTTTCTCACCAGGCCCGCATATCGCTCATAGTCTGCCTGGACGCCTTCATAAGTGTGGTCACCATCGATGAACAGGTAGTCGAGTTCCTGATGCCCCAACGCTGCTTGAACCGCGACCAACGTGGCGTCTTCGTGAGAGTCACCCCGGACGAGATGGATCGAGCCTCCATCGACGGCGAATTGCTCGTAGAAGCGGGTCTTCCACCACGGGTACCCTCCCCCGAAGCGGCCATCTGGAAGATCCACGGTCACGATCGCAGCGTTGCGGCGGGCAAGGCAGGCCCACAGGAACAGGGTACCTCCTCTGGCCGTGCCTATCTCGAGCACGCGCTTTGGGTGGAGGTCACGAACGATGCCGGCGAGCTCCACCAGTTCTTCGGCGACTTGAAGAGGCTCAATCGCGATCGGGGACATGGGCCAGGGCGAGAGCAGCGATCGATATCGGAACTCAAAAGCCAGATTCACAAGAGCGCCCACCGCGCCGTCACACTCCTGCGCCAGCCTCTGCAGCCTCCGTCCTGCCAACCTCGTGGTCACGGCATGGCGATACGTGTCCACGATGGGCCGTAAAGCATTCTTGACGCTCATGACGACACCACCGGGCGCGGATCGATTCCCGCGATGCAGACCGAAACCGATCTCGTTTTCATTCCTTTATAAAGGAGGGCCGCATGAGGCGTGGATCGGCACCACCCAGCAGCCCCGCCCCAGTCTACAGACCGCCTGCCTGGAGGCACTCCTCCCGGCTGACGGCCATCTGTGATCCACCTACAGGTAGAGCACACCGATGCCGGCCCAGCGCTGCCGCGGATCTGCCACAATCTCCTCGTGCCGATAGCCCCGGCGAACCTCGTCCCAGAATTCGCTGACGGCACAGGAGCTCGCTTCGGGCCGCTTCACGATATCGTGGAACGCCATCATCCCACCTCTTTTCACCAATCCAGAGTACAGTTCGAAGTCCGTCTTGACCCCACCGTACGTGTGGTCACCATCGATGAACACGAAGTCGAGGCGCTCCTCCTTCAAGTGCTCCCGCACCTGTCTCAGCGTGTCCACCGCGTGCGAATCACCCTTGATGAGATGGACCCTTCGTCCTCGCCCAGTGAAGCATCTGTACAGTTCCGTGCGCCACTCCGGATACCCTTCATTGCCGGGCACGTGCACGTCCGCTCCAAAACGGCCCTGTGGGAGATCGACGCTCACCGTGACCGCACCTCTCGGCGACAGCCATGACCACAGAAAGAGGGTTCCGCCGCTCGCCGTGCCGATCTCCAGCAGCCGTGTCGGTCGTAGATTTCGCACTCGGTGTGCCAGCTGTACCAGCTCATCGAATACTTGGAGGGGCTGGATGTTGATGGGTGTGAATGGCCACGGATGGAACAACGACCGGTAACGATACCCGAAGGTCAACTCCACAAGCTGATTTACGTCCCCCGAACAGTCGCGCGCGAGCGCCCTCAGCCGGCGTCCGGCAAACCGCGTCGGCACCAACTGCCGATACCCGGCAACAACGGGTTGCAGCATGGCAGGCACGGCCCTCTTCCCAACCTCGAAGGCGCGGTCGGTCACTGATGCCCGCTTACATATACCTGATCCAACCACATGAAGAACGAGTGGGGTGTTACATCCCCGCCACCTCCCCAGGTCGGCGAAAGCTGCACCTGATTGAACACCCTAGCGTCCTCTCCACTCTCGAGTATGCCTACATCTCCATACTCCATGATCATGGTGTCGTTGATCCACACCCGAAAGACGCCATCACATTGGCCCGCATTGTTCAGAATGAGTTGGAGCTCGACAACATGCCATTCGCCCCGCTCGATATTGCCGCTCGCCCCCTGGTTCGGAATGAGCCGGGACCGCGTTTCACAGTCCGGCGCAGGCCCTTGGAGTCCGACCTGGTATTCCAGCGGATTGTCATCCGCACCGACCATGCGATCGAATATGCGGTTGCCTGATGCCACCCAGTAGTGGACGATCTTGTTCGTCGTCGTCACATGCCCATGGAAGTCATGCGAGATCTTGAACACGTAGTTGATGTACAACTGTTTGTAATCCACGCCGTGAACCGTGGGAAACCATTGGGTTTGCAGGGTCCCCGGTGAGCGACCACCTGCGAAATCCGCGGGATATGTAAGCTGCGCCACATTGGGCGAAGTGAATGGAGCGGTGCTGTCCTGTTCTATCGTGTACAATCCCGCCCGGTGCTCCACGCCGTCCCAGCCCTCCGATCCTCCGGTCTTGTGCGGGAACTCGCCGGATCCGCGATCACCATCGTCGGCAGCCTTGCTGTTGAAGGCCCGAAAGACGATCGGCAGGTAGTCGTCGGGCTTGTTGGGGAACCACAACGCAATGATAGAATCCTGCACGTCGGTGCTGTCGATCTGCGTCGTATCTCGAGTGGATGTGGTATCTCCCGTACCGGAGGTATCGACGACTGAGGTGGTATCCTCCGGCGTCGTGGAGACGTCTCCGGGTACGCTCTTACAGACCGTAAAGACACTGATCCATCCCAGCCAAAGCGCCGGGTGAAGGAATGTCGTGGGTTGTCTCATAATTCACCTCCCAGCATCGCTCAGCGAGAGTAAGGCAGCCGGGCTTCGCAAAGTGCGCCCCACATCGTCAGCAACCAATACGCGCTGTACTGACAACGATATCGTCGAAGTATCGCTCCTGGGCAATGGGACTCCCGCCGTTCCAATAATTCTCAAAGTACACGGCATTGATGCCATATTCAGGCCCGATCGTACCCACCCAGTTCAAGTCAGAGCGACTGGCTTCACGCCATCCATCGACCCACAACTCGAAGACCCCATTGGACACTCCGGCGTCGTTGAGCGCCGCGTGTGCCTCGATGCAATACCAGTCACCGACGTGGTTCTCGTCGAAGATGGGTGTCGCACCCGCTCGTGACCCCAACCATCGGAAATGCTCGAAGTCATTGTACTTCACCGTCCGTAGATTTCCTGCTTCGTCCGTACCGGAAACGGGATCGATCACCAACCGGTTGTGGTTGGGCTCACTTCCCGCCCACACGTGTGCGACCATGGCCTGCGCAAAGCTCGTGGGAGATGCGAAGCTGAACGCCCGTGAGAGCTTGTGGCCTCCCCCACCTCGCCAGGTGGGCTCGTTGCGCACGTAGAGCCGCCAATACAGTTCCCGGTATGCGGTTGCACCATCATCGACCGGACGCATGTACTCCTGGGGTGTCTTCCCCACGGCGAGATGGAGAAAGCCGGCAGAGACCTGAGACCCTGCGAAGCGCACGGCCATCCCAAATGATCCATCACGGCCCACACCCCCCTGTCTGACAAAGCTGCCATCGCTGTCGTCATACTCGAAGTACGCCGCCAGCCGTTCCTCCTCAAAGTCATCACACCAGATCCACTCAGGCGGTGACATGGCACACTCCCCCACCGGAAGCGGCGCCCCGGCCGCCGTGACACAGGCGATGACCACGAGCACCACCATGACCAGCCCACCCTTCCCGCCGATTCTCCAGGTCACGGTGACACCTCAAATCGCCAGTGAAACAGCATGAGCTGGCCGCACCGCGTCCCACAGAGCTCTTCGGCTTCCCTGGAAAGCGTCTGCTGCAGACTGGGCTCGATGTTGCCGTAGGTCCATCGATTGCGGTCGATCCCAATGAGCACGGAGCCCGCACCCTCGAATCGATGACGGATGGCCTGAGGGGTCGTCAGCACCGGGACTCCGGCATAGTAATCCGGCGTTCCCATCGGGGCCCACCAACTCCCATTCGGATCGAGCTCGGCTACGTTTGGATCGTTCGGATCTGGCTCACCGAACCACTCCAACAACCCCTTTGCCACCCCAAAATCCACCCGCCCCCAATAGTAGAGGCCGGCCGTGGTCACCGAGGCGCCCAGCGGGATTCCCCTCAGGTCCGGGCGCTCTCCTACGATGGCTGAAACCGCAGACCACCGCGGACCGCCCAACCACGGGGCACGGCGTGCCGCATTGAACGCTGGTGTCGTCGTCACGAGCGCGAGCGCCACCAACACGACCGCCGTCGACGCAAGCTGGGGCGCATATCGAGCGGCTCGCGGGGATCTGGAGACGGACTCGCAGGTAGCCCTGTGGAGCGCTCCAGCGCCCCGTGCCGCCGCGATCCCAATCGCCAGAAGAAAGGCCGGCATGGCCAACTGGATGAATCGGTCTCCCTTCCATGCAAACACGAAGCTGTGGAGCAACAGCGGTACGCCGAACCAGGTGGTCAGGAACACAGCGAGGCGCATATCTCTCAGGGCCACGACCAGAAACACCAGCGGAGCAAATGACAGAGCAACGGGAAGGTCTTCAGCGAGCCCGTAGTAATAGAACAACGGGCTCGGCATCCCCGCACGGGCCCGTGCCCACCACGCCACCATCTGCGCCTGTCGCTGCACCTTCGCAGCGAGTTCGGGGTTCAAGAGCAACGTGACCGCGATACCTACGAGGATGATCGCGGCACACTGGATCGGCACACTGTTCCGCCACGCTCGCCACCCGTGCACCCAAACATCTGCAGCCGCCGCCACAAAGACGCCCGTGCCCCATCCCGCGGCGATCACCAACGTGACAATCTGAACCCGCGTTGCCAGGGCCAGCGCGACGATTGCCCCAAGCGCCCAGAGCCACGAGATGCGTACCGCCTTTCCATCAGGCGTCTCCCGCCTTCCGGCTCCACGCAACGCCATCCACCCCGCGTAAAACGCGAGGAGCCCAAGCAGTGCTTGGTACGTATAGAATCGCCCGTGGCGGCTCTGGATCACTGCCTCAGGGTAGATCGCGAAAACCAGCGTGCTCCAAACCGCCACCCATGGTCCGCCGATCAACCAGGCGATGACGGCGAATGCGATGAGATTTCCTACTCCGATGATCGCCGACGGTAGACGGACTGCACGTTCCGGCGAATCGCCGAACCTCAGGCTGAAACCCACGAGGTGCGTGAAGTCGGTGCCCCGGAGGAATTCTTCTCCCGACGGCAACACGGGACCTTCACCGCGCTCCAGCCCCTGCGACGCGTAGTAATGATTCAGCTCGTCTGACGTGAAGGCCGTTCCATCGAGGTTTGCCAGGCGCACATAGCCTCCCAGCAAGAGGACCAGGACGAGAACCGCCCCAGGAAGGCCAAAGCCGCGCACCAGCCCTACTCCCTCGGAGAGTCGAGCAAGCGGTACGGTTGCCGCCGCGCCGCGCCGAGATGGACGATGATCTCCCCCACCAGTCCCAACGCGATGGCCTGCACGCCGACAACCACCAAGAGAGCACCGAGCAGGAGCATCGGTCGGTCCGCCAGGCCCTGGCTCGCGAACAACCGTTGCGCCGCAATCACCGCTAGGAGCACCACTCCCAACACCATCATCGTGCCCCCGACCAATCCAAAGAATCGCAGGGGCTTCTCGGTGAACCGCGAGAGGAAGAAGACCCCCAACACGTCAACCAGCCGACGCATGTACACCCCGGGGCTGTAGATCCTGGTCGGCGCGTCACCCGGATGCTGTGCCGCGCGCACTTCGTCTACAAGGTACCCCTCCCGCAGGGCAAGCAACGGCAGAAACCGGGAGAAATCGCCATACAGCGGAAGGCGTTCCAACACACTGCGGCGGAACACCCGAACGCCGCATGCCACGTCATGAAGCCGGCCTCCTGCAAGCCGTCCGAGCAATAGGTGGAACGCCCGGTTTTGAAGCCGGTTGATCCAGGAGTCCTGGCGCGGCCAGCGACGGGCGACGGCGACGTCGGCACCCTGCTCGACGCGCTCGATGAGCTGCGGGAGGGCCGACGCTTCGACTCGTCGGTACGCCGGCAATGTCATGACAAGCGGCCAGTGCGTCTCCGCCGCAGCGATCCTGAGGAGTCCGGCCTCCCCGAGCGTGTGGCTCGCGTTGAAGATCCGGATCGGCTCGCCGGCCACGACGAGAACCCCCAGGGCTTCCGTGAGACCCTGGCACCACGGCTCGGCCACGAACACGAACTCGAACTTGCGCCCGGATTCTCGAAGCGGCTTGGCATACTCGCGGTACAAGTCGGTGAGCTCCTCCGGTCGCTCCGTGACCGGAACGACAACCGATATCGCGAGACCTCGCTCTGGTCCGTCTTCCACAGCTGCACGTGGGGTGAATGTTGCTCCGAGTGTGTCGGTCATAGGACCTCCTCGTGCACAAGCGGCGGCAACTCGCCCGCGTACCTGCGTTCCTCGCGAAGCGCCACCTCTGCGATGAGCCCAAGCATCAGGAGGTAGACCGCGAGCCCGAGCCACAGCAGTGCTGCGCTCGGGAGCACGAAGGCGTTGGCCATTTCAGGACGAAATCCACCCAGTGCGATAAAGGCCCCCGCCGCAAAGGCGACCCCGAGCACTAGGGCAACGAACGCACCGATGGCAAACATCGCCAGCGTGCGTTCCCTGAACGAGTGAATCATCTTCAGCGTCAAGAGATCCGCCGTCACCTGGACGATGCGAAACAATCCGTACTTGCTTATGCCGTACTTCCGTGGGTGGTGACGCACGGCCACCTCGGCAATGCGGGCACCCGCCGTCGATGCGGCCGCAGCCGGAATGAAGCGGTGCATATCCGAGTAGAGATGGAGTCGATCCAACAACTCGCGCCGGTAGGCCTTGAGCGAGCATCCATTGTCCCGAATCGGCACTCCGGTCATCCAGTGGATGACATGGTTCGCCAACCACGATGGCAGCTTGCGCGTGACCAACGTATCCTGACGGCTCACGCGGTACCCCGCCACCAGGTCGTACCCCTCCCCTAACTTGGCGACGAGTCGTTCGATGTCTGCGGGGTCATTCTGCAGATCGCCGTCCATACTCACCACGATCTCGCCATGCGCCTGATGAAACCCCGCCTGGAGTGCAGCGGTCTGCCCGAAGTTTCGGGCGAGCTGCACGAGGCGCACGCGCCCGTTGACCCCCGTGAGGCCCGACGCGACCGTGGCGGTTCGGTCCGTACTTCCATCGTCCACCAGGACCAACTCCCACGAGTCGAGCCACGTCAGGCTCCGGGTGACCGTTTCCACCAGCTCCGGGATGCTCTCCTCTTCGTTGTAGAGCGGCACAACGACCGAGAGCACCGGCTTCGGGTGTGACGCGTATCTCCGCCGTGGCCTCGGAGAGCCGGCAGGGGGCCTAGTCACCGGTCGCTCCATGTTCGTTGAGCAGCTCCACAATGGCGTCCCGCTCCCCGGTGGACACCCGCGAGTGCGTCGGCACGGTGACCAGCTCCCGTGCAAGCACCTCGGCACCGGGCCACCGTTGCTCGTCGCCGACAAGTCGCTGGCGAATCGCCGGCAGGGCCGCAAGGGTCGACGGATATCCGGAAGCGATCCCCAGGCGACGGGCGCGGTGCGGTGCGGCGAATCCCGCAAGGCCGCCCGCCAGCCGAATCGGCATGCGGAGGTAACCCGGCACGGCGTCGCCGGGAGGGGAAACCGCGCTGACCCCCGGCCGAAAGTGAATGCGTCGTCGATAATCACGCGCATGGCGGCGTCGGATCGCCGCCTCACGCTCCGCAGCGGCGTGCGTCTCGCGAATGAGTATTGCCGCCGCTCTCGCCATGCGATGCACTGCGCCAGGCCGGCGATAGCGCGTTTCACCGAGACCGAGACCGGGAACGCTGGCCGGCAGGGCGTACACTTCGGGCCGTCCCAGCGCGCATTGTGCCGCGGCGCGAGTCACCACGGCGAGACTCGCACCGATCCGTCCAGGGAGCGATGGCTGCTCGGTCGTGACGCCCCTTCCCAATCGCACCAGCAGTGCTCCACCCGCAACACCGGTCCACCCCTTGCCCCGGCCAAAACTCAACACGCTGACGTCGCCCAATGAACCAAGCTGCCGGCCCCGCCACGACGCCCCATGTCCCTGGGCGGCGTCCTCGATCACGAGGGCCCCCGCCTGCGAGGCGAGGGCCGCGACGCCCTGCCAATCCACGGGAATGCCGCAGAAGGGTGCCACCACCACTACCTGGGCGCCGAACCGCAGGGCGCGTTCGAGGGATTCCCCATTAGGGCTCAGGGTCACCGGATCGATGTCGTACAACACAACCTTCAGATCGGTCCCGGCCGCGGCGGTGGCGACATCGAAGCAGGTGTACGCCGGCAACGCCACGGTCGTCCCCGGTCGCCCCTTCGCTCCCAGATCCAAGGCCCGCCGGAGCGCGTCGGTCCCACTGGCGCAGAGCAGCACGGCGTCGGCCACATACTGCCGCTCGAGCAGAGAGCGGACGTCGGAAACCGCGTCGCGCCACCGGAAGACTGCTCCGCCGGCCGCACGGACCGCATCAAGCGACAGCGGCGAAAACACGGGGAGCTGGCGGTGAAAAACATTCCACCGCGGCGAACCGTTGCGCCGGTGCAGCAGCCTGGTCGTAAGCTCTTGTTTCATGGCAACTTACGCGCCAGCAAAGGCCCGGCTCTGTTGGCCACGGCAACCGGAAGACGTCGCCAGAGACCACTCGCCGTCCGGTAGATCATCTTCTCGGGAGAGGGCGGGGCTACCCGGCCATTGGGCGACCACTGCAGCCACGGAAGGGGTACGTCCCGGCCACCCCACTGTTGCTTGAACCGGTGACTGCCGCTTCCGGGCGTGCAGCGCCCGAAGTTGAACTGGGGGATGCCGAGACCGATCAACCGCTTCATGAATGCCCAGTAGAGCAACATGTTGGGCGCTCGAGGCCGGTATTCGCGAAGCGACGAAGCCCACGTGAGCTCGAACTCACCGTTCCACACGAAGCCGCACCCGCCCGCCACCGGTCGCTCACCCAGATACACGACTCCGAACTCGACGTGCTTCGCAAACGTCGTCGCGATCCGCTCGAAGAAAGCCCGAGGCAGCACGGGCGTTCCGAGGTCCCGCATGTTGTGCGCAAACACCTCGTGAAACGGCGCGACCTGATCCGGCCCAAATCGCGCCTCCATGCCTTCCTCCATCGGCCTCCGTATCTGGCTGCGGAGTTTCGCCCGAAAGGTCTGCTGCCAAAGGATCTCCGCTCGGTCGGGGAGCGACAGGATCACGGTGATCTTGCGGTGGTTCGTGTCGAGCGTGGACGGAAACGGCCCGCGCGCCCGCAGCTCGAGCAGGTCGGCCCCCGCCCGCCGTGCCTCCACGCACGCGATGTCGGCAAGCCACCGCTGCGTTACCGGTGGCCCCAACGGTCCGCCGTAGTTCAGGAACGGCATCGATATGAGATAATGCCCGAAGAGACGGCTCTTGACTCGCGCGAGTGGAAGCACCCCCGACCAGTTCCCTTCCCGGTCGCGACAGAGCAGGTAGATCGAGTGTGCGCCGAGGACATCGGAAAGTACTTCGCGCCATCCGGCGAGATGGCAGAACGTGCTCCCCGGCACACGGGCCACGAATGCGTCCCAGTGCTCCCCCATACCATCGTATGGCGATACCACAAGGCCGGGATCCGCAGGCTCTCGCCACGTCATAGGTGCTCGACGGTTTCGGCAATGGGACGGAACCGAAACTCCTGTAGCAGTCGTTGCACCCGACCGACGGTGTTGTGGAGTCCACCGTAGTGCCGCCAGCGCGTGAGCCACGAGACATTCAAGCGTGGCTGGCCCGGATCCAGTTCCCACGGGTGGATGTAAAACGTCGCGGGTACACCCCGCACCTCAAAATCCTTCAGGGCCGCCCGAACCACTCCGTAGGGAAGCAGGCGGAAGTACGCCCCGCCCGCCGCGGGAATGTTGAGTCCGAATCGCCGAAGGGTGGCCGGCGGCACTTCCGCGAGACTTCCTGAAGTCCGCTGCAGCCAATGAGGGTCGCGATCGCCGTTGGGGTACCCATATCCCGGTCGCCAAACCGGGAATAGGCTGGAGTCGTACGAGTATCCCTCCTCGACCAGTACGTCGAGTGCCCATTCGCTACCCCGCACAATCGAAAAGTTCGGTGCGCGAAAGCCTTGCACGCGATGGCCCGTGAGCTGCTCGAGGACATCCTTCGATCGACGCACCGAAGCGCGAAAGGCCTCCCGGGATTGCGCACTCACCCGCCGATGGTCCCACCCGTGGGACGCAATCTCATGCCCGGCATCTGCAATCTCTCGCACCACGTGCGGTGATCGTTCGGCTGTCCACCCCAGTACAAAGAACGTCGCCCGGGCGGCTGAGGCACCGAGCAGTTCCACGAGGAGTGACACACCGCGTTCCACCCTACTCTCGAAACCACTCCATGCCTCACGCTCCACCGCCGACTCCAAGGCTGACACCTGGAAGTACTCCTCGACATCCACCGTGAAGTGGTGCCAGCTCTCTCGGGGAGGATCACGCTCGATCATGACGGATGCGCCGAGGGAGCACTCACACCGTGAGCCTCGCCGACGCCAGTTCAAATCTCGCCTGCTCGACACGATCAGTGGCTTCGCGCCCGTCTGCCCACGCAGTGAGATCATCGAGGCCGTCCTCAAAGCAGACCTGAGGCTGATACCCGAGGCTTTCACGGATCTGGGCGATGTCGGCGAAGCAGTGGCGGATGTCTCCTTGGCGAAACACGCCCATGAACTCCGGCGCCGGGCCACCCAGCTTTCGGCGAAGGGCCTCCACGACGTCGACGAGGCTGAGGCGGCGCCCGGTGCCCACGTTGAACACCTGCCCGCCAGCTTCATCCCCATCGAGCGCCAACAGATTCGCCTGCACGATGTCCGACACGTGAACGAAATCACGACTTTGCCGCCCGTCCTCGTACACCAGCGGCGGCCGGCGATTGAGCAGTCGCGAGGTGAAGATGGCGGCAACTCCGGTGTACGGATTGTCGAGCGACTGCCCGGGGCCGTACACGTTGAAGTACCGGAGGGCAACCGTGGGAATGTCGTAGGCGCGGCCCGTTGCCAGAAATAACTCCTCGTGGTCGCGTTTGGTGATTGCGTACACCGAGGTCGGGTGGAGGGGTTTCCGTTCATCGGTCGGCATCGGAATGACCTCGAGGCCGCACCGAGGGCATCGCATCTCCCAATCTCCAGCCTGAAATTGCTCGACGCCGCGCAGAGGAGGATCGACCTCGCCGTGTTCGGGACAGCGGTACTTCCCTTCTCCATACAGGGCCATCGAACTCGCCACCAGCAGTTTCGACGGCCGACGGCGGAGACTGGTGATCCCGTCCAAGAGCACGCTCGCACCCAGGGAATTCGCACTCACGTACTCGGCGATGCGGTACATCGATTGTCCTACGCCGACCGCAGCCGCCTGGTGGAACACGACGTCAACATTCTCGAGCGCCCGAGCAACCGCATCGGGATCTCGGACGTCGCCGAACTGGAATTCCACGCGGCCCATTCGGACATGCTCGATGATGGCGAGGGGCTCAGCATGGTCACCGTGGACCTGAGGGTCGAGGTTGTCCAACACCCGCACGTCCTGACCTCGTTCGACCAGCGCGTTCACCAGGTGGGAGCCAATGAACCCCGCCCCACCGGTTACGAGGATTTTCCCATCCGTCATCGCGATTCCCCCTTGGACTGTTCGGGTCGTCGGTTGCCCCGTTCGGTGGACCCCACTCGCAAGTGCGGTGCCGTCCCGGGGGGGTGGTCGCCTGGTTGGAGGGCCTCGCCACGTGGCCCCGGAACCGCCCCAAGCCGCTTCCCTTGTTGTAGTTACGCCACACGGGCGCCGGGATGCGGGGTGCCCCGGGGCCCCCCGGGCGTCCTGGACAGCCGGGATCCCGAGAGGAGCGTTGCGTGGGCGCGACACCTTTCCGGTGGGGGGCAGGAGACGGCTGTCGGTTGTGGGCAAGGCCCCCCGGTGGCCAGCCCGTTTCGAGCCCGCTGCGGGCCGTCTGGGGGCCGTCTTCGGCGCTGGGGCATGCCTCCGCTGGCGCCGGGGCCCCCGGACACGGGCCCAAATCATGCAGTCCTCGTCTCGTCACCTAGGGCGTTGATCCACCACAATCCGGACGAGCGGACCTGGTTGGCCGCCCCCCTCACTCAACGAACCGAGGACTCGACGTTGCGTCGCCAAGCTGGTCCAGCCGAACGCATCCGCAGGTTGACATGGTTGGCCCTACTCACGGTTCTCGGACCGTGGGAGACGGGGTGCACCATACCGGACCAGAAGCTCCCCGACCTCGAAGCGTTCTTTCCCCACGTCTACCAGGTCGACAAGGGCGGGCCCTTCACATTCGAGTTCGGCCCGGGGAGTCTACGAACCGCGGACGACAGGCCGTGGCGTGGGACCGACTCCTTCACCTACCCCCCCGCCATCGATCTGGGTGCCGGACCCGTTCGCCTGGAGGTCCGAGGACTGGATCTGTCCGGTATCCGGTATGCAGGAATGTTGGGCTGGCCCCCCAAGGCCTGGGATCGCGGGGCCTACGTCGAAGTGGGCCTGATCGGTGCGGCGAGGTTGATGCACCGCGTGTCGTCAGCTCTCGACGGCCGGACGACTCTCTGGAACGGACGTGAGCTGGACCAACCAGCCGGTTATAGGGCGTATCGAGTCGAGGGATCGTTATATGACGAATTCGTCCACGGCTACCACTACAACGTGGAGCCGGTGGGCGGCGATTCAGCCGGCGGGTACAACACGTTGGACCTCCGCTTCGAGTACGAGGACGGAACCCTCTCGAGCTGGGTTCGGCTGCACGCCTCGTCGTCGTGGGAGGCCGGTGACAGTGTAGCGGGCGGGGCCTGTCCGTGGAATCCGTCGGTCAAGACTGCCGTTGCGTCAACCGTGGATTCGATGTGGAACGGTGAGTGCGTTCCCGGGCTACCTGGAGAGACCGGGCGGACGGTGGGCGCCTGGATAACCATCGGCTCATCCTGGGTGGGTACCGACCTGGGCTCCATGCAGCCGCACGTCGCCATCACGAACTGGGCCCACGCCTCCGGCGGCGACGAAGTCTCCTGGGACAATCTAGTGGTGACGGGCACGCCCCCACGGGGCAGCTCGCTAGTGCTGGCCCGTGGCCGCCTGGAAACCATGGGCACGGCCAGAATAGCGGGGTGGGTCCCGCAGGGCCGTGTGGCATCCTTCAGCTTCTTCACAGTCCTGCGGTCCCAGGGACGCCTCGGCGGCGCCTGGCTGCACTACGGGGCCCCAGAGATCGACCTCGTCACGACGGCAAGCGACTGGGTGATCGACGACTCATCGTCCATCGCGTTCGGTGGGGATGCGATCGTGAACGGAGGACGGGGTTACCGGTACGAGGCGTGGGCTACAATCCCCGAGGCATCAGATGCCCCATCCACGATGAGCCTGCGAGTCATCACGGTCGATGGACTGCCCGCCTACAGCGCGTTCGGGCCACTGACCGACGGCATCATCACGAGGCGGACCCCGTGAACCATCTCTTCGTCAGTCGCGAATTTCCCCCTGCACCTTCAGGTGGTATCGGGACATACGTCGTCAACATGACGCGATTGCTCGCCAAAGCGGGCGAGACCGTTCACGTCATCAGTCAGCTCTGGGAGGGCGCCGACAAGACAGTAGAGGAGCTACACGGCGGCCGGCTCATCGTTCACCGCGTCCCGTTCGAAGACTGGCGGCGGAGGGTGATCCGGCGCAGACCTGCGAAGGCCATCAACGCACCCGAGGCAAAGGCACTCTTCGAATCCGACTTTCCTCCACAGTGCTTTGCCTGGCAAGCCACCCTGCTTGCCGAGCGGCTCATCGAGAATGAGGCAATCGATATCGTCGAGGCGCCGGAGTATGAGGCCCCGCTGTATTACCTGCAACTCCGCCGGGCACTTGGCCTCGGACCCAGCCGTCACCCACCGTGCGTAGTTCACCTGCATTCACCCACGGAGCTCATCGTCCAACACAATAGCTGGGACCTCGGCCACCCATACTTCGTCGCGGCCAAGCGTCTCGAGGATTACACCATCTCCGCGGCCGATGCGCTGCTCTGTCCCAGTCGCTACCTAGCCCGCCAAGTCGAGACGCAGTTCGACATGTCACCCGGAGCGGTGACGGTCATTCCCTATCCCCTCGGGAAATCCTCGAGGCTGGAGCGAACGGCTGAAACGTGGGACAAAGGCACGATTTGCTACGTCGGTCGCCTCGAACCCCGCAAGGGGGTGGCCGAATGGATAGACGCCGCCGTGGACATCGCCCGGCACTATCCTGACGCCCGCTTCGAATTCGTCGGCACCAATGTCATCGATACGAGTTGGCTGGCCACTGGGGGCGCCCTCGAGAGTCGCATCCCTCGAGAGTTGAAGGATCGTTTCCGTTTCGCCGGCCAGCAAAACCACTCCTCACTCCCGAGTTTTCTCGGGCGGGCCCGCATTGCGGTGGTGCCGTCGCGATGGGACAACCTGCCTCACTCGTGCCTGGAGGCTATGGGCACGGGCCTCCCCATCCTCACCACGCCTACAGGCGGCATGGCCGAGCTCGTCGAGGATGGTGTCAACGGATGGGTCTCGGAGGACACGAGCCGGCAGGGCCTACGCGAGGCGGCGATGCGGGCGCTGACCACGTCTGGATCGGAACTGGCGGAGATGGGCCTCCATGCCTCAATAGCCGTGGAACGCCACTGTGGTAACGGGCAAGTCGTTCGCGACCAACTGGCCTTCCGCCATGCCGTGGTCCGGCTGGGGTCGGCGCGCTCGTGCTCCCTTCCAACCAATTTCCCGTGGGCCAATCGATCCCTCCAAGAGCGGCGTACCCGACCCTTCCCACTGACCCTTACCGGGAACGGGATGGGACTCGTCGTCACGTGTGACACCTATGAATCGGCAAAGAGGTGCTTCGACAGCATCCGGCGTCAAACTCAACCACCAACCGTTGTCGTCGTGGTCACTCCGGATTCCGCTGTGAAGGGAATACTGCCGAGTGGGGGGGAGACGGAGGACGACCAGTGGCGGTTCGTACACGTGGACCGGGGGGATCTGCCGCTGGCCCGCAACGCCGGGTTCCAGGCGATCGAGCGTTGTCATCCGAAACCCCTCGGTGTGGCGTTTCTCGATGCGCACGATGAGCTGGCGCCGGATTACGTCGCTCGATGCACTCAGGTGTTACACGACCGCCCGGACGTCGGCATAGTCTCCTTTTGGACCAGGCAACTTGGCATCAAGAACCGAATTGTGGCAGACGCCTGTCCCGCTTTTCCGTACCAGTGGCTCCGCAACGACGCCGCAGCCGGCTGTGCCGTCCGGGTCGGGGCCTTCCAGCGCGTCGGCGGATTTCGCTCCATGGAAGAGCCGGAGTATGCTTACTGGGATCTCATCACGGCAGTGCTGGCGGATGGATGGCGCGCAGTGACTGTGCCGGAGACTCTCAGCCACCGATACACTCGTTCGCTGCCGGCTCCTACCAATACCCGTATGCTCACCAGCATCTATGAGCGATTCCCGGACCTGTTAGCACGCGATGCGGTAGATGTCGCGCGCTTGTCCCGATCCGGCATCTCCGGACTGCTCAGCGGCAGAGGTATCACACCGCAAGAGCAAGTCGATCTCGCCCGGATTCTGTTCCGCCACCCCGTGCATACCGCGCGGTGGGCGATGCGAACGCTCGGCAGACGCATTGGCCGCCGAATGCAGCTCAAGGCCTGACGTGATCGCCGATGTTGCCGCGACAACCCTGAATTACACGATGTCCGGACGAGTCAAAGGCGCAGCAGCACGGCGCCGGATCGCTGGGGAAGCACGATGGTGTCGATCATGCTCCCATTGTTGAAGACGGAATCCCGCACCCCGAGGATCTTTCTGAAAGCCCCCCCCAAATCGACCGTCTGATCGCCCTTGGTCGGGTTGACCACCACGATGCCGTGCTCGAAATCCCGGCGCCATACAGACCGTACGGCACCCCCGTCGCCCATGGCAAGCGCATCGGCGAGCCGCACGGTTCGATCGTCGGCGCTCACCGCCTCAGCAATCGGCCTGCCCAAATATCCCTTCCACGCCAGATCCTTCGTGGCGGTTCCAGACGTGCGGTCCACTGCGTATTCATCGTACCACCAAGCCGTCTGGTAAGCGGGCGTGGGCGTGGTGCGGTTCGTGAAACAGAAGTAGCCGTCGAACATAAGCGTCGAGGCTAGGGCAAACCGCATAAACTGGGTGTCGTCGGGGTCGTCGCGGTTCGCCATTATGATGGACAGGCGCGGAGCAACGGCGTTCTGTTGGAAGTGGGCGTAGGTGCGCATGATTGCCTCCCACCCAAATCGCTCCTGACTCACTGTTTCTCCCTCGAGGAACTGTTCGATCATCACGCCCTGCAACAGCGAATCGTAGTCCCATGCGGTTCCCCACCCGGCGTTTCCGATCACGACTGTTGCCGGTGGAAACTGGCGCCGCGAATTGGCAAGCAGCTCACCGAACCCCTTCCTCCAGAGCGAATCGATCGCCGAATCCGGGTCGGCCAGACCGTCCCCTGTCATGTCGATCGGCGCGTTCTGAGAGGGATGCCTATGGTTCAGCCACGCTATTGACGTTGACGCCCAGTCGTAAAAGATGCCGTCGACGAGCCGCGTCGCGAGGATTCGATCGTTCACGAACGCCGGCAGGTGCCCGTTGACTGGCGTTGTGGGATTGAGCGTCCATGTCCACAAGTCCGGTTCAACTTCAAACAGCGGTACGCGAGCACCGTAGATGTCACGCAGATACCAGGACGAATCGACTGTCCCACTGAACTCGCCGATGATCGGCGCCTGGTATTGGGGGTTGATGTCGGATCCGGAGAAATAGGCGAGTATTACCGTACTCGGGCTGTGGGAACGGATGACGCCTGCACCGCCCAAGTATTCCGACATCGTCACCAGCACGGGCGAGTCAATGATGGCGAGATCCCAATACACAAGTTCGCCCAGCAGCTGTTCCGTTCTGGCATCACGGCAACAGAATTGGTATTGGTTCGCCAGTTTCGGAAATCCGTGTGCCGCTACGCGTGCCACCACACTGCGCCGTCCCGTTGGGGGCTCTACCCTCGCGCGCCTGGCACCGCACCCACTTACCGTCGCCCACGCAATAATGCAGCTGACCAGGATCTGCAGCGGACCCCGACACACTCTGCAGTGCATCAGCGTCGCTCTCCGCTCCCGTCTCCAGTCCCGTGTGACAAAGCGCTTTCGCATTGCATCACGGTACTCCACAGGCCCCTCCCCAACCGCAGCGGTCGCTTCATGCCGCTATCGCGTCGCTTAGACCATTTGCGTAACGCGGAAGAACGACGGCTCCTCAATGTCCGTCCCCTCGTACATGCGCTGCCATGCCACATGAACGTCCTCGTCCACCAGGAAGCACTCCATGTGCGGCCGAATCAGTTGCCGCTTCTTCTCTACATCCAAATAGAGACCGTCGATGGTCGCCAAGTTCCCCATATATAACACTTGGCAATCTTCTTCGGTAATGATCTCCCGATCGCGCAACACACTCGCCATCGTATAGCACGAATCATAAATATCCCCGTTTGGATACACCATGATCGACGGCGTATAACACGTCCGGCAATCGAATATACTTTCGCAGAATGGTTGGACGATGACTCCGTGTTCCCTGACGACAGCATTCACCTGCTTCACCAGCTCCGTTCTCTCTTCCTCCGTCCAATCCTCGTAAAGGTCTCTATACAGATCAATGACCCCTGCGCCCAGCGACACGATGTGTGACAGAATGTCGTAAGCTGCTGGGATATGACGTCGTTTCAGCACGCAAAACGGCACTACGAGTGTCGGGTCGATGTTGAGACCATATTGCATCATAGCAACAATGTGCGCGTAGTGCTCTTGCGGAATGTCTCTAGTCTCTTTGTAGACGGAGTAATCGCCGTCGAGACTCATCGAGATCGGCTTGACTTGGTGCTCAACGAGGAAATCGATCCTCTCGGGCGTGAGCGCCAAGCCGTTTGTGCAAAGCAGGTGCTGTATGTTGTCGGGCGCGCCAAGCCCCGCGAACCAAGGGAGATATTGCTGAATGAGCGGCCAGTTCACCAAGGGTTCGCCACCGAAGAAGATGATATCGCCACCCTGCGGCGGCACCTGCGCCAGAAAGAGATCGGTACACCGCTGCAAAGTGTCAAAATCCATGAGATACGGCTTCGGAAAGGCATCTAAGTGTCCGTAACACCGCTTGCAGCGCATGTTACACCGGAGACTCAGGTTGAGCGCCATGATGTTGACTGTGATTGGCTGTTTCATCAAAGCATACCCCTTTAATGCCTCGCGCGGCAGCGGGTCGGCACATCAAACGCACATACCCGTGGAACCGTCACGTGTCTCTCAGTGGCTGTTCCTGTTAATACTTACCTTTGTCCTCGAGCATCGTGTCAGTTGCTTACTCACGATTTCGATCATCGCCGCGTGTCGTGAGGTCCTGCCGGAATCGGTCCACCCATTCGTCGTTAACACTATCACTCTGCCTCTTCATGAACCCCCGGACAGGCCTCAACTGCTGCGGTCGAGTCACCTGCAGGAAGTCGATGAGGTCGTTGGTTGTCGTTTCGTATTGCTCCACGAATTCCTCGTAGACCACGCGAAAGACGTCGGCCCCAGTTGCCCTCAAATAGTGACTCCACGATTCATCTTCTTCACACACCATGCGGTACAGCCGGGCTATCTGATCGAAATCATACTGCAGGTCTCGATCGGTCATCTCTACGTGGTTCTTCAACATCCGCAGGTTCTGTGTGTAGAAGAACGGCGCCCTAGTCGCAGCGAATACCTCCCGATCGACGTCAATCCACCTGCCTGATTGGATGGCCTTCGCCATCGACACGGCCTGCCTGACCTTGTCCCGGCGCGTCATGTGGATATACCGTACGTCACCCCACAGGGAACGTGCAATCTCGTCAAAGGAGAGGTCTTGGAAGGACGGCAGAGTGCGGAGCTTCTTCAACACGATGCCGAAGTAACTCCACATGATCTTCACTCCAAACACGCCGTTTGACGTCGTACCCAGTGCCGTGAGCTTCTGGAGATACACATCCACTGGTATGAGCCAAGGCCGGGCGGACTCGTCCTCCAACCGTTGCCGGTCGTGGGCTTCCATCTCCCAGTAGAGGAAGTACTCATGGGGCTGGCCCAAGATCTCCGTGCCGCCGAGCGCTTCGCAAAGCAGGTTGCTACCGCTTCGCTGAGACGCGCAGATCACATACGCGACCGTAGGTTTCGACCGGATTCCACACGGTGCCGTAACCGCGTGAGTGGCTGCCTCAGCGTGGCCGGCTGCCGACGCCGTGACGGCGTCATTCTGACTCATCATACCCCATACACACGGCGCGTTTGCAGCGCCAGGTAACCAGCACGGTTCTCGAGGCGTCACGTCGTTCCTCGCTCTGAGCACCATTTACAGAGGCCATGCAACCACAGCCAGCGGTGCCCGCGGTCATTCGGTTACCACACATTCCTCACGGATTGCCAGGTCGTGGCGATACTGCTGCGACCACTCGTCATTGAGCGTGTCGCTCTGCTTCTTCATGCACCGCCGCTCAGGAGGCATGGACCCGGGCATCGGAAGCTGAAGAAAATCCATGACGTCACGAGTAGTCTGCGTGTACGCCTCCACAAAGTCTTCATAGACCACACGGAAGATCTGTTGGTCTGAGTCAGACAGAAACGTGTTCCATTCCTCCTCTTGCTCCACAACCGCACGATGGAGCGCGTGAATCTGATCGAAATCGTAGGTCAGAGGCGTGTCAGCGCCACGCTGCAACTGTGCCTTGAGTCTCTCGAGATCGCGGTCCTTGAAATATGGGGCATGCTGGTCGAGAACCTGCTGGTCGACGTCGAGCCATTGCCGTGACTGAATGGCTCGGGCCAATGAGACAGCCTGTCGCACCTTGTCACGGCGAATCATCTGGATGTAATGGAGGTTCGGCCAGAGCGCGGGCAAAATGGCGGTCGCCTCTAGGTCTCGAAATGGACGAAGAGCTCGGAGGTTGTCAACGATCACATCAAGGTACTCCCACATGATCTTCACACCAAACACACCGTTGGAGGTCGTGCCCGTGCGTGTCACCTTCTGCAGAAACGACTCGGTCGGGAGCAGCCATGGCTGCACGAACTCGCTGGACAGGCGAGCCGGCTCACGTGCTGCCCAGTGCCAGTAGAGAAAATATTCATCCGGGTGACCCAGCAGTTCGGTATTCCACAACGCCTCGCACAACAGGTTACTCCCACTGCGCGGCGAGGCGCAGATCACATACGATGTCTCCGGCACGACACCGGCAATTGCATTGTCGATTGCGTGTTCCATGTAACTCACTCAACGACCTCCTGCGCTGCTCACCTCCGGAGTATCAGTGCACTACGGCCGCTCCCAGCGATGTGGTATGCGAGTCATGCCCAATTCTTTGGTGCCTTGCCGTACCCGGAAATTCACGGCGGCCTTCCGCATGTCATACGTGTGAACCCCGGCACCGTCTATCAAAAACACATCTATGCTGTACTCGCCGGCCAGGAGTGGAAGGTCGTCAACCACGAAATTGACACCATATTTCGCCCCTCCCAACGGATGCAACGCGCCGCGATCCATCTCGGTGCTCGAGCCGTAGCACCAGACGCCGTCATTGCGTTCGATCTTCAATCCCACATGAGCGTCTCCCCGAGCCTTCGCCTCCAAGGACGCGACAATCCGCAGCACGAGGGTGCCCCCAGTCTCGACTATGTCGTCGTGACATTCGCCGTCAAGGACCACTTCACTGAGGTAGCTTTCGCCTTGGCTTACGTCGGATCTGGCAGCGTCTTCACCAGCAGGTTCTTCCTTGGCATTCCCATCGCGGGTACGGACATAGTCCTGGTAGCGCTCGGTGACTTCAATCGTGGGGCCGAGCATCACGGGCCGTCCGTTTTTCAGCCAAAGGCATTGCTCTGTTACTTGCCTGACGAAGTAAAGGCTGTGGGAGCAGAACACCATGGCATTCCCCTGCCAGCGGAATTCGTTCATCCGATCCATGCATTTCTTCTGAAAATGCTGGTCACCTACCGACAGCGCTTCGTCAACCACCAAGATGTCCGGATCGACGGAGGTGGCTACGGAAAACGCCAGCCGGACGTACATGCCTGACGAGTAAGTCTTTACCGGACGGTCGATGAAATCCTCCAGTTCCGAGAAGGCGACGATGGCCGGCAGTCGTCGCTCGGTTTCGGCAGGCGACAGGCCAAGAACCGCGCACCCAATCCGCACGTTGTCTTCTCCCGACAAATCAGGGTGAAAACCGGATCCCAGCTCCAAAATCGCCGAAACTCGACCATGCCGCTCCAAACGCCCACTTGTTGCCTTCATCGTACCTGCAAGCAATTGCAGCAGTGTCGTCTTTCCAGCCCCATTCTCACCCACGACGCCCAAGGACCCACTTCGGCCAAGGGTGAAGTCCACGCCCTTCAGCGCCCAAAATGTCTCGTGAAACGGCCGCCGGAGCAGCAGCTCCTTCAGGCTATCGACCGGTTTGGCGTAAAGCCGGTAGGCCTTGCCGAGATCTTCGACGCGAAGACTGATCATAGGAAATCCTTGGCGCGCTCGACGGTCTTCCGGAAAAAGACGAATCCAAGCACCGACACCGCAGCGCACCAAACCAGTACGTGCGACAGCATTGGCAGGGGGCTCTGCGCTTCCAGCAGAACGGCGCGGTATGCACTTACCAGGTGATACAGCGGGTTGATCTGGAGCGCCCAGGTCAACCCGTCCGGAACCATCTCCACCGGATAGAAAATTGGGGTCAAAAACATCCACGCCGTGAACAGAATACCCAAGGACTGACCGATATCGGTGAAGAACACATTCAGCACACTGACCAACCAGGCGAGCCCCAGCGTGAAAACCACACGCAGGAGCACGAGCAACGGCAGCAACACGATCCAGCCAGAGAGCCGCACGTCCATCAGTAGAGTCAGCCCGATGAGTAGGGTCAAGCCAATGATCTCACTGATCGTTGCGCTTACAACACCCACGGCCGGTAGGACCTCGGCAGGGAAGAGCACCTTATCGAGCAGGCTGCGGTTTTCACTCAGACTCGTGCTTGCCCGCTGAACTCCCTCGGACAATGCGAGAAACGGAAACATCGCGCTTGTGAGATAGAGTGCGAATTCCCCGGTGTTACCACCGGCGCGAAATTTCACCTGGAGGATGACAGAAAACACGAAGGTATAGAGAAGTAGCAGGATCAACGGTTGGAGCACCGTCCAACCGAAACCCACCATGGTCTTCGCATAGCGGGTTTTCAAGTCGCGGCGCACCAGCGCCAGCAGCGGATAGCCGTAGAGATGCGCGAGGATTGCGGCAGTGTCTCGTCCGCGACGGAGACGCTCCAAAACTGACCACCCCGAACGCTGCTGAAGGCTCACTTCGTCGTGCCCTGCCGAGATCTCCAGATGACCATGTTGGGCATCGGGGTGCTGCTTCTGTTGGAGCGTCACCGACCCGTGAACGGGCATCAGTTGAGACCCTCCATTCCTGGTGCTTCGACCCCTCGTTGTGTCAGCATGCTCTTCACGGCCGCGCCACACCTTCAATGGAGCCCAACACGAGCAGCACCGCGAGAATTGAGGCCCCGGCGTATTTGACTTTGGTGAAAGCCGCAGTCGACATCATATCGTGGTAAGGTTGGTATTCTTGTGTTGACGAGACGCGCCCGTAAACCCTTGAACAGATTTCAGATCGCTCAAAGACTTAACGGTTGGATGAGAGGCAAGAACTATACCACCGACGGCCTGGAGATGATTCTCTCACCTCGGGATCGGCAAGGCCACTCCCCATGAGGGCCCACAAAGAAAGGGCAGGCATGTCGCGCGAACGCAACAGCGAATGCCGGCAAGATCGTCGCCTCCGAACGGGCCTCCCCGTTTCGGTGGCATCGCCGCTGGCGAACCAACTCGCCGCGCCAGCGCGGCGCTCGGGAGTACCAGTGTAGGAAAGTCGGTCGGTCCTTGGCATGGAGCTTGCGGTTCTGAGGACCCGTCGGACGCACGTGCAAGGCCGGATCGATGCGCGGCACCCTAGGTCGCAGCAGCAGGCGGCATCTGGTCATCTTGCCAGCATGAACCACCATTTCGTCCCAGGATGGAGGCATGAGGGAACGGCATATGAGACCCCAAGATGCCTGACATAATCGCCCTGTGCCCAGACAGCGGCCGCTGGGACCTCTTTCGGGGGCGACCTCATATCCCGCTCTCCCTCATCCACGCGTTCTCCTTGGCCGCAGAGGAATTCGACATCACCGTCATCGACTTACGCACCGAGTCGGCCTGGTGATCGTAGACGCAATCAACGAGCGGCTGAAAGCGCGCCGGTTCGGTGCCATCGTTCACCGGTTCGAACCGGACCTCGTGGGTCTGTCCACGGTGGCCGCGGCCGCGTGGTACCAGATACTCAGGCGACGTAACGGCACGACCGACATCGCCGCAAGGAATCACGCATGAAGGTCCTGTTCGCCTACCTCAACGTGAAGCCGCACGGAGAGCACTACTACTACGCGGGCCTGGGCTACATAATCGCGCTGCTCCGCGAGCACGGTCACGACGTCGCACTGTTGCCGGTCAGTAGCTCCATCGAGGAGGCCGAATTCGTCGAGTGTTTGAATCGCACCCGTCCCGACCTGGTCGGCCTCTCCACGATTACGCTCCAATGGAAATACGCGCAGACGCTCGCGCGTTGGACCAAACAGCGGTTCGATATCCCCGTGATCTGCGGCGGCACTCATCCGACGACCGCTCCGGAAGAGGTCATCGCGGACCCGAACGTGGACATCGTATGCGTCGGTGAAGGAGAATATCCGATGCTCGACCTCGTAACCACAATCGAGGCGGGTGAGGATTACACGAACATCCCAAACCTCTGGGTGAAGAAACCGGCCGGCGACATCGTCAGAAACGAGCCGCGAGAGCTGATCCAAGATCTCGATGCGTTGCCGTTTCCGGACTTGGCATCCTTCGACTATGACAGACTGCTGGACCTCTACGACCACACGATATGCTTTCCAACGGGCAGAGGATGCCTATACAGCTGCACCTTCTGTCTCAACACGTACTTGAGATCACTGTTTAAAGGTCACGGTCCGTTTCTGCGTCGACACAGCCCCATGTATGTCATGAGGGAGATCGAGCACATCGCGATTTCGTATCCGATGAAGCGGATATTCTTCGAAGACGAAGACTTCATTGCTGACAGCCGGTGGCTGCAGGAGTTCTGTGACCTCTACCGCGAGCGCTTCCAGATCCCGTTCGGTATCATGACGAACGTTCGGAAGGTCGATTCCACAATTCTCGCGATGTTGAGCAACGCGGGCTGCAGGTGGATAATCTACGCAGTCGAGACGGGCAACGAGCACCTCCGCAGGAAGCTCCTCAGGAAGCCGTTCACGAACCAACAGATCATCGATTCGTTTCAACTCACGAAGGAGTTCGGCATACTCCCGTATGCGTTCGTGATGGTAGGCATACCGCACGAGACGCCTGACATGCTAGTGCAGACTCGCGACCTCATCGAGCGCATAGCGCCGGGGCACATCTTCGTCTCGGTCTATTTCCCGATACCTAGCACACCGCTGGGCGAGTTGGCCAGGGAGGAGGGTTTGATCACCGACCGGAAGATCGAGACCATAACGCTCGGCAAATCTGTGCTCGATCTCCCGCTCCTCAGCGCCGATGAGTTAGAAACGGCGTGTCGCGACCTCCTCAACCTTAACCTCCATCTCACAACGAGAAACTGCAACGTCGGTTATGCGAGCCTTGCCGAATTGGTCAATGATGACCGCGGCGCCTACGAGGGGGTGAATCTCCTGCTCGAGTATTGGAAACTGTGGATAGACTATCTGCCGACCCTCATTGTCAGCGACACGCGTGCACTGAGGTTCGACATCAAGCTGAAGCACGACACGGTCTTCCGATTCAACTGCGGCTACTATTCACATGACGATACGATCAACCGAGGCACGGTAGTTGCACAATATGTGAAGATCGGTCACCGCGGCAACGGCGACAAGGAGGTGTTCAGAAGAGAGTGCGACGTTGGAACATCGCTCAGCCGGAAAGTCGTCAGCGCCAGTCAGAGCATCGATCTGAGTGAGTTCGGCGACGATGAGGTGACGCTCGTCTTGGGCGTGGAGAAGGCCGGCTCCGCCGATGACGGCGTCGTAGCGTTCTGGTCGAATCCCTGTCTCGCCGTGCGATAACCACTACTGAGGCTCCATCCTCGGATGCCACTGCTAACCGAAGAACCATCAGAACACCGTGGTTCGACTCGTTCTGCGATCGGCCTGCTGGGTGCGGTAGCGTTGCTGTACGCGGTGGTGACGGTCGTTGTGTCGTACCCTTGGGTCTTCCGCATGACCGATCACCTCCCGGAGCAGGATCAGGTCCCTGCGTTTCTGTCGCTTTTGCTCAGCAATCACGTTGCCCTTCTCACCAACCCCGTGGGGATACTGGACGCACCGTTTCTATTCCCGATTCCGCACTCGCTGGCTCTCACCGAAAACGTCATCGGCCTGACTTTCTTCTTCAGTCCGTTCTACCTGCTCACCGACAGCCCGGTCCTCGCCTTCAACCTCATGGTGTTTATTTGCTTCGTGCTGTCGGCCACTTGCTTCTTCCTCTTGGCACACCACTACCTGGCGAATCGCTACGCCGCCTTCATCGGGGGACTGATCTACGGCTTCGCATCGTATAGGTTCGCAAACATCGACGATGTGCACATGGCAAACCTGGCTCTCGTTCCCTTGACCATCCTGCTCCTACAGCGGGCGATAGAGACGAAGCGTGTGGTGTACTTTGCCCTCTTCAGTGCGGCGTTCACGTTTCAAGTGTACAGCGGCCTCTACATGGCTTTTTTCCTGTCGCTCTGCCTTGTCATCTTCTGTGCGTTTCACGCGAAGGAGTTCCTCAACACAACGTTCCTGCGCCGCTTTCTCGCGTCGGCTGCCATGTCAACGGTGATGGTGCTCCCCCTCGTTTACGCATACGTCGTGATGCGCATCGACTATCCCATCGAGCAATGGAAGGAGACACTCAACTGGCTTGGGTTGGATCCGGTAGACCACTTAAGAGTACTGGAGAACAACGTCGTATATGGGGGGATACTGCAGACGCCGAAAACTGATGCCATGAGAAGGTGGGCCGTGTTTCCCGGCTTCTCCGTATTCCTGCTTACCCTGCTCGGTATTTTCTCGAGCCGCGGGCCTTCCAGAGTGAGAACCTACTTCGTAACCTTGGTTATCGTCTCGTTCGTGTTTTCGCTGGGAACCTCTCTCAAGTTCAACAACGCACCAACCGACATTCCGCTGCCCTATCTGCTTGTCACGAGCGTCACTTCGTCCATACGGTGCTCCTGGCGCTACGTGTTTCCACTGATGTTGGGCGTGTCCTTCCTCTCGGCATTGGGCGTCGCACATCTGTTGCGACGGCGAGACAGGAGAGCGGCCTTACTCCTGACCGTCGGAGCAGGTGTAATCATCCTGTTGGAGAACCTCAATGTCCCAATGAAGCTGTGGAAGGTGGAGGAGCCCGACCGCCACATTTTCAGCGGCATCGAGGCACCGGTGGTCCACTACCCGTCGGACTTAACCGAGGATCCCAGCCATCCGCTGTTCTGGGAGCTGTGGAGACGCGAGTTCAAATACATGTTCTATCAGCCCTACTACGGCCAGCCAACGGTGAACGGAAACTTGAGCTACCATCCCGAGGCGAGGTTTGAAACGAATGAGAGAATCAAGGGCGTGCCGACTGGGGAGTCCCTACGATTCTTCGCCGCGCTCGGAGTGAGGTATCTCTCCGTGCACAAGGACCTCTTCTTTCAGGGGGAGCAACCGTATCGGCCCGAGGACTTTGCCCTCGCCGGGCTGACACGCATCAGGGAATCGGAAAGAGTTGACCTGTTTCGGATAGACGAACACGTGAATACGTCACCCGAAATCCAGCTCGGCTGGACTCTTGCCAATGATACCTCATCGGGCAGTGTTCTCACGCTCACCTTCACGCCCCCGGCCGATACGATCTGGGTGAATCCGCACATCGGGAAATTGCGCACCGGCGCACTGACCGTAATTGACCGCGCCACTGGCCGTCGGCGCACGCGATCCTTTTCATTCGCCCTGCCGTTGGTGCTAATGGAGCGCAAGGAGTTGCACATCCCGATATTAGGAATCCATGCTGAGGCAGGGTGGGATGCCGCGCTCGAACTCCCGGGCACGCATTTCCGATATCCCGCCCGAAGGACCCTTGGACAGGCACGAAGATTGTGAACAATGAAAGAGAAGAAGAAGAAGAAGAGGGTTTTACTGCTTGCACCTCCCGGAGATAAGGTTTACCTAAGGGATCTTTACTGCAGCTCGACCCCTAAGGCTGCTTATTATTGGCCCCCTTCTGACCTAATTATACAAAGTGGAATACTACGACATGATTTTGAATTGCATGTGATAGATGCAATAGCTGAAAGAATGTCTTATACGGAATGTACAAAAAACATCGTCGTCCTTAAACCTGATGCAATAATTTCTCTAAGTTCTTCAATCTCATTGACAAGAGATATTCCATTCTTACGGACAATCAAAGAAAAGACGTCCTGTATTCTGATTATGAGCGGAGATATATTCTATTTTGAGCCAATGCTAACCATCCAAAAGTTTAAGTTCATAGATGCCATAATGCTCAACTACACAACAAATGACACACTCAAATACCTGAAAAACGATTTTAAGAATTTGAAAAACTTCTGTTATCGAAAAGGTGATGACATTGTGTTGACTGGCAAGGAAACCAAGAAACACTACACGTACCAAACACCTCTTCTGGATTCATTTCCTTCTAACAAATACTCTATGCCTTACATGAGAAGAAAACCACTTGGATGTGTCAACACAAATTATGGTTGTCCATCGAAGTGCACATTCTGTTCGCAGTGCCTTATTCCTTTTGCGTCAAGAGATATTGAGAATGTGATTGATGAATTGAAATATTTGGAATCCAAAGGCATAAAGGAGCTTGTTGTTAAGGATTATACCTTCAATATTGGGACAGAGAGGACAAAGAACATTTTAAGAAGAATGATTGAGGAGCATTTCAACTTCACGTGGACATGCTTTATGCGTGCCAATAACGTTGATGAGGAGATGGTCAGGTTGTTGAAAAAATCTGGCTGTCACACCATCATGTTTGGAGTCGAATCCGGAAATGATAACGTGCTTGACGACATTCGAAAAGGCATAACCAAAAAGGAAACAAGAGAAGCGTTTGATATATGTCACAAACTAAAAGTTAGGACACTGGCACATTTCATACTTGGCTTTCCCCAAGACACACCGCAAACAGTGAATGAGACAATTGAATTTTCAAAAGAGATCAAATGTACTTTCGCTGCTTTTAACCTATATGTGCCAAGGGTCGGAAGCGAAGAAAGAAAGAAGGTCATTGGCCGCGGAATAGACGATGATGTTTCCAAACTTGATAGTTCGGGAAAGAACGTTGAATCTTATACAAAGCATATCACGACAGACACATTAATCAACTTTAGGAGACAAGCCATTGCGGGTTTTTATTTGTCTCCAATTAGGATATTCAATATTATCAAAGCAATCAGAACGCCGTATGAAGCACTAACAATGTTCAAGAATTTTGCAACTATGGTCAGAAAATATTGAAAATCCCCTACAGCATCCCACAATCCTCCGTTCATTCCGGCGTTAACACACGCCGGCGCGGCGCTGCGCGACGTGCCGTGACCGTAAAACGCTAACCCCATTCACGTGGCAAGCAACCTCATCATCGGGATTTCGGTAGTCTCGTCATTGCGGGTGCTCTGTCTGTACCGGTGGCCGGCAGCTTCTACCAAGTGGCGCCGTGGGACGGGAGCATTGTCGCGATCATTGCGGTCATGGTGAGGGCCGCGGCCACGTAGTCCGCATAGCCAAAGATCGTGGCATGGTCACCCTCGAGGAAGTTCTCGCTCTGGAAGTAGCCGGCTCCATAGACTGAGAAAGTCTGTTTCGAATCCGGCCGCGGGTGGAGGTAGAGAAGCCGGCAGCCGGTGCAGCGCACGATCGACGATTCCCCGAAGTCGTAGCGCACGCTAGCCTACTCGAACTTGCATCGCGGGCAGATGGAGCGCATGGGGTCCTCGTCAATCGCCGGCTCGAGAGCTGCCCGCCGCCTCGAGTTCGCGCACCTCGTGGCGCCGACGGATCGGGTCGGGGCGCTCCGGCCGCTTCGTCAAGTACCCGCTGCCAGCACCCAACCAACCCCAGCCGCCTGCAAACGTAGCCGGGCCATCCCGGGATGATCGAATGATCCATGACGCGCAGGTGGCTCATGGCGCGCTTGAGGAGATAGAGGGTTCGCAGCAGGAGGCCCGGCCCCAATCCCCGTGAAGTAGCACGATAGCAAGAGTCGTGCCCGGTCCCGGCCGCGCGATCGGCTCGCGGCCGCTGATCGGCCCTGCCCGACGTGTCGGGCTGGACGTTACGGCAATGCACTACGTGAACGTCCCTGGCTTCTTGGCATGGTTCGTGCTCCACAGGCTGTTCAGGGGAGGCAGCTTGGCAGACACAGCGTGTCGATCTTCGACCGGCTCACGCCGAACGTGAGCAAGATCGAGTCCCTGTATCGACCACCGATCGGCCTTTCGATTGTGACGGGGTTCGAGAAGACACACTGCACCGTGGAGATCAACGATGAATCATCCTGACGTGGCTACACCCGCCCGTACTGCACCGTGGAGATCAACGAAGAATGATCCTCACGTGGCTACGCCCGCCCGTCTGGAAGGTCCAACTTGCGGTTGGTGCGGCCACCGTGAGTTCGCTGATGTCTATCAGATTTTGGGCAAGAAGATCATCAAGTGCGCGGGCTGTCGACTGATGCAGGCGTATCCGATGTCGACGCCCGGTGAGCTGGCGGGCATCTACACCGAGAGCTACTTCACGAACCCGGAGCTGACGAATCCGACGTCGGATGCGATCTACGGCTACTACGACTATCTGGGAGAGCGGCTCCACAAGCAGGAGAAATACAAGACGATCCTGCGCACAATCCGCCGGTACCTAGAAGAGGGTGGGGTGACGTCGAGAGATCTGCTGGACATCGGGTGCGGCTATGGATTCTTTCTGGACTCATCGGTCGATTTCGGGTTCACTCCTACTGGTCTGGAGTACAACGCGTATGCGATCGACCAGCTACGAAGCCGTTACGCCTTCACGGTGCTTCAGGTGAACGGCACGATCGAGGGTCCCTTCCCGGCGGAGTCCTTCGCATGCGTGGCCGTGCTGGATACCATCGAACACCTTCGCGATCCGTTCGGCGCGCTCGACAGCATCCGGGCCATGCTGCGGCCGAAGGGCATTGTGGCAATCTCCACGATGGACTCGACATCCTTCATGTCGAGGCTAATGGGCTCGAGGCTCGAGGATTTCCGTCGCATCAACGAACATCTTTATTTCTTCGATCGCAGAACCATCCGGAGCATCTTGGATGCCAAGGGATTCGACGTGCTGGAAATCAAGAGCATCGGCCACACCTTCGAGGCCGGACTGCTGTTTTCCCGGATCAGCGCGAGCCTACCCATCTTCAGGCCGCTGGCGTCGCTCGTGCGCGTGCTGAGGCTGGAGCACTTGACCTTCTCCCTCAATCCGAGAACAAAGATGATTGCGTACGCACGGAAGCGTTGATGCCACAGGCAAGCGGAGATCATCACGTCGGAGAGCCAAGATAATCGCCTGGGAAGAACTCAGCGGGAATGGGACTCGGGGACCACCCCGCCTTGCGCCAATACTCCACTTGAGCCCCTCGATCAGATCCGACACAATCATGTGTTTGAGAGTATTTAATTCCCGCCCGAAACATAGATCTGACGTTGAGCAATGTTTCTTTCTGTTCATTTGGCTTGAGAGTATGCCCAGCAGTTTTTGATTGAATGTAATGGCAAAGATTCACTTTATTCAGGACATCTTCCTCAATGAGAGCTTAGGCATTATGTGCTTGAGCTCATATCTAAAGGCCAACAATCACCAGGTTGGTCTATCATTTCTATCGGATGGGCTGGATACGGTTTGTCGTGAAATACTCGAAACCAATCCAGATATTGTGGGTTTTTCCGTAATGACTCCACAAGAGCCAGAATACAGGCGGATCTCACAAATAATCAAAGATAAATTTGGCTGTTTGATCGTTTGGGGGGGGCCACACTGTACATTTATGCAGAACTTGGTTGCTGCCGTTGACGAGGTCGATTTCTTTTGTGTTGGTGAAGGCGAAACAGTACTCCTATCTTTGATGAATCAATTGGATGGTGACCGTGACTTCAGCAACATACCAGGTCTTTGGCACAGAAAACCCAATCGACAGTGGGTTAGCGCAAGCGTTACTCAGTTAGAAGACCTCAACAAATACCCACCTCCAGATCGCGAACTGTTTTACAGCAAATCACAATTGCTAAGACATTTTTCATTCAAACGTGTCATAACAGGCAAAGGATGTCCTTACAAATGCAATTATTGCTTTCAACCAGCTTGGAATGAAATGCATAAAGGCAAGGGACAAATTCTTCGTAGAAAAAGTGTCGATTATGTGATCAATGAAATAATGGAGCTCACTGAGAGATATCCAACAAAATTGATTCACTTCTCTGATGATAGCTTCAACCTGGATAGAAAACACTGGATCAAGCAATTCCTGCCGCGCTTCAAAGAAGAAATACGACTTCCGTTCACCGCCAATATTGCCATCGGTATGGTTGATGAAGAGCTTGTCAAAGACATGGCAGAGGCCCGCTGTAGAGGCGTTACTTTTGGATTAGAAAGCGGGAATGAACACCTCAGGATGAACATTCTGCAAAAGAAGGTAACCAACAATCAGATTATCAGGGCTACCGATCTGTTTCGCAAATATAAGCTGAAGTGTATGACATTCAACATGTTCGGAATACCAACGGAAACCCTTAGTGACGCTATCGAAACTGTTCAATTAAACAGGGACTGTGGCATATACAGCGCCTGGCCCAACATGCTAAAAATTTACAAAGGGACGAAGCTAGCAGAGTATGCGCTACAAAACGACTTGAGCGAAGCGGAGGGAATTTTTACGTATAAATCAAAGGATCCTTCAGGCGATCATGCTTGTATGGAAAATCTTATGTGGCTGACTTTCTATTTTCTGAAAATACCCCTCCTTATCAAGCTTGCTAAACCAATCATAAAAAGCGCATTGACCAAACATTTTCGCTTCTTGATTTTTTTCACATATTGGCCGTTCATCAGGTTTTACAAAGTAAGCCTATGGGATTCCTTTCGGTATTTTCTAGCTTCAAGAAAGCTGTTCATGCAGGGGATTGGCGCAAGTCAGATCGACGAATACAAAGAGATACAGCACATAACATCTTAACGACAACACCCACGCCACACGAAGAATACAACAACATTTGCGATTCGCGGCTTTGACCCTTACTGTGTTGAACAGCCTCCACAAAACGGATTATTGCTACGTCGATTTAAATCTATAGTTCAAAAACACCCTACGAGTTCTGAATATCAGACTCTTAATGAATACCGGATGATACAATCTCTTCAAAAAACCAACGAGAATCCGGGGGCGAAGATAAAATCTAATTGTAGCCTTCTTTATTGCTCTATCTAATTCTCTTTCACTGATGTCCTTAGGATGATAGGGCAGTTGCCCGTAGTATGCATTGTATTGACTCCAATCGATGTCATTCAACCTGAGTTCGCCTTTTTCAATCAATAGATTGAAGTCAGCGGTTCCTGGCAGTGGGATGTAGTTACCAAAGTACACTTGATCGACATTCAATTCCAAAGCGAAATCAATAGACTCTTGAATATCTTTGACTGTGTCGTCTCTGAATCCCAAGATGAAATTTGCCTGCACAATAAACTTGTATTTCTTTAGCAGATTAACCGTATTCTTGATCTGTTCTCTACTCCACCGTTTTTTCATCCGTTTCATAGTGTTGTTCGCAATCGATTCTATTCCCAGTGCAACCATATATGTTCCTATGGACTGCAGCTTCTGAACGATGTCTTCATCAATGCGATCTAATCGTAAACCATTAGGAAATGAAAAAAAGCATTGAATGGCTCTTCTATTGATTTCGTTAGCGAATGCGATCACATGCTCCTTCGTAAATGTGAAGTTTTCATCTTCTATGATAATTTCTTCGAAGCCATACCGTTTTTGAAGAAATTCTATTTCATCAACAACATCTTCAACGTCACGCCTGCGGATTGTCCTTCCCGTTACTAAGGAACCAGCACAGAATGTACAAGGGTAAGGACAGCCGCGAGATGTTAGTATAGGCACAACCCTGGTGCTCTTATGAAAAGTGCCATGTTGAATAGGTGGATAATGCTGTGGTTCAAGCAATTGCCACTCCGGAGCGCCGAATTCCTTTACATCTACCCAAATAGCGCGATTCCGAATGCAGCGTCCATTGTCACGATAAACAAGGTTCGGAATATCCGACAAAGACAATTCTGAATGTCGATCTAGAAGCTTCCTGACTAGCATTGGAAGAGCAATCTCACCTTCACCGCGTACGATGAAGTCGAGAGCTGGATTCGACTCGAGTGTTAGTTCCGGCAGTGCTGTGACGTGAGGTCCACCCGCGACAATTGTTGTATTTGGCAAGGCTTGTTTTAGTGTAGGCAATATTTTCCTGAATCTCACGTAATCTATCGAGAATACCTGGATGCCGATAAGCACAGGATCAAGCTTTTGAATACGCTTGATAAGGGAGGCGTCATCAATCTTGTGAAGATGGCAATCAACGAAAAATGAGGTAATATGATCTACAGTCTTGAGTGCTTTCAGTAGATACCCAATACCAAGCGGCGGCGTTACTATCCCCAAACTGGGGTTTTTAAGACGTACCAGAACTATATTCTGATTGTCTTGCATCGCCTATCCGTTTGATGGATCCTGCTAGCTCGTAAATGTGAATTGTGGCAAAGAATACATGGTTGAACAAAACCAATTGCATTGGCACTTGTTCTTTGTAATCTCTCGGTCAAAGCTCTTCATTCTTGGTGATTCCCACAAATCACCCCATCGAAAGGCTTTGTCTCTGATACTGGCAAGGGGGGATTGCATGAATGGTTCACAAGGGAATATGTTCCCCTCTTGATCAATAACCGCAAAGTGCTTTCCTGCGCCACATGAATTTGCTTTTTCCGGACGGCGCAGATTTCTGCAGAAGACTCGAACGGCATTTCTCAACGCCCTTTCTCTCACAATCAGATATGGGCGCCTGAAACGAACGGATTTGGTTCCGGATGATTTGCAGTATTGATCGACTAGATTCAGATAATCATCTATTTGAAATCCCTCAGGCAGATTTGTCAGATTCCTATCCGGTAATAGAAGATGATAATCAAAGACAAACTCATCATGAATCCGGCGGCAAATGGTATCGATTCCTGGTAGATTATCGCTGGTTATAACGGTACTAATCTGAATAAAAAGGTTCGGCCAGCATTCTTTTAGACTCTGCAGATTATCGGCCGATTGCCGAATCATGCGATCGTATTTGCCGGAGCGTTGGCTCCCTCTTATTCGATCCAGATCATCGCCAAAGGCTTCGATCGAGAGTTGTACAGTTAGACTGACTTCGGGATGTCGCTTTTTTATATCGTTTACAAAATGATAGAGCCTCGTAGGAAAACTGCCGTTGGTCGGCAGCGTTACAAAACATGTTCCGCAGTTTTCAATGAATTGGATGACAATCTCAGTTAAATCATCACGCACTAACGGTTCTCCGCCGGTCAATACCAGATAATATATCTGTGGCCTTTGTTTCACGAACCGGGTGATTTCTGACATTGTCAGTTCGTTGTTTGCCTGTCTATGCTGCCGGGCAAAACAATAACTACAATTGGCGTTACACCGTCCAGTAACGAAGAAGAACAAATGGTATGGCAACCGCGGCCGAATGGCTCGATAAGCCAGCTTCATATATGTGGCTATTACTGTTTTCTTTTCCAGGAACGACATAGCGTTTAGTTGCCTGCATTATTGCCGAAGTTAAAAGGCCTTTTCCTTATGAAGTAGGATAAGCCCTTGGAAACGCCTATGCATACGCACAAATTCCGTATTACTAGCAAACAATTGGCGAAAACTAGATAGCGTAAGCCCCTCTTTTTTGTCAGTATGAATCGCATGAAGGTGAAAGCGCTCGAACAATACAATACCAAGAATCCCAGAGATAATAAAAACCACGTTGGATAGAAGAATCCGACTGCAAACATTAACAGAGCCATAATGAGGAAAAAGCACTGAAAAGCCTGCGCGTTCAGGCGGATTTCTCTTGAAAAGAAAAGTTTATCAATCGGGTTCATTAATGCTATCACCGTGCGACTGAATCCCCAATTCTTTTGTTGCCCTATAAACTTGCGGAATGTTGGTCCTAGGTGCAGAACTTTTAGTTCCTCAAAGTGCTTTAGAGGTTTCTTCTTCGACACATAATAGGTTAGCAAAGTGTCTTCGCCCGCAGCCAATCCAATGAAAGGCTCCAGATGGAGTTTTGGGTAAACTTCCATCAGTACTTGTCTCCAAAAGGCAGAAGCACCTCCAACAAGAAAATTCGTCTTCTCACGCATGGTCGCAAAAAAGTAAAACTCTACCAGATCGCCAAAAAAAACGGCCGTGGCGCACTGATCTCCTATCTCGTATTCACCGCCTACCCCACCAAGATCTGGTGATAATCTGTCCGCTACCAACTGGAGGAAATTCGGTGGAGGAACACAATCGGCGTCCCAAAAGGCAATGATTTCACCGTCGGCAGCATTGACTCCATTCCATCGAGCAATACCAGCACCCTGGCGGCCGGCAGTATGGATCACTCTAACAGGGAATCTACTAATTACAGACAAGGATGCGTCCGTGGATCCATCATCGACAACGACTATGCTATATTCAGGATAGATTTGATTCGTTGCCGCTTTTAGACAATCCGAAATAGTCTGTTCAGCGTTATAGACCGGAATAACGATAGAGATTGACTTAGCCTTATTGTGCATCGCAAGCGACAAATGATCTAGCGGTTCAGGTCAATGCTTTGAACGCGAATTACCGCAATAGCAAGAAATCCTAAACAGGTTCTTTAGTCCGGTTTCTCGGTGGAGCGTCCTGGCCATCCGGAGCATGACCTCTTCGCACACCTCTTGAACGGATCGCGCGAGATCCATCTCACGCTGCGTGAGCTTCGACTCCGGTACGCGCGGGGGCCCTCCGAACAGCTTGTCGAGTCGATTCACTCGTTTCCCGACTTGTGACGTTGCGCGCTCCCCGCCCGTTCCGCTCGATTCGCAACTCCCACGCCTTCCTTGCCGTGCACCCATCATCTTGTCCCGCAACGAGTTACGCCGCCAAGACTCCGGGCGTCTCCGTCGCAGAATGACTCGATGTGTTGCATCGACGCAACACCACACTCCCCCGCCGGTAGCCGGACCTTCGGGTTCGGGGCTCCGATCCCGGCGGGCCGGAGGAGCCCAGGCGCGTGCCACGCAACCTCAAGCCGGCGACAGCGCCCTGCAATGAGCAGGGCGCTGCCGGACACCATTGGCCACGCACCGTGGTAGGTGCTAGAGCGTTTCGACGTTCAAACGACCGTCTGCATTTGGCAGGTCATCTGTGGTCCACGGATCGAGCCGGTCGACGATGGCCTGTTCCACTTCGGTCGGGGTGGCGCCGGGGTGCGAGTGCAGGTACAGGATCGCCGCACCCGCCGCGTGCGGAGTGGCCATCGACGTCCCCGACGCCACGGCCGTTCCCCCGTCCAGCCACGTCGAGAGAATGCCAACTCCTGGCGCCGCGATGGTGACGGGCGAGCCGAAGTTACAGTTGGCATCGTGATCGGCTTGATCGCTCGACGTAGTGGTCAAGATCCCGTTCACGCGTTGGCCGTCGCCATTGCTACCGTTGTCTGGGGTAATCTCGTCATCCCCTGTGCGAGCGGGCGACGCATTTTGTGCGTCCGCTGGAATCAAACATGCGCCGAGGAGTCCGTTTCCGGCAGCGATCGCGTACACTACACCGGAGTTGATGGATCGGCGCACGGCGGTATCCAGGGAATTGTTGACACCACCCCCCAGGCTCATGTTCGCCACCATCGGTTGACCGGGTGCGGCGTTCTTGCGCGCGGTGAGCTCATCCACGGCGGCGATGATATCACTGATAGGGCAGGATCCCGAGTCGTTGCACACGCGGAAGCTGTGTACCGGTGCCCCAGGAGCCACGCCGACGACGAGGCCGTTACCGTCGATCGCGGCGGCCGTTCCGGCGGTGTGCGTGCCGTGCCCGTGGCCGTCTTCGCCCGAATGCCCTGGTTCCGACGCCACGAAATTCGCCACCTCCACCACGTTGAGATCTGGGTGATCGCTATCCACGCCGGTGTCGAGGCCGTAGTACTGGACCGTGATCTCGCAGCCCGGCTGCTGCGTCGCCTGCCACGTGCTATTTTGGTGGGCGGCCACCCGCTCGATGTTCCACAGCCCACTCAGGTCGTCGTGGTTGCCCGTGTCGGTACAGACCGGACCGGATGGTGTCGTGGCGCAGTCAACGTTCGAGCCAGCGAAGCCTGCAGCATTCGACGCTACGATCGCGTAGCAGTACTCGGTCTCCGGCATCACGTCCGTGTCGCTATAGCTCGTCACGTTCGCCGCGAGCCGGGCGACCAGCCTGAACGAGCCGGACGGTCCTAGTCGACGGGCAATGAGGAACTCATCCTCATTACCGGAATTGTCCGTCCAGGTGAGGTCGACGAGACCGCTCGCGGCGGACGCCACGAGGTCGCTGGGTGGCGCGGGTACCCCTGGCGGTATCGATGGGGTGGTCAAACACTGGATGCCCGAGGGACTGAATCCGTTCACATTCGACGCGACGACTGCCCAGCAGTACTCCGTCTCCGGATCCAACCCGCTATCGGCAAACCCGGTTTCGTCGGCGGCCACACTCCCGACATTCGCCCACTGCCCGGACTGGCCCGTTCGGCGCGCGATCAGGAATTCATCCTCATCGTCGGAATTGTCTACCCACTGGAGTGTCACCACGTTACCGGAAAGCGGAGTGACCACGAGGTCGCTGGGTGGCGCGGGTAGCCCTGGCGGTATCGACGGGGTAGTCAAGCACTGGATGCCCGAGGGATTATATCCGTCCACATTCCGCGCGACGACGACCCAGCAGTACTCCGTCTCCGGATCCAACCCGCTATCGGCAAATCCGGTTTCGTCGGCCGCCACACCCCCGACCTTCGCCCACTGCCCGGACTGGCCCGTTCGGCGCGCGATCAGGAACTCATCCTCATCGTCAGAATTGTCAACCCACCGGAGTATCACCACGTTACCGGAAAGCGGCGTGACCACGAGGTCTGACGGAGGATCGGGCGCCAGGCGGAATCTGGTCGCGAGACGCCGCAGCGCACCGTCTACGAACATATATGCATCTGGCTCCACCCATCGTACGTCCGGGTGGTCTCGTAGCTGATACAGCGCAAACGGAGAGAGCTGTGCGGCAAGACCTTTGATCGCATGCCGATAGGTGTGCAGCAATTCGAACTGATACTCCGCCGCCAACTCACCCGCGAGTTGATCGGGATCTGTCACCGCATCGGCAAACACCGCGATGAACTGGTTGGGAATGACCCCGGTCTGCGCAACCGGGGCTAAGTCAGGTTGTGTCTCGGGGAGTGGCTCGACTAGCGAGGTGTCGGTACATCCGATCAGCCAAAGGGCTGAGGTGACCGACGCAAACGGGAAAAGGGATCGTCGTGTCATTGGACTGATCCGGAAGGTCCTCAGCGTACCAATAGCTCATCATCCTATTGCCGTCAAGAATTCAGGGATGGCTGTTGCGTCCGTGCAACACCGATAGACCGATTCCCTCGACTGCGACAGTGCGGGAGCTCAACACTGCCTGGATCAGCAAGCCTTCTGGCCGGTCACCTGACCAAGAGTTCCTTTTGAAAATCTCGGTAGTCGCGCCGGTTGACGAACGACCCAACGCCTTTGGCCTTGTGAGTCAGCCGCTGAGAGAAGATCCTCGCCTCGCCCACGCTTTGTGGGGGGGGCTGCAACCGGCCCGTCGGCCGCCGGTAGGTCCCCCGCTCGGCTTCGCAGACCATGAACTCGAACAGGTCCATATACGCTCGCGCCGTGTCCTCCAGCCGGTAGATGGATCTGGCCACGGCCTTGTACGCCTGAAGCGCCATCTCCAAGCGGCGCTCTCCCTCCCCCCGCAGCAGCTTCAAGCAGTTGACGAAGTGCTCCACGTCTCCGTGTCGCAACACAAAACCGCTGCGCCCCTCCTGAAGCTGCGCCGGAATGCTCCGTCTCGGGGCTGTCACCACAGGGACGCACCCCCTACTCATGGCTTCCGCCACCGCTTCGTGCATGTAATCAAAGTGCGACGCTACCCAAATGACATCGTTGTGCTCGAACAGCCCCATCAACCCCGCGTGCGATCCGGCCACCACGAGGTCAACGGTACCACCGGCCGAGGAACTGGATCGCCGCGCGGAGTGGTCCACCAGCGTAAACTCGACCTTCGCGTCAATGTCGCCCCAGTGAGCGCGAACATCGGCTAGGCTCGACACCACCTCCTGATACTGGTTGGGACACACGCAAACGACCTTGAGGCGTTCTTCCGGAACGATGTTGCGCTTGGGTGGCCGGGCAGCGATATCCGCTCCGTACGGTATCGTCCTCAGCCGGGACGCGACGCTCGGACACAGCTTCTTGGTGGTTCGCGCGATGTCCTCGGAGCCGGCAACGATGCCGTTCCAGTACTCGCCCAATCGAGCGACATGATCGTAATGCAGTGGATCGTCACCGTGCAGAACGCCGACAACGAAGACGCCGTCCGACAATCTCGGACTAACGCAAGAATGCCGCCAATCGTGATTGGGGATGTATATACAGGGGCGTCGCTGTTCCAGGTACCGGATCATCGCCCCCCAGTGGGCGCCCCAGCCTGCCCGCCGTTTGACTGGGAGGTCCTCGATCGGAATGTCGGTCGCACGCGACAGTCGCGCTGCCTTCACGCTGACCAACGCGGTGCGCTCTTCGGTCAACAAGACAGCGGCGCGCATACCCTCAGCGCGAAGGCCCTGAACGAGACGGGTTACCTGCCGGTTGATCCCGCTGTCCGTCCAGTCGGGGGTGGCCACAACGACATTCATCTTCCTGACAGCTTCCGCCCTGCGCCGGCGTTCCGCGCTCCGCGCGACTCGTACCTCCCGTGGCGCCCGGTCCTCCGCCAACAACCCCACTTGGTGCCGGAAGTCGGCCGCGTCGGCATCCGTGGGGAACCGCCCGAGAATTTCCTCACGGTGGGTCAGCTCGATGGGGAACACGGAGACCCCGTCTACCTCAGCCGGCGGCGGATTGATGGGATCATTAGGGCGGGCATAGGCACCGGAGTTGCTGTCGACCATGACGCGGCGGAATTCCTTTATATAGTCCCGAACCATGTCCTCCGTCCGATACGCGCCCTCCAGGACGGTCGCGTGGGCCGCCGCTGCCATCTCTCGTCGTTGCTCCACGTCGGATTGCAGTAGCTGCAGCCGCTCCGTAAATGCGATGATATCGCCGATGGGCACGAGGAAACCGCTGCGTCCGTTGCTCACCACCTCGGGGATTCCGCTATCCATATCGGTTACGAGCGGCACGCACCCTCTGCCCATAGCTTCCAACAACGCGTTGGGCATTCCCTCAAATTCCGAAGTCAGGATGTAGACGTCGTGCCGCTCTAAGATCCCGAAGATATCGTCGTGTGGCACGACGCCAAGAAAGCGGATCAAACCCCGTTCGACCAATTCGCGGGATGCTTCTCGCAACTGGTATTCCTCCGGTCCCCCGCCCGCGATGGTGAACTCTACCCGTATCCCCCGCGCAGCGCAGGCGGCGGCGATCTTGGGTAGGTCGAAGATCCGCTTCTGATATTGCTTGAGTACTCCATGGTAGATCACCCGTAAAGGCGCGTCGGCCCCGACACTCTTCACCGGCATCGTGGACGGGATGTTCACGCCGATGGGAATCGTCGTAATCCGATCGGCGACCGTCGAATCCGCCGCTTTCACCTTCGCGGCAATGGCCTTGCTGGTCGTCACGATCCCGTTCCAGTACTTTCCGAGCCTCGCCACGTGATCGTAGTGCAGCGGGTCGTCGCTGTGGACGACGCCGACCACCCGCACGTCCTGGGACAACAGCGGGTTGACGCATGAGTGCCGCCAATCCGAATTCGGCACGTACACGCAAGGTGCACGCCGCTCCAGATAGCGGATCATCGCACCCCAGTGAGCACCCCACGTCGCCCGTCGATCAACAGGCAAGTCCTCAAAGACAATGTCGTGGGGGCGCGGCATATCGCGCTCCAGGGGGGTGGCGAGAGCCGTGTTCTCCTCCGTCAGTAGAATCTTCGCGTCAATGCCCGCGGCCCGCAGACCCCTCACCAGATTCACTGAAAAAATGTTCACGCCGTTGAGGGTCCAGGACGTTGCTCCAACGATCACCTCGAACTTGGGTGCTCCGCTGGCCGTAGAGTCGGTCGTTTCAGGATTGGTGTTCACTGTACGACACCCCTGTAATCATGATCGGTTCAGCGTCTTCGCCGTCAGCCTCTGCGGTCCAAAGCCTTTCCACTACTTTGCGTGCTCATTCGTCGAAGCGCCTGGGTCCGAATGCTTTTCCACAGATCCCTCAGCGGGCGCATCCGGGTCCGGATGTTTGGAAAGAACAACACCACTTGTAGAACCGGCAAAATTAGCAATGAGGGAACAGTGAGAGCCAGTTGAGTCGCCAGCGTTATCGGCAACCACACCTCGTAGAACTCGTTGTTTGCGATTGGAACATACGGCTCCTTCACTGTGCCGTCGGGATAAAACAAGGGCAAATCCCAGCCAGCCAACATCTTCAATGCCTCCAGTATCAAATACACCGGGGCGATGACGATCAACAACGGGGCCACTGGTATGACTGTGGCAATCACTACCGCCAAAGCCATGACTTCGCATGGGAATATCACGCACATTACGGCGACCCGCAGTCGATGCCCATCCACGCTGCCGCCGAACGTCTTCACGCCAGCCGACAAGTCGCTCTCACGATCCACGAATTGATGAAGGAGGATGCCGCGAAGTCCTGTAGCAAGTGCCCAGAATCCCGCTGCAAGAATGAAGACGCCACTCCGCGAACCGGGGGCCGCCGCCATATGTGCCATCGACACGGCGAAGAACAAGGTTGGCACGACATGCGCACCCAGGGCATCCGCCGCAACCCCTAGGAACCCCCTGTGTTTGAGGTTAATAGGGGGGATCGAGTAGATCGTCGGCAAAAGTAGGTTGACCACCAGCAACATTATGGAGAAGAGTCCAAAACCGGCCAACAACGCCGGGGCAAATGCCAGTGCCACGAACAGCAGGACTACGAGGAGTTGCTGAATCCGAGAGAGCCGCGCCATCGCGTTGGCCTTCCCGCGGCGACGATCCTCCTCCACGTCGAAGATGTCGTTGATGACATGTCCGTAGGCAGCGACCGAGCTAATCGCAACCAGCAACGCGGTCAGCCCGAGCAACGTCGCCTGAGCCCCAAGTCCATGCATGAGGGCAGTCGCAAAGCCAACGGCCAGGAGAGGTGGGATCTTGGAATACCACCAGTTTCCGCCTCGTGACACCGCCCAAGTGGAATTCAGAAATCTGTTCGTCATGATGCACATTTACCGACGTTGGGTGCAGCGCTGTCGCCATCCCGCGCTGCCACTGCTTCTCGAGATCTACGTGCAGTTGCTCGCATGTCACTGCTCCACCAAGTCGATGACGCGTTCATGAAATGTGTCCTCACACACCGCTACATCGTAATCCGATCGGATCCGTTGCACGGCTCGATCCCCTAGTTCCGCACGGCGTCGCGGATCTCTCAGAAGATCTGTGATCGCCTGCGCCAGGGCTGTCGGATCACGTTGCCGCACGATGACGCCATCCGCGCCATCTCTGATGACCTCCGTCATGGAACCCGCGTCGGTGGCGACCACGGGCAGTGCCGTCGCCATGGCCTCGAGCAACGCAGTGGGAATGCCATCCTTGTCACCATTCGGCATCTCGACGAACGGTGCTACGAAGACATGGGACTGCTGCAACACGTGACTCACCTCCGCCGCCGACCGTCGACCTGCCAGGTGGATGCTCGCGCCCAGGTCCAATTCTCTGATTCGCGCCTCGAGTTCCTCTGCATACGCCACGCTCGATGGCTGATCCGGGTCGTATGACCCGATCAGTTGGCACTCGACATTGATGCGACAGTCCCGCAGCGCCCGAACCGCGTCCACGAGGTAGAGCAACCCTTTCTTCGGTTCGATACGACTGACGCAGACCAGGCGGAAGGGTCCACCGCCTTTCGGTTCCGGCCTCGTGCTCGCCGGAAAAGACCGGCAATCGATAGCGTTCGGCTTTACCAGGATGCGGTCCGCGTCGGCGTCAGGTATCATCCCCACCAGCTCTCGCTGGATCCTGTTCGACGTGGCAACGATGACGCTGCAAAGCCGAAGGTGGAGGGGCACAACCTTCAGGACGTAGTCGCTCAGCAGATGGTCCGCATAGCACGACACACCGCGCGGAACATCCAGTAGAAATGCGGCGACGAGCGCGAAGAGCGATCCCTCATAGAAGAAATAGCTGTGCAGATATGCCGGACGATATGCCTGAACCATGCGGGCGAACGAGAACGCCTGCAAAAAGTGTTTGTGATGCGTGAGCTGTTCTCGTGACAGCCGCGATACGTCGCTTAGGAGGCCAATGAGCGTCTCGACTTTGGCCGGCTGGCGCTTGCGGTAGTAGCGGAAGTCCCACCGGCTCGTGTGCTCGTGGAGCAGCAACCTGCGCCTAGCACGCCAAATGGGAAGGAACTGATGCGGCAATTGCTTTCGCGACAGAAGTCTGGAGTAGACGAATCGAACATCGAAACCTCGGCCCATCAGCTGCGATAGCTCCTGATACACGAACGTCTGCGAATAAACCGGAAAATGCCAGCAAGCCGTGGCCATGACGCGGGGGCTTCCGGCCTTACCCTTATGGTCACTCCTCCATCGCTCTGCGAGCAGGCGTAGCAGGATCAAGCGGTGAATCACGTGAGCAGCGAGGGCCTTGGCCCAGCGCAGGGGCAGGCAGTACCACAGGAGCGTCCGGAGAGCACGCGCACCCTTTCGCCGAACCGCTGCGGCGATTCGGATTGGTTCAAGCACCATTTCCCAGGGCCTCGCGATAGACATCGACCGAGCGTCGAGCGATCTCGACGTCGCTAAAGGACGCCTCCACCGTCCGCCGTGCCGCAGCGCCCAAGCGATCACGAAGATCCTTGTCTTCGATCAGTCGTTCGAGCGCGGCGATATACGACTTGGGATCCGTCGCCCGGGCCAGGAGGCCGTCCTCGCCGTCGCGAATCAATTCCGGAAGTCCACCAGCGTCGGAACAAACGATTGCCCTGCCGGCTGTCATCGCCTCGAGACAGGAGTAGGGGCAGTTCTCCCACAGGCTCGGCATGAAAAAGATGTCGGTCTGCCGCAGGCAGGACCGTACGTCGACGAGGCCCAGCTTGCCGAGATAGTGGACGGAACCCCGAAGCCGGCGCCGTTGTAGTGAGGGCAGGAGCGTCTCGGACATGAAATGGAACAGGTCTTGACCGGCGAACACAAACGCGACGTCGTGTCGTTCGAGGATAGATCCGGCGATCTCCTCGCAGAGGTGGATCCCCTTTCGTCGCTCCATTCGCCCCGCGAAGAAGATCATCAGCTTGTTATGGGGAATCCCGACGCGCCGTCGAGGTCGATGCCGTTGGGAATAACGGTCATCGGCGACCGAATTCCCATATCGCGCGAAACGGCGTCGGCCAGAAAGTGGGACGCGGCGGTCAGGTTGCCCGCCCCCTCAATAGCGACCTGCTCGGCCCACGAGCACAACAGGTGATCGGCACGGGTCACGTCATAGCAACCCATGATGAGCCGTGCGGGCGAGTGAAATCGGACGAGAGTCGCCGTATCAACGAGCCGGTTAACCAACATCCCCTCCGCACCACACTCCGGCATCTCGATCAGGTCGAATCGGTGGCGCCGTTGCAGGCGCTTCAATCCCAAATACATGCTTAGCGCGTTTTCGAGCCGGTTCTTGGTCCACCACAGTCGAAATCGACCCAAGCTGCCCAACGTGCGCATCGGGATGTTGTCACTACGGAATCGCCATACCTCAACGCCGTCTGTTCGCGTCCCGTGCGCCTCGCCCGTCGGCTCTGTGGCACCGGCCAGCACGTGCACTTCGTGCCCGAGCTTGGCCAGAGCCCGGGCCTGGTGCCAGGTATAGGTGCCAATGCCGCCAAACCCCG
>JBDHHA010000008.1:0-65571 GCA_039589615.1 Gemmatimonadota bacterium
CAGATCGAAGGACTTGTCTCCCGCCGGGAACGCCACGTCGAGCTGGTAGGGATACACCTTGAAGAACGGCCAGGGCCGTCCCGTCTTCACGTACTTGAGTCGGATCCGCAAAGCGGCGCCGAGGTGCTCGACCCCCGTCGGATTGTGGAGCATGACGGAGACGACCATGCGTTGCCCCTCCGTGACCGGCAGACCCATGAGCATCCACGGCATCGACTGTCCGCCTGTTTCACTCCCCGCTGCCATGAGGCGCCGCGAGATCGGGAGAAACAGCTCGCGGTTGTCCGGATCGATGATGTTGAAGTGGTGCACGATGTTCGACGGCAGGAGGTTGCCCTGGGCGTCCACGACCTCGTAGTCGAAGCCGTAGAGATAGCCGGTCCGCGGGACCGTGACCGTGCCGAGGGGAGGGAAGATTCCGTTGTGGGCATGCTCCTCCATGTCCGCGTTCATCGCCATCTGATGCACGGGCAGATCCACGGGCCCCACCTCGATTACCAACTCCTTGCCGGTGTCCTCGAGTCGGGTGGTGGGTTCTTGCCCCTGTACCGGTTGCACGACACCCGCCAGGGCGCCGAGCAGGGCGAGACGTCCGATCCTTCGCATGAGACTGTCCTAGGTTGTGTGGTGATAGCCGCTGCAGGCTTACCGTCTTAGACGGACACCATTCATCTATAGGGAGGCAGTGCGCTGCCGGTCCAGATGTGGTTCCTAAGTATAATGGCCCCGCTCCTCACAGCCCAACTCGCATGCCGGCCCGTGCCACTTCGAAACCCCGCGCGGCGATCTCCCTCGCCGCGGTGCTGGTCACGTCGTGTGCGGGGTTGGTGTTGTTGAGGTGGGTGAATACGACACGGTTACCGTCCGTGACGGCTCGTTGGAGGAGTTCCATGGAGTGGGAGATCAGCGGATGGGGGATGTCCTCGATGTTGCGGCCCGGCACTTCACTGGGGGAGTAGAATGACCCATCGAGAAAGGCCACGTCCACTTCCCGCACCAGGTCTTCCACGCGGACCTGCCAGTCTTCCCAGCGGTCGATGTCCGGCACGTACAACAGCGATCGGGTGGGACCGCGAAACACGAATGCCACGGTGTCGGAAAACTCGTGGCGGTGCGGGACGGGGATGAGCTTCACCGAGAGGGAATTGTCGACCCGGTGCCACTCGTCGAGTGCGACGGTGGGGAAGTACAGCCGCCCCTCGTCGACCAGCAGGCTCCAGGGGCCGTTGGTGGACAGGTACTCCGCCATGCCCGGCGAGCAATAACAGGGCGTTCTCGAGATGCCCAACCCCTCCCGCCCGAGGAGGGCCAACCCTAAATAATGGCCAATGTGAGCGTGGGTCAGGAAGATGCCGTCGAAGGGCCGGCGTTCCTGGGCCCGGCGGCGAAACTCCACACCGGGAATGAGATCGATCTGTCGCGTGAGATCCGGGGTGGCGTCGACCAGATAGTACCGCTCGGCGGCGGGATGGATCAGGGCCAGGGACGCCACGTAGCGGGGGTCGCGCCGGGCCTCGTCACACCGGCGAGTGTAGCACCCCGTCTGGGGCAGTCCGCCGTCCTGCGCAGTCCCCAGCACCAGAGCGAACATGTCGGACTGGGGAGCGAAGCGGTACCACCCGGCGGCGGCGAGGAGAGACGCCAGGAAGTTCCTGCGAGGCGTGGTCGTCGCTGAGTCGCGGGCTGTCACGTGCCGTGTCACTTGATAAGGGTTCGCTGGGCCGTTGAAAGTAAGGCCGATGAACTCAGCGCGGAACTCTCATCGCCTCAGAAGAGATCGTCGAGGGCGTCGTCGCCCTCACCGGGTGGCAGACACCCGTGTTGCTGCAGATACTGCTGAATCAGCTCGCTTTCCCTCTTGGAGTACATCGGGTCTTCGTCGAAGAGGAAGAACCTGGCCTTGGTGATGGAAGGGTCGATCTCCGCCAAGGCCTGTCTCAGATTGGCCACACCCTGAATGGCGTAGACGACCCTGCTCTCGTCCAGGAGTTGAAAAACACCCTCTGACTCGGGCACCGTGGCCACGTTGTCAGCGGTGAACTCGAGCCACGGTTGGGGAGGGAGCGGGACGGGGCTGATCGAAAACCGCAGGTCACAGCCCAGGCAGCGACCAGCCTCCATGGTGGCTTGCGCAGGCTGGTAACTCTCCTCGACATGGGCGAAGCCTCCGATGGCCTCGTCAGGAGCCAGGCGTGGCACGGGAGTCCGTTCCAAGTCGGCGTACCCTTCCAGGCGTCCCAACTCGATGTCGGGCGCCGTGCGGTCCAGCAGGGAAAAGTGGATGTTGCCGTCGCCACCGAGGAACCGGTCGACAGCCGACGCGACGCGGCGCCCGTGTCCGATCGCCTCCACCACCGATGCCGGACCCGAGACGACTTCTCCTCCCGCGAAGACCCCCTCTATCGATGTTTGCATCGATTCGGGGTCCACCGCGACGTACCCGGCATCCGTCAGTGCGGGGCCCTCGAGAAAACCGAGTGCCGGTTCCTGGCCTATCGCCACGAGCACCCGGTCGGCTTGCTGAAATACACGGACGTCGTCATCGAGCTGGGGCGCGAACCTCCCGGCGTCGTCGAACACGGAGACGCACTTCCGGAAGTCCACCCCTTCGACTGCTCCATCACCAGCGATGCGTGTCGGCCCCCACCCCGGATGGAGCACCACGCCCTCACGCTCGGCCTCCGCCACCTCCCAACCGTGGGCCGGCATGTCCTCTCGTTCTTCGAGGCAGTAGAGGTGCACCGCCTCGGGCCCCAATCGCAGCGCCGTCCGGGCCGTGTCGATGGCCACGTTGCCGCCGCCCACGACGACGACCTTCTGCCCCGTGAGAGCTGCCTGCCCGTTGTCATCCGCAGCGACGCGCTGCAGCATGGAGAGGCCGCTCTCCACCCCCTCGAGGTCCGTCCCCTTGCAGGGAAGCCGCTTGTCATGGCGGGCGCCGGCGGCCACGAAGACGGCGTCGTGTTCGTCACGGATCGTTTCCAGCGCCACGTCCTTCCCGACTTCGATTCCCAGGCGGAGCTGAACGCCGAGCTCGACGATCTCGCCGATGTCGGCGTCGAGCGCTTCGGGCGCCAGGCGATAGCGAGGAATGCCGTCCCGGAGCCATCCACCGGGTGAGGGTGCGGCATCAAAGAGCACGACGCCGTGGCCTTTGAGCGTGAGGAACCAGGCTGCGGTGAGTCCGGCGGGTCCGGCCCCGACGACGGCGATGTCTTTGCCGGTAGGTGCAGCCGCCTCGAGGCGTGACTTCCACGTGGCGTCGGTCGTGTGCTCGACGGCCGCCCGTTTGAGAGCGCAGATCGCAACGGGCTCGGATAGGTCGCCCCTGGAACACCGGCTCTCGCAGGGATGGAAACACACCTGTCCCAGGACCCGAGGAAACGGCGACGCCTCGCGAATCACCGCATCGGCGCGGGCGAACTCGCCGCGCCGCACCTCCCGGAGATAGCGGGGGATATCCATCCCGGCGGGGCAAGCAGCCACACAGCGGGTCACTCGCCGTCCTTCCACCCTCGATTCCTCGTCCTTGAGCCGCAACGCTCCCGTGGGACAGATCTCCACGCAGCTCAGGCAGAAGCGGCATCCCGATGCTCTGAACGTCGGCGCCCGCAGTCCCACGATCGGATCTCCGCGCTCGTTCCGCACGAACCCCAGGGCGTCGACGTCGCGGACGTCGCGGCACATGCGCACGCACCGGAGACAGCCGATGCACAGGTTGGTGTCCCAAAGCAGGAGCGGCTCGTCCGCGAGGACCGGCCAACCTGCCGGGCGATACCGCGGCGTGTCTTCCGGGATGCCGACGTGCTCGGCCACCCGTCGCAGCTCGCAGCTATGAAAGATGGGACAACACCGCTCTGCTTTGGCGACATTGGTGGAGCACGGCTCCAGGGCGCAACCATGCCGTTGCGCACATTGGACGCACGCGTGGGGGTGTTTGGCGAAGATCTTCCGCAATCCATCGCGGCGGCGAGACTCGATGGCCCCGCCCGCCGTGATCACCTGCGCACCCGACTCCGCCGGCGTCTCACACGCGCGCACCGGCTCGTGGCGGCCCTCCACCTGCACGAGACACAGCTGGCATCCGCGATGGTCGCCGTTATCCGACGGTACATGGCTCGCCGACACGGATCCCCAGTGTACCTCGCTCCAGGGCTCCAGGCGGTCGACCGGTGGAAGATCGGGGTGGGTGCACAACCGGGGGATGTAGATGTCGTTGGCGTCGGCTACCTCGAGAAGGGTCGCTCCCTCGGCGCACTGAACTTCAACGTCATCAATGGTGAGCGTGATCATGAGCGGCGCCGGACGAAGAACCTACCAGGAATGGCTGATCGCGTCGGGTGCACACGCGGTGGTGCAGGGCAGAGATGGCCGATCGCGATCGGGTTTGCACGGAGCACAGGAGTACTTGAGGGTCTTGCGGTGGCCTTCTATGACGGCCGCCACTTCGTCATCGTAGTCGTCGGTGATGATCTCCAATACGTCTGCCGGGCAAGCCGCAACGCACGGCCGATCTTCGCAATCGACGCATTTGTCGGTGTCGATGATGATGAAGAAATCGCCGGCGCCGTCCTTATATCCGTAATGCGCCTTCACCGGTGGCCTCCTTTGCCGACGTCAGTTCTTTGCGAGCTTCTTCTTCAGTAGGTGTTGGGCGAAGAGTGCGCCGCCCAGCCCTCCGGCGATCTGGGTGTCGTACTTGGCTTCGAGGGCCGTGACACCGATCTCGGCCTCCAGGCGCTTGACGACTCCGGCGTTCTTGGCGATGCCGCCGGTGATGGCGAACTCCTCTTCCACGCCAACCTGTTCGAGGAGCGTGGACACGCGGTGCGCCATCGCAGAGCAGTAGGCGGCGAGCACCTTGCTCTTGGGCCACCCCTCGCGCAGCAGCGCCGTCGCCTCGGATTTGGCGAAGACGACGCAAGTGCACGACACCGGCGGTGGCTCTTCCTCCACCTGGAAGGAGAGCTCTCCCACCTCCTCGATGGGGAGCGCCAGCAGGTCGGCGAACACCTCCATCCCGCGACCGGTACCGGCGGCGCATTTGTCGTTCATGACGAATGCATTGACCTTCCCACGCTCGTCACACCGTATCACCTTGCAGTCCTGCCCACCCATGTCGAGAACGGTGCGCACGGTGGGGCCATACATGTAATTGGCCCCGCGGGCGTGACAGGCAATTTCGGTGATGGCCTTGTTCGAGAACGGCACGTTCACCCGCCCGTATCCGGTTCCCACGACGAATCCCAAATCGTCCAGCGTGAGGCCTGTTTCCTCCAGGGCCCAGTCCATCGCCTTCTTCGCGCTCTCCGGACTGTCCGAGCCGGTTCGCATGCTGGAGAAAGCGTACAGCTCGCCGTCGACCACGATCACCGCTTGGGACGAGACCGATCCCACGTCCACACCAGCGGTAATGAGCTCGCCGTCACGCCAGTCCCTGTCGGGGTCTTGCCAGCGGCGTTCTGTCCAGCGCCAGTACTCAGCCATTTCCTCGTGTCCTCGTTCTAGAACTTCAGCTTTCGGTCGCGGCAAGCGCCGCGCCGTAGGCACCGATGTGCTCAGGGTTTTCGGGTATGGTGACGTCGCATTCCAGAGCCCGCTGTAAGGAGTCGACGAAGCCGACGTTCCGGGCCAGCCCACCGATGAGCACCACCTCCGGCTCGAACCCCACCTTGCGGGCGAGGGAGACGATGCGGCTCGCAATGGCGTCGTGGACTGCTCGGGCGATGTCCTCTTTGGGCGTCTTGGCGTGGAGGAGCGAGACGACCTCAGACTCGGCAAAGACGGCACACTGCGCGTTCATGGGAATCGCGTTCTGGGAATTCAGCGACATGGGCCCCAGCTCCTCGATGGCCACCTCGAGGGCGCGGCTCATCGCTTCGGTAAACGCACCGGCACCTGCGGCACATTTCTCGTTGAGGGCGAAATCCAACACCTTGCCGTCTTCGGTGCACCGGATCGCGCGGCCCTCTTCCGCCCCGACGTCAATCACCGTACGAGCGCCCGGGTAGAGATTGATCACGCCCTTGGCGTCGCCGCTCACCTCCGAGACGTCCCGCGCTGCTTGCGGAGCCCATTTGCGTCCGGCACCCGTGGCAACGATCTGCTCCACCTCGGCTGTGGTGACCCCGGCTTCCTCCAGTGCCGCAGCATACGCCTCCTCGGCGGATTCACGGGCTTCGAATCCCGCCACGGTCTTGGCCTTGCCGACGATGTCGCCGTCACGGAGCACCACGACCTTGATGGTCTTGGCACCCATATCGATTCCTGCGGTAATCATGTGCATCTCCCACTGCGATTCGGGGCCGATACGGGACCGTTCCCCGTGCTGTCCCTCGCGTGTCCCAGCGTCTCCATGAAGGTGTCGACGCGCCCTTTGGTCCGCGCGAGGTCGAACTCGCGCTCGTCCCCCATGTTTCCTTCGAAGGTCATCACCGGGTACCCGGCCTCGATCAATCCGAGCCGGTTCTCGGCGATACCGACGGACAGTCCTTCACATCCGCGGTTGTAGTGAAGTAGAACGCCGTCCACCGACCACTCCTTGGCAATCCGCGCCATCATGTCCGTCTTCAAGTGTGGCGAGTAGAAATGCTGCCACTCGGGCTTGTGCAGGTTCCACTCGGCGATGGTGCGAAGGGCCTGATCCCGATCCTTGATATCGATGCCTTGCTGCCGCGGTGTGGTGCGGGGGCCCCATGTGCCGTCCGGCTTGTCTTCCCACATGCCGATCAGTCCGAACGTGTACAGGGAGCCAACGGAAATGGCGCCGTACTCCTCGAGGTACCGAAACAGACTGAGAAAACCCCACGGCGGTTGTGTGTCGGACATCAACCGGCATCGTTCGTTGGGTATCGCAGCGATCTGCTGCGCGACTCGGTCTTGCACCTCGTCACGAAGCTCCTCATAGAAGTCCGCCACCGCCTTGCCCTGCTTGTTCAAGGTGCCGAGGACGTAGAGGGAGTACATCGACTTCTCTTCGAGGGGAGCCGGAACCGCCTTGTTGAGGTCGCAAATCTCCGCCCAAAGGGAGGTAGACCGGCACTCGTTGTGGACTGCCTCGATCAGTTTCTCGTCGTCATACGCCCGGCCGGTGACCTTCTCCATCCATTCGATGCCGTCATGCATCTGCCCGACTATGTAGTCCACCTTGTTGCCGGTGATCTCCCCCGCCGGTCCGACCGCCACGTCAATGCAGAAGCTCGGGATATCCGGTTCATGATCGCACACCACCTGATACCACTTGGCGTGACTACAGCAGATATGATCCTGCCAGATGAAATCCGGCTTGGGAAACGGGCCGCCCCAGAGGTATTCGTTCAGCAGCAGGGAGCCCCAGTAATTGCGCATGTAGGAACAGAGGTCGCGAGCGTATCCCGCCCGTTCCGTTGCCTCGAGGCATTTCAGGGAGAACTTCGTGTTGGCGGCAATGGAGGCGCCGTAGGGCTCGCTGGTCAGGCTGTAGACATCGTCGCCCAGGCCGCAGGGAATCGCGCCGAAGGTCCACGCGCCTCCGGCCCATCGGATCCCGCCCCGTTCATGAGCCGTCGCGTAATCCTTGTAATACTGCGTCCGTAATTCCTTGGCCTTGGCCCAGCACCCCAATGGTCTGGTTTGATATGTCTGCGTGGCGGTCATGTCCGCGCTCCGTTATTCAAAGAGATCTTCTTCGCCGAGCATCTCCAGAAAAGCCTCGACCCGGACTTTGAACTGTCCGATCGGGACGGTGACATCGAATTCGAGGAACAGCGTCTTGATCCCGGCTTCTTCGAGGGCCTGCCGTATCGCTGGCGTGTCGAGCTCGTGTGGGTCGCAGAATTTCTGCTGTATCACGATGGCCCCCTCGACCTGCCACTCTTTGGCGAGCTCGAGGATGTGTGGAATCCTCCTGCGGTCCGTCCAGTCCTTCGTGGGGCAGGGAACGCGGTCGATGTAGCGGGCGGCAACGGCCTCCAGGCGGTCCTCCCGCGGCTGGACCTCGTTCCAGAAGTACCGCGTGCCCGTGCAATGCTCGTCCACCACGAACGTTGCGCCACACGACTCCACCATCCTGATGAACTCGGTGTCGTCGTCCTCACTCCCGATGATCATCAGGCGGACTCCCGCTTCCCGGCCGCCGTTCCTCGCGGGGAGGTCCTCGAGGATTCTCCGCAGCTCCAGGTTGTGCTCTGCCTTGTCGGTCATCTGACACGAGATGACCATCTCCATGGCCTCTTCGCCGGTCAACATCGGATCGTCGCCTTTGCGCATATCGTAGACCGCGTGCAACAAACGACGGTTCTCATTGTAGATGTCGATTGCCTCGTCGAGCTTCTCGTCCGTGATGGGCTTACCGGTCCACTCTTCGATGGCCGTCCGGAACGCCGCCAGTTCGCCGGTGAGGTACGGCAGGGCGCGGGGGCTCTGGACGTTGTGCGGCATGCAGAGGTAGTAGCTGAAATCGGTGGGGCGGTGTTTCTGCCAGGAGGTGAACGCCTGCCGGATGTGGAGACAGGACTGGGCGATCATGATGCCGTCGAGATAGTCGTACCGTCCCTTGAGACCCTGCGCGAGGCAGTCACGGCAGAAGGGACAGAACATGCCGAAGATGTGCGGCTCGGTCACGTCCTGGGGCTCGTGGCTTCCGAGGATCCGCACGGGGAGCACCCCTGCGGCATGCAGGATCTCTTCGGGCACGTATGTGCAGAAGTAGCCCATGACCTTGCCGCCGGTGCGTTCCTTCCAGGCCTTCGCGTACTCGTGGCGGTTTTGCTCCCAATCCCGCAGCGTATCGAACAGCCCGGCCTCCACGGGGGAGGCAACGGGACTCGAGAGATTCGATTGACTCATCGATGGCACTCCACAAAACAGGTGTGTGGTTCCAGCAACGGCATCAGTCCTCGGGTGGGTCCGAGGTGTTCAACTGCTGTCCGTCTGAGACCACGTTGTGCCCGGCTGCTCGAAGCTGTAGTAGACCTTGATCTCTTCGAGTTCCTCGAAGATCTGGGGGACGATCTGCACCTCCATCCCGATCTTCACGTCGTCTTCCTCGATACTCTCACCGAACCACGCGAGCGCCCGACCGCCTTCTTCGAGATCGACGACCCCCACGATGTAGGGCGCCACGTCCTCGAACCCGGTGGGTGCAGCGACGATCTTGGTGAACGTGTTGACCGTCGCTTTGCCGGTCACCTCGGCAAATTCGAAGTCGGCGCTCATACACGCTTCACAGTCGGCGCGGGGAGGGAACGACGTCGTGCCGCACGCCTTGCAGCGTGACGCCATTAGATAGCCGTCTTTCAAGTGCCGAGCGAAATCGGTCACTTTGGTGTACGGTGTGAAGTTGACCTTTCCGAACCACTTGAACATGGCTTAATCCCTCTTCATGACCTGCACGAAGCAGTATTGGCCGATGCCTCCCACATTGTGCGTGAGCCCGACATCGGCATTGGGAACTTGTCGCTCTCCGGCTTCACCGCGAAGCTGTTTGGCGATTTCGTAGGTCATCGAGACGCCAGTCGCCCCAATGGGGTGGCCCTTCGCTTTGAGGCCGCCGTCCACGTTGACCGCCACCTTGCCGCCGACATACGTTTGTCGATCCGCGACGAAGGGACCGCCTTCTCCCTTTTTGCAGAACCCGAGATCCTCGTAGGCCATGATCTCGGCGATCGTGAAGCAGTCGTGCACGTCGGCGACCTTGACGTCGTCGGCGCTGACGCCGGCCATGGCGTACGCGTCGGCGCCGGCCTTCTCGGCACTGGGAAGGCCGGTCAGACTCGGCCGGCGCAGGACCGACATGCTTGCTGTGGCACACGCCATGCCGTCGAGCCACACGGGTGTCTCCGAGAATTCCCTGGCCTTGTCTTCGGCGGCCAAGATGATGCATGCCGCACCGTCGGCGTTGGCGCAGCAGTCGTAGACCTGGAACGGTGTCGCCACTTCCTCCGACGCCCCCGCCTTCTCCTTGGTGATTTCTTTGCGGAAGAGCGCGTAGGGGTTCAACGCGCCGTAGTGGTGGTTCTTGACCGCCACGTCGAGGAGGTGGTCGCGAGTGGTGCCGAATTCATGCATGTGGCGTTTCGCGAACATCGCGTAATAACCCGGGAACGTCGTCCCGAAACCCGACTCCCACTGGACTTCGCCCACACGCCCCATGAGGGCGAGAATCTCGGGCGTGGAGAGCTCCGTCATCTTCTGGCACCCGATCACCGCAACCACGTCGTGGACGCCGGATCTGATGGCCATCCATGCCGTGCGCATGGCCGCGCTCCCCGACGCACACGCGACTTCGGTCAGCCACGTGGGCCTGGGCACGAGGCCGAGGTACTCCTGAATCACACCGGCCAACGAACGTTGTTTGTGATACTCCGGGACGGCCGCGATGACGGACGCGTCAACGACATCCCGCTGGATGCCGGCGTCCTCCATGGCTTCCCTGAAGGCCTCGAAGGCCAGTTCCTGCACCGTTGCGTCGCTCCGGCGTCCAAAGACGCCGTGCCCGATACCGACAATGCCAACTCGTCTCATATCCTCACCGTGCTACATGTATTGGCCGCCGTCGATCTTGATCACCTCGCCCGTGATGTGCCGCGCCCGGTCCGAGCACAAGAAAGCCACGAGGTCGGCGCACTCGTCCGCAGATGCGAACCGGCCGAGCGCCGTCTCGTCCATGGCCTTCGTGAGGAACTCGGGCGGAATGCTCTCTGCCATCTCCGTCATGACCATGCCAGGTGCGATGACGTTGACGTTCACATTGAACTTGCCGAGCTCTCGGGCGAGCGATTTGCTCATGGCGATTTCGCCACCTTTGGATGCGGAGTAGTTCACCTGCGCGAACTTGCCCCGCATGCCGTTGATGGACGAGATGTTCACGATCTTCCCGCTTTTCTGGTCCTTGAAGACCATGGCGGCGGCCTTGTTGTAGTTGAAGTAGCCCTTGAGGTTCACGTTGATGACCGTGTCGAACTGCTCCTCGGACATCTTCCAGATCACCCCATCCCAATTGATTCCGGCGTTGCACACCATGATGTCCAGACTGCCGAGTTCCTCGACCACTGTCTGGACCATGTTCTGCGCATCATCGTAGCTGCTGACGTCGGCCTGGATCGCCAACCCTTTCCGCCCCATCCCCTCCATTTCCCGCACGACCTCCTTGGCTTCGGTATCGTGCCGCCGGTAGTTGATCGCCACATTGCAGCCTTCCTGCGCCAGCCTGCGGGCGATCGCGGCGCCGATGCCGAGGCTTCCCCCGGTGACGATGGCGTTCTTGCCGTTCAGTCCTAGATCCATGGTCTTAGCTCTCTTGGTACTGTGGTGAGACCGCCCTGAGCAGCTCGTCGTCCCACGGATGACCTTCTGCCAGCATCTGCCGGAGCTTGATGAAGTCCACTTCGCGCTTGCCCTTCGGACCCTCGTTGAACGCGCGGAATCCTGCTTTCGCTTCCGTCATCATGTTCAGGGCAAGCCATTCGCGGTTCGTGACACTTGTGTTGTCCCAATGCCACTGCTTGTGCTTGCGCAAGCCGTTCACGGTCTTGGAAACGCAATCCGGCATCAGCATCAAGATTTTGGTGCACAACGCCTCCACCGCCTCATCCAGCTTGCTGGGGTCCGTCTCGGCCTTGGCGAGAACCTCCTTGGCGGCGTCCCGTCCGGCTCCCGTCTTGAAATCTCCGTAGACGATGTTGCCGAACTCGTCGAGAAAGCGATCGGTGATGACCATGGGATTGGGGACCCATTCACCGTCCACCTTGAGCACCGGCACGATCTGATTGAGGAGTCCGATCGACATCGCCTTGTGGGCACTCCACATCTCGCAGAGAACGCCGCTCTCCATGGCACGGGAGAAGCCGACGTACAGCGGGAGGAAGTCCGTCGACCCGCCATCCGGCGCGGAGCCGTGTTTCGGGCCGGCCTGGCCAAAACGGGCCGTGTCCACGGCGATGCTGAAGTCACACGCCATGCCTACTTCCTGCCCCCCCGCAAGCCGCATTCCGTTGACACGATTGATGACGGGTTTGTCGCAGCGCAGTATCGCGTCGATCATGTCGTTGAAGAGCCGCATGTACTGCTTGTACTCTTGCGGATTGCCGGAGTAGTACTCGGCGTACTCCTTGGTATTGCCGCCGGTGCAAAACGCCTTGTCACCAACCGCGGTAATGACGCAGCACACGACGCTGCGGTCCATACTCGCGTCACGAAGCGCGAGGATGACCTCTTTCACCGCGTCCGTGGTGTAGCTGTTGAGCTGCGTCGGATTGTTGAGTGTGATCCAGGCATTGTAGAGGCCTTTGACGGTCTTGCCCGCCGGATCCAGAGCCGGGCGCAACTCGTACAGGATCTCCTTGAACTGCTGGTCTCGAATAAAGCTGTGGTTCTTCAGCATGGCACAGTTCTCCCCGTGTTCCCGTCCATGGGCGCGTGTGTCACGTCATGACGTCCAATCCGGAGTCAGGATGGCCCGGGTGGCGATCTTGTGATCCGCCACATCCTGCAGGATGTCGGGCGCTTGGCTCATCGGATGCGTGGAAATGAAAGGTTTCAGCGTAATCTTCTGATCGGTCACCAGCTTCAGAGCGTCCGGGTAGAGTTCCGGCTTGCATCCCCACGTCCCCTGGATGGTGGCATCGAAGGCCATGGCGTTGCTCAACCGCACCTCGGTCTTGGCCAGCGTGAAACCCACGACCAGCAACGTGGCGGCGTGGGTCAGCAAGCCGTAGGCGGTCTGCTGTCCGCCGGGCTGGCCCGAGCACTCGAAGATCTTCCAGCTGTGGTCGACGCACCCCGATGCCTTGGCGTGGCCGCGTACGCTCTTCCGGAGCGTCTTGAAGTCTGTTGCGGCGGAGTTGATGGTGAGATTTGCACCGTGATCGGCGACGGCGGCAAGCTTGTCATCATCCACGTCAATGGCGACAACGGTCGCGCCGAGGGCCGCGGCGATCTGCACGCAGTAGGTTCCAATCCCACCGGCGCCGACCACGATGGCCAGCTCGCCGCTCCGCAGGCCGCTCCGGATGATCGCCTGGTACGGCGTGGTCACGGCATCGGCGATCACCGAGAACTCCGGCAGCTCGTAGCCGCCCCGGTCCTCGATCAGGCACAGCCCGCGACCCGGCGTGGCGATGAACTCGGCGAAGCCGCCATCCATGTCGTTGCCGGGCATCAGCTGGGCCCGACACACGTTGCCGCGATCCTGTTGGCACAGATCGCACTCTCCGCACGGGATCACGGCGGGAACGATGACATCCCGGTTCACGAGATGCTGGTACTGGGACCCGGCTTCCACGACCGTTCCGCTGATCTCGTGTCCCAGCGTCAGGGGCAGTTCCTTGCGGGTGGGAACGCCATCCTTCCAGAAGCCGATGTCCGTATGGCAGACCCCGCATCCGGCGACCTGTACCACGACCTCGTCGTCACCGGGCTGTGGCTGGGGTACGTCCACTACCTCCAGGGGGGCGCCCACGGCGGTTAGTTGCACGGCCTTCATGTTGCAGCCTCTTCGGTGTTGAGCGTCGGTTTGGATGAGAACCGGCCCGCTGTGACGGAGCGACGCGGCGTCTTTGGCGGGACTATTGGCATGTCAGCCCCCCGACCAGGTGGGCCGCGAACTGGGAGCCGAGCTCCGGAGCGTGCAGCGATCCCTCCGGGCGATACCAGCGGGCGATCCAGTTGATGGCGCCGAGGATCGCGAAGACCGCGATCTTGGCGTCCACTTGTCGGAACTCGCCGTCCTTGATCCCCTGCTCGATGATCCTGCGCAGCCCTCGCTCGTAGCGGTCCCGAGCCGCGATGATCTCCTCTTGCCGCTCCGGAGAGAGCGCTGTGACTTCGAATGCCAGCGGCGATCCCTCGAGGGTGTCGGTCATCACCCGGACGTGCTCGCGAATGACGTACGCCAGCCGTTCGGATGCCGCGTCCAGCTTCCGTACCTCTTTCATGAGGCGGCCGATCTCCGCCAGCGACTCGCGGTGGCATTCGTACAGCAGGGATTCCTTGTCGGGGAAGTAGTGGTAGAGGGCGGTTTTGCGGACACCGAGGTGCTTGGCGATGCTGTCTAGGGTCGTGGCGTGGTACCCGTGCTCCCGGAAAGCCCGGAGGGCGGCATGGAGAATCTCGGCGCGACGTCGCTCCCGCTTCTCGCGCACATGTGGTGAGCCGGCGGTGGGCGCCGGATCGTTGGGCATCGGCCCGCCTCGGTAGGTGTTTTGAACTGCGGTTGAAACTTTGAACGTTGGGTAAGGTACGCCACGAACCACCCCAGACCAAGGACTGTGAACTCTTCTTAAAATGGGCTGAAACTTTGCCGGCACGGCCTCGTAATGCATGCAAATCGCATGCATGTGTTCGTCATGCATGAGGACTGCACCGCGGAGAGGAGCCCATGAACGCGTCAGGATCAGACCAATTCTTGCCCTTGAAGCCCGCCACCTTTCTGGTCCTGCTGGTGCTCTCCCAGGAGGAGCTCCACGGATACGGCATCAAGAAGGAGGTGGCACTTCGCTCGGAGCACCGCATCGATCTGGAGCCGGGGACCCTGTACCGCCTCATGGCGCGCCTGGTTGACCAGGGCCTCATCGAGGAGACGGATCGTCGACCCGTGCCGGACCAGGACGACGAGCGGCGCCGGTACTACCGCATCACGGAGCTGGGGCGGGAGGTCGTGACCCGCGAGGCGGACCGGATGGTGCAGCTGGCGGACTCGCAGGACGTCCGGGCGCTCATCCACGCGTCGGGGTCGTGATGCGCAGGCCTCCTCGACACCCCCACCCCTTTGGGGACCGCGTCTATCGCCGGCTCTTGGGTCTCTACCCGGCCGAGTTTCGGCGGCGCTACGGCGACGACATGGTGGAGATGTTCCGGGACGCCCGGCGCGATTCCCCGCCGGGGCCGTGGTCGGCCGTCAAACGGTGGACCAAGGCGTGCCGCGACCTGGTCGTGAGCGCGGCAGTCATGCGGTTCGGCGGCAGGCGTTCCCACGTTCCCGGTTCCGCGGCCGCGGTGCGCAGTGCCGGTCTGCTTTCAACCACGACACGGAGCACGATCATGGAGCCGTTGGTGAGCGACGTGCGGTATGCGCTGCGCACGCTGTGGAAGAGCAAGGGGTTCGCTACGGTGGCGTTGCTCACCATCGCCCTCGGGATCGGCGCCAACAGCGCAATCTTCAGCGTGGTCAACGCCGTGCTCCTGCGGCCGCTGCCGTACCCGGATCCCGACCGGCTCGTCATGCTGTGGACCCAGTTCCCGGCGGGAGGCGATCCGATCTTCGCCGTCTCGCCGGCGGAGTATCTCGACTACCGAGCGGAGTCGCAGGCGTTCGCCGACATGGGCGCATACAGTGTGGGGACGGCCACCAGCACCGGTGAGGGCACCGCCGAAAGAATCGAAGTGGCGGCCACGTCGGCGAGCTTGTTCCCGGTCCTGGGCTTTGGCGCTCACGTCGGACGACTCTACACCGCCGAGGACGACCGGCCGGGCACCAGTCAGGTCGCAGTGTTGAGCCACGGGTATTGGCGGCGGCGCTACGGCGGCGCCGATGACGTCCTCGGGCGGTCGATGGTCCTCAGCGGGGTGTCCTACGAGATCATCGGCGTGATGGCGGAGAACACGCAGCTCCCCGGCGCCACGGCGGACGTGTGGGTGCCCCTCGGATACGATCGGGCGCAGATCACCGATCGCTCGGGGCACTTCCTCGAAGTGGTGGGGAGGCTGGCGCCCAACGCGACATACGGGTCGGCCGTTGCCGAGCTGGAGGCGACCCTCGCCCGGTGGCCCGACGTCTACGCGGGGCAACACACGCCCAACCCCGAGACGCATCCCATGACGTTGATCGCGCTGGACGATCACCTCCTGGGCGGCATTCGTCCGGCCATGCTGGTGCTGGCGGGAGCGGTAGGTGCCGTATTGCTCCTGGCATGCGCCAACGTGGCAAACCTGTTGCTTGCCCGTGGCGAGGGCAGGAGCCGGGAAATCGGTCTTCGTGCCGCCCTGGGTGCCAGCCGAGGAAGGATCAGCCGGCAACTCCTTACCGAGAGTGTGGTCATTGCCGTCGCCGGTGGCGGCCTGGGACTGGCGCTCGGGAAGTGGGGAATCGACATGCTGGTGCGGCTGGAGCCGGGCGAGATACCGAGATTGGGGGAAATCGGCCTGGACGCGTCGGTCGTCGCGTTCACCGCGACGCTCTCCGTCCTCACGGGGGTGGTGTTCGGGTTGCTGCCGTCGCTCAAGGCGTCCCGCACCGATCTCGCCGCGGTCTTGACCTCCGGTGGGCGATCGGGAGGGCAGGGGCACGACACCCGCCGCACCCTGAGCGGGTTGGTCGTGTCGCAGGTGGCGTTGGCGGTGGTGCTGCTCATCGGGTCGGGTTTGCTCCTCAAGAGCTTCGCCGTGTTGCAGCGCGTCGATCCGGGATTCACACCCGACAACCGGCTGGCGTTCGATGTCGGCCTTGCGGCGGCGGATTATCCCGACATGGAAACCATCATGGGGTTCTACGACGCCGTGACCGGGGGTGTGGGTGCGCTGCCGGGCGTCACCGACGTGGCCGTCGTGCGCAATCTCCCGCTCCACGTCTACTCCCGACAGGAGGGTGTGCAGATCGAGGGGAAGGTCAACAGCGAGAACGAGGGGTCGTATCCCATCCAATACCAGGGTGTGTCACCGGAGTACTTCTCGGTCATGGGGGTGCCGCTGCTTGTGGGCCGCGGGCTCGACGAGTCCGATCGCCGAGGTGGTCCGGTGGTGGCGGTCATCAATGAGACGATGGCGCGCACCTATTGGCCCGACGAGAATCCGTTGGGGTGGCGGATGGATCCCGGATTTGCCCGTGACATCGACTGGATCACCGTCGTCGGCGTGGTAGGAGACGTACGGCAGACCGATCTTGCCGCAACGGTGAAACCGGAGATGTACGTGTCACTGGAGCAGGTGCCGGGCGGATTTGGCTGGACGCGCTCCGCGAGCGTGATCGTCCGTACCGATTTGGATGCAGACGCACTGAGTTCCTCGATCCGGTCTGTGGTGGCGGGCGTCGATCGGGACGTTCCCGTGGCCAACCTCCAGTCGCTGGAGACGGTGGTGGCGGAGACCCTCAGCGAGGAACGTTTCGTCATGCTGTTGCTGGCGATCTTCGCCGGCGGGGCGCTCCTGATCGCGGCGGTGGGGGTGTACGGCGTCATCTCGTTCTCCGTGGCTCGCCGCACCCAGGAGATCGGCATTCGCATGGCCCTCGGGGCTCCCCAGGGTCGCGTCCTCGGCGAGGTCGTGTCGGGTGGCGCGCGTCTCGCCGCCGCGGGTGCCGGCATCGGTGTGACCCTGGCGTTCCTCAGCAGTCGCGTGTTGGAGAGTCAGTTATACGGGGTGAGCGTGCGCGACGTGTTCGTGTTCACGGGCGGAGCGGGTATCCTGGTGGCGGTGTCCGTGGTCGCATCGCTTGTGCCGGCGTACCGGGCGAGTAGAGTAGATCCCAACGCATCACTCAGGACGGAATAGCTGCCGGCTTCCGATTCGTCGTACCAGCGCATCTACAGGGTCGTCCGTCGGATCCCCAGGGGACGGGTCGCGACCTACGGACAGATTGCCGAACTGGCGGGGCTGCCGGGCCACGCCCGCCAGGTGGGATACGCGATGTATGCGCTGCCGGAGCACACGACCGTCCCGTGGCATCGGGTGATCAACGCGAAGGGCGAGGTGAGCCGGCGGTCCGTGCCCGGCTGGGAAGTGGAGCAGCGGCTCCGCCTCGAGGGCGAGGGGGTCAGCTTCAACGCCCGGGGGAGAGTGGATCTGAAGCGGGTGCGGTGGGACGGCGGGTAATCCCCGCCACTCACTCCGTCCGAAGCGACTCCATGGGATTGGCCCTCGTCGCGCCCCACGCCGGAACGAAGCTCGCGATAAATGCCACCAGCCCAAGTCCCAGCACCACCCCACCGAAGATCACGGGATCCGAGGCCTCGACGTCGAACAACATGCTGTTGAGCAATCCGGTGAGCCCCAGGGACATGATCGCCCCGATGGCGATGCCGGTTCCGGCCAGCACGACGCCTCGCCTGAGGACCAGCATCACAACGCGCTGGTTGTTTGCCCCGAGGGCGATGCGGATGCCCAGCTCCCGAGCGCGCTGTCCCACGGCGAACGCCATCACGCCGTACAGTCCCGCGGTGGCCAACACGAGTGCGAGTATCCCAAGGGCCGATCCGAGTCCCGCGCCCATACGAAACAGCCACAGCGCGCCCGTGAGGTGCTCGGCCATCGTTTTTACATCGTACATCGGCACGGCCGGATCGATGGAACGGGCCTCGTCTCGTATCGAGGATACGAGGGTGACGGGATCGAGGGCGCCGTGGACGACGAGCGTGGCGTGTGAGAACGCCACCTGGGCGAGGGGGCTGAACATGGCGGCCTGAGGCGCCTCGCCAGCGTTGGTGTAAGGGCCATCCTCGACGACTCCCACGACCTCGAGGGTGAGGTTGTCGGGAACCCGCGAGTAGCGAAGTCGCTTCCCCACCGCATCATCGTCGGGCCAGAAACGCCGAGCCAGAGTTTCGTTGATGATCACCCGCCGCGGCACGTCGGCGTGATCGCCGTCGTTGAACTCACGCCCCCGGATGACCCGGGTTCCGATGGTGGCGAAGTAGCCCGGCATGACGCTACTCCGCCAGGCCACGGAACCGAGCTGCTCGGGTTCGTACGTTCGGTCATCGGCATAGACGCGGCTGTCGTGCGTCCGGCCCCCGAGAGGGACGTGGGAGACGAACGACGCGGCGCGGACACCGGGGAGGTTCCCGACGCGCCCCTCGAGCTCCGTGAAGAACGAGAGGGCCTCCCGTCCTGACGCCCCGGCCAGACCCGGCTCAAAGGCGGCGAGGAGGCGCTGGTCGGTGGCAAATCCCGGGTGCGTCTCGCGCACGTTGTCGAGACTCTTCGTGAACAGGCCGCTGAGCAGCAACGTCACGAAGGAGAGGGCCACCATGGACACCACAACGCCGTTCAGCATGCGGCCACGGCGGGTGAGGGGGCTGGCACTGCCCGAATCGCCCTTGATGACCGATGCGACGTCGGGCCTGGTCGTCTGGAAGGCGGGCAGGAGGCCGAAGGCGAACGCCGCTCCAGCCGAGACCACCACGGCGACGCCCAGGACCATGGCATCGGGATTGGTTTCCACCGCGATGCGGTACGGGATGTTGGGGAAGAACATCCTGACGAATTCCGTCGTCCAGTAGGAGAGCGCCGTGCCCACGGCGCCGCCCAGCAACGCCAACACGACACTCTCGGTGAGGAGCTGGCGGACGATCCGCGACCTGCCTGCACCGAGCGCCACGCGGACCCCCACTTCCCGATGACGAACCGCCCCGCGCGCAAAGAGCAGGCTCGCCACGTTGGCGCACGCCACCAGCAGCACCAACCCGGACACGGCGATGGCCAGGAGTCCGATGAGATTGGGAAGATCAGCCGCCGCGGGTTCAGGGATGGTTTCCGGAAACACCGCGAACGTCGTCTCCCGATTGGTGACGGGGTATTCCTCCGACAACATGGCCGCCACCGTTGCCGCCGCTTCGCGCGCCTGCAGGAGACTCACGCCGTCGGCCAGCCGCGCAACGTTCTTCATGTAGTTGGAGCCCCGGGCGTCCGTCCAATTGCCCCACCCGGCCATCCGCGCCCAGATCTTGGCGGGAATCCACGCGTCCATGCCGAGGGCGAATTTCGTCCCGTCGAAGCCCTCGGGAGCCACGCCGACCACGGCCATGGGCTCGTCGTTGATCCGCACGACGCGCCCCACCACGTCCGGGTCTGCGCCGAACACGCGGTGCCACAGGGAATGGCTGATGACGACAATCGGCGGCGCGTTGGCGTCGTCACTCTCCGGAGCTGTAAAGAATCTCCCGAGAGCCGGTTCGATGCCCAACACCTGGAAGTAGCTCGCGGAAACGGACTCGCCGTAGACGACTTGCGTTTGGCCCTCCGCGCGGAGCCCCATGACCTGGAGGCCGTGGAGGAACATTCCGGCGAACACGTCGGCCTGCTCCCGCAGGTCGTCGAAGTTGGGATACGACAAGCTCGTATACCGACCTTGGCGGAGCTCGTACACCCTGACCAGGCGATCCGGCTCCGGCACCGGGAGTTCTTGCCAGAGGATCCCATTCACCGCGCTGATCATGGTAGTGTTGGCTCCGACGCCCAGCGCAAGGGACAACACGGCGAGCAGGGCAAAGCCCGGGTGTTTGCGAAAGCCCCGGAGCGCGAAGCGAACGTCCTGCAAGACGCTTTCCATGACGAGACCGTTTCGGTGGGTGATCCGTGTAGGGTGGTTGGGATGTGACGGCCCGGGGGCCCGGCGCCAGCCGAACCGCTCGGCGTGGGCCTTGATGGCGCTCCGAGGAAGGTCCCACAAGGTGCGCACCACGAAATTGATTTCCGCCGACCGTCCACGCCGCCGGGTCCCTGCCCGAAGGTCGTCGAAGCAGTCCGCCATGTCGGCTCCGAACTTCCGACGGACGGCCCGCGGGTATGCAAACAGGAGGAGGCGGTAGGCCCGAACCCACAGGTTTTTCGAGAGCCTCATTGGACCGGCTCCGCCCGGTCGATGATGTTGCGGGACTCGGCCACGGCCACGAGCTCCCGCATCCGCTCGGCCTCGGCCGCGAGAACGCGCTCGCCGAACCGGGTGATCCGGTAATAGCGGCGGCGCTCGTCGTCCAGATCCGGGGCGGGACGAAGGGGCGCCTCCTCGATGACGCCGATTCCCAGGAGCCGCCGCAGCACGCTGTACAGGTTCCCAGGCACGAGGCGGACCTTGCCCCCGGTGTGCTCGGTGATGTCCTGCACGATGCCGTAGCCGTGTCGCTCGTGCTCCGCGAGAACCATGAGGACCAGGAAGTCGACGGGTTTCAGCGGGAGGATGGAGTGTAGCTCGTGGGGGTCAGCCATGACGTGCCTCGTCGAGGGTGCTACGAGACTATACTGAAATTTCGTATAATAAGTTTCAGTAGAAATCCCTGTGTCACTAAGTTATTGACCCATAACTACTTAGGTGTCGTTCGGCGGATTTCGACGCCGGCTTCTGGCCTCACGTTCTTTTCATGGGTTCTTCACCCGGGCACTGAGAAAATGCGATAGCTATATTCTGACCTCGATGTCATCAATTGCTGGAGTGAGAGCATGAAATACATCTGTGCGATGAGCGCACTCCTGGTGGCCGGCGCGTCGCTGCCGCTGCACGCCCAGGAAGTGACCTTCGGGGGCCAGGTGCGGCCCCGTTTCGAGTACCGGGAACCCTCGGCGACTGGGGACAACTCCTTCACCTCCATGCGCACGCGGCTCAACCTCTCGGCGCTCGTGGAGCGTAACGTCCGGGTGTTCATCCAGCTCCAAGACGTTCGGTTCTTCGGCGAGGAGACCAGCACCCTCACCGACTTCAGCGCCGACCACCTCGATCTGCACCAGGGGTATGTGGACATCAATCACAGCGGCGATGTCGGCTTTGCCGGCCGTGTCGGGAGACAGGAGGTGAACTTCGGAGGCCAGCGGCTGGTGGGTGCTGTGGCGTGGACCCAGCAGGCACGGTCCTTCGACGGGGTCCGGGGCCGGTACGATTGGGAGAAGGGGTCCGCTGACTTCTTCGGGTTCAAGACCGGTGAGGGGACCGCGGCGAGCGTCGATCAGGACTCGGAGTTCTCGGGTGCCTACGTCCAGATCCAGGACGTGGGGAGCGGCAACCTCGAGCTGTACGGGTTCTACCGCCGCGCCCTGACGGCCGATCCCGACGTCGACACCAATGAGGGCACTACCGGCGCCCGCTACGTCGGCCGGAGCGGTAAGGTCAGCTATCGCGCCGAGGCCACCTATCAGTACGGTGACCGGGACGGCGTCGACGTCAAAGCCTACATGTTCGGTGGGCGCATCGGCGCCGCGGTGACGGACAAAGTCACCGTTACCGCGTGGTACGACTACCTCTCGGGTGACGACGACCCGGGGGACAACACCGTCAAGGTGTTCAACACGCTGTTTGCCACGAACCACAAGTACTACGGCTTTGCGGATCTCTTCCTGAACATTCCCGTACACACCGGCGGATACGGCCTGCAGGATCTCGCCGTAAAGGGCGCCTTCCAGCTTGGGAACGACGTGAGCCTGGGTGCCGACCTCCACGCGTTTGCCTTTGCGAAGCAAGCGCCGGGGGACGTGCGGCGGATCGGCGAGGAGATCGACCTGACGGTGTCGCACCGCTACAGCCCGAATCTCCTGGTGCAGGCGGGGTACTCCTATGTTGTGCAGGGACCGGGGTTCGCGGATCTCGGTCGACTGGACGAGAACATGCAGTGGCTGTACCTGATGCTGAACGCCACTTTCTAGGGCTTCGTCGCCCGCACAAACGCGGCCATGAAGCGCCCCGCGACCTGGGGCGCTATGGCTTCCACGTCCAGGCCGGCATCCCCGAGAAACGCCTTGGCGTCGTCCAGCTGATAGACACGCGTGGGCTCGATCTCCGGGTTCACGAATCCGGCATCGAGCAAGAGCGTCTCGAATTCCGACACGTCGAGGGCGCCGGCCATGCAGCCCGCCCACAGCTCGACGCTGCGGCGCACGTCCTCTGGTATCTCGCCTTGCACCACGATGTCCGACACGGCTAAACGCCCTCCCGGTTTGAGGACCCGAAAGGCCTCGCGGAGGACCTTGCCTTTGTCGGCCGACAGGTTGATCACGCAATTCGAGATGATCACGTCCACCGAATCGTCGGGCAGGGGAATCTCCTCGATCTCACCCCGCAGGAACTCCACGTTTTCCACGCCGGCCTTGCGTTGGTTCTCCCGGGCGAGGGCGAGCATCTCGTCCGTCATGTCGAGGCCGTACACCTTTCCCGTTGGGCCTACGCGCTGGGCCGACAGCAAGACGTCGATGCCGCCGCCGGAGCCCAGATCGAGGACCGTCTCGCCCTCGTGGAGTTCGGCCAGGGCGGTGGGATTGCCGCATCCCAGAGAGGCGAGTACCGCCGCGTTGGGGAGGGTGGCCGCATCCCCTGCCTCGTAGAGATCGCTGGTGATCGGCGTGCAGCAGCTCGGACCGTCTCCGCAGCAACTCGCGGCGCTCGCCGCCCCGGCCGCCTGCGCCGCCTTCCCGTACTTCTCCTTTATGGTCTGCTTGATGTTCGTCATTGGAGCCTTCAGTTAGTTGTTAGTAACAACTATAAACAAGAAGAGGAAACACCGCAAGCCTCGGCGTCGTGAAGATTCCTACCGAAAGGCGGGAACGAGTGGGGGCACCAGACACTGGATTGCAGGTAAGCCATAACTTATATTATTGTCACTAATCAATAAGCTAACACTTATTAATACGGAACAATAGGTAAGCCATAACTTACTGATATTGAGGCTAAACGATGTCCTCGCAAAGAGATAAGCTAAGAATCAGACAACTGGATCGAAAGCTGGAAGAGCTTGACCGTCTGAGGTCGGTACCGCCGCCTCACAAGGGCTGGATCAGCGAGATCCGACGAGCCTTGGGTATGTCGGCGCGTCAATTGGCGGCCCGATTGAACGTCTCGGGGCCGGCGGTCAGTCAATATGAGAAGGGCGAGGTCAACGGCACGATGACCTTGGGGACCTTAGAGAAGGTGGCGGCTGCACTCGGGTGCGAGTTCGTGTACGCCCTGGTCCCGAAGGTCTCACTCGATGATCTCCTCCACCGGCGGGCGCGGAGGGTCGCCACAAAGATGATTGAGCGGACCTCACACTCCATGCATCTCGAACAGCAGGAGGTGTCCGAGAAGGAGATCGAGAAACAGATCGAAGATCTGACCCAACAGCTGCTTGCGGACCGGCCACGGACGTTGTGGAGTGATCATGAAGAATGACGAGCGAGACGGGACAACGCCGCTCGATCCTGACGAAGCGCAGGGCCTGATTCCCACCCACATCACGACGCTCGAGGAGTTGAACGAGTGGGAGCAGGTCAACATCGTGCGCGGCCGACGGTGGGCGTTTTCACAGCCAAAGGGTGATATACTCTCGGCCGCCTTCGTGAGAGAGCTTCACAGGAGGATGTTCGACGAAACATGGAAATGGGCCGGACAATTCCGAACGACAGACAAGAACATCGGGATAGACTGGAGAGAAGTGCCGGTGGCCGTCCATAACCTGTGCGAGGATGCCTCTTGCTGGTTGGAGGAGCACGTTTACGCAGTTGATGAAGCAGCGGCTCGTTTCCACTACCAGCTTGCACACATCCATCCATTTCCAAACGGGAACGGCCGGCACACCCGCCTGATCACAGACGTGCTCCTCCGGTCAAAAGGACATAGTCCATTCACGTGGGGCGGTGGCGATCCAACAGGGCCTGGAACGGTACGACAGGAGTACATCACGGCACTTCGCGCGGCCGACGGTCACGATTTCAAGCCGCTCTTCAGGTTCTTGGGCGTCCAACGGTGAGGATCAACGTGCGGGTCAACCGAGAGCCGGCGTCGCATCGTTCTCTCCAGTGATTTCACCGTGGTGATGATCTAAAGCGTGTTCCAGTGAGCCGTTAGAATTTCCCGCTGCGGTCAGGCAATGCGCATCGTCGCCCTCATCCCACTGGCTGGACGCCTCCAGTACCGAGGGCGATACTCGGGATGGGGGAATGGAAATTCCTTCTATCTGGCATATTCACGGGCCCTCCAAGACGCGCGCATGGTTCGCCTGGACGCCGTCAAGGCTGACCTCCAGCGCCTCGCGGACCCGCGTGAACTTCCCGGTGACGAGGCCGAGCGACTGGTGGCGGAGCTCCCGGTCGTGACGGCCTTGGTCCACGGAGTCCACGGCGACGAGATAAGCACGAGCGGCGCGGCAATGGCCGAGGCATACCATATCCTCGCGGCTCAGGGAGACGCGGGAGTCGACCTGATCCTGTCGGAGAGCCTCGTGCTCATCGACCCGATGCAGAATCCGGACGGACGCGCGCGCTTCGTCTTCCAGAACACGATGGGCCGGGCTCGCTGGGAGGACTCGGAGCCGGCCGCTGCGGAGCACGACGAGCGCACCACCGCCTGCGCCGACGATCGATTCCGCGTCCTTCCACGGGACGTCCCGGTCCTCCTTTAGGTTAGGCCGGAGACTCCCTGGTCGTTCATATGGTGAACGATGACATGGTGCCGACGTACGGCGGTTTCCCTCTCGTGGGTGGACGTCGGGGCGCGCGCCGACGAAACCAGGAGTGGACGATGACGATTCGAGGGAGGCACATGGGTGCACTGTGGGCAGTGGTGATTTGTCAGCTGGCGTGTGGCTCTGGGGACCGCACCGGGCCCACGTCGGACGAGCCCATTGTGGTCACGTACGAACAGGGCCTCCAGGGCTTCGCGGCGCGGCTCGACAGCATTCGCGTGCAGCTCAGGATCCCGGGCATGGCCGCCGCCATCGGGCAGGACGGACAGATCGTGTGGGCCCGGGGCCTCGGTCACGCCAACGCGGAGTCGGAGCGCCCTGCGCTGCCCACGACGCCCTTCCACCTCGCGTCGCTCACGAAGCCCTTCGGCTCCGTGATCCTCATGCAGTTGGTGGAGCAGGGGCTCGTCGACCTGGACGACCCCGTGAGCCAATACGGCGTGAATCTGTCCGGCAGCGGGACCATTCGGGTGCGCCACCTTCTGACCCACACGTCGGAGGGCACGCCTGGGGCGGGGTACCAGTACAACGGCAACCGGTACGCCTATCTGGATCAGGTCATCGAGTCGGCGTCGGGCCGCACCTTCGAGTCCCTGCTGGAAGAGCAGATTCTGGGGCCTCTCGATCTCGACGACACAGCGCCGAATCCGCGTGACCAGGCTGCCTTCGCGGTCACGGGAATGAACCGGGACGCGTTCGCGGGCCGGATGGCCTCGGGGTACGCCCTGCAGGGAGGGGTCATCGTGCGGCTCGACCATCCGAACTACTTCGGGGTCTCCGGGGGGCTGGTGGCGTCGGCCGAAGACATGGTGAGATTCTCCATGGCCATCGACGAGGGCCGCTTCCTCGAGGCCGAGACCTGGCAGCAGGTGTTCACGCCGGCGGTGTCCAATGCCGGCCAGACGCTCCCCTACGGCCTGGGCTGGTTCATCCTGGAAGACGAGGGAGTGCTGTACCAGTGGCACTACGGTTACTGGACCACCAACTCGTCGCTCATCGTTCGGGTGCCGGAGGAGCGCCTCACCCTGGTCGTCGTGGCCAACACGCCTCAGCTCAGCGCGGCGTACGGCCTCGGGGGTGACAACAACGTGCTCCGCTCGGACGTGGCGCGGCTCTTCGTGGACACCTACGTGCTCGGTGACGAGCCTCTACCGGTGGGGGCGTGGCGATGAAGAGCCACGACGTGGTCAACCTCACGGCGGTCAGCCTTTCGTGGTTTCTGCTGTTGAGCTGTGGTTCATCCACTGAGCCTTACGTCGAGCCCATCGACCCCGTCGAGTACTGTGGAGGAACGTGCTGGCCCGCCGAGGCATGGGACCAGGTGGACGGAGCCGCGCTGGGCTGGCCGGACGGGGCGCTCGAACCGGTGCAGGAACAGTACCAGCGGATCGGCTCCGATGCCCTCATGGTCGTCGATCGCGGACTCGTTGTGGTGCAGTGGGGCGGCGTGAGCCGAAATCACGTCGTCCAATCCGTGCGGAAGAGCTTCGTCAGCGGCTTGTACGGCATCTACGAGAACGAGGGCATGATCGATCTCGGCCTGACCATGGCCGACCTGGGCGTCGACGACAGTGTGCCGCCATCGCTGACGGATCTCGAGAAGCAGGCCACGTTACGGCAACTACTGCAGGCACGATCCGGCGTCTACCACGAGGCGGCCGCCGAGTCGCAGTCTATGAAGGACGCGCGCCCCGAACGCTGGAGCCATTCGCCGGGCACCTTCTGGTACTACAACAACTGGGACTTCAACGTGCTCGGTGTGGTGTTCATCGAGCTCACGGACGAGGATCTCTTCGAAGCGATGTACGACCGTCTGGCCGTCCCGCTGGGCATGCAGGACTTCGTGGCGTCCAACGGGTCCTACTGGTACGAGGACATCTCAGAGCATCCGGCCTACCCGTTCGACATGTCCGCCCGGGACATGGCCAGGTACGGCCTCCTCTTCGCCCGGGAGGGACGGTGGCGAGATGAGGAGATCATCCCGGAAGCGTGGGTGGAAGAGAGCACCACGGCCTACTCCGATGCCGGCGGTTCATGGGACTACGGGTACATGTGGTGGGTGGGAAAGCCGGAGCAGTTTCGCGGCCATCGCATGTTCGCCGCACTCGGCGGCTCCGGGCATGCCATCTTCGTCTTTCCGGACATCGACGTGGTGGTGGTGCATCGAGTGAATCCCTCCACCTATCGCTTTGGATGGAATGAGGTGATGGAGCTTCTGGATCGGGTGATCCAGGCGCGACAGTAATCCCTGGGTCTCCACCAACTTCTTCTCGGTGCAGGGGGTCGAGCCCGCCCTGGGTGCGCACGTCGACGCTCCTGGTGATCTCGCCCGGCCCGGTGCACCTTGATACGCAATGATCCTCGTTGCCGTCCTCACCCTGCTGCTTCCGGGTCTGTTCCTGTCCAGTCTGATGCGATACCCGCAGCGGGATCCGTTGTGTTGGCTGGCCACCCTCCTGTGCACGGCGCTTGGCACCTGGATCACGTTGTTTTGGTTGATCCGGCTCATTCCTCTCTCTCTGGCCCAGTTGGTTGTCTTGGTCGCCGCGGCGTCGCTGGTGGGCGTCACCGTCCGCCGACGCAAAATCCTCGATTTGTTCGTCAAGCAGTTGGAGTGGCGAGGTCCACACGCGTTGGCACTGATGCTCCTGGGGGGCGTCTTGCTCGTGCGGTTCGTGCCATTGCTCCTCACCGCCGTAGCACCCGGCGCCGACATGAGCATGCACAGCTACATCGCCCGCCTGATCATTGACACAAACGGCATACCTGCTTCATATCGACCGCTACTTCCAGTTGACGACTTCGGTACGTATGCCGTCGGCTTTTCCGCCGTCAGCGCTCTGCTTGCGTCCCTCGGTGGTCTGGGTGCCGCGCAAGCTTGTTTCGGCGTGGCGTGCGCGGTTCATGCGTTGCTCACGCTAGTTGTCTACGGGTACTGCCGGCAGTACACCGGCTCCCGCAATGCGTTACTCGCGGCGCTCTTGGTAACCTTCGTTGTCAAAGACCCGCAGCGTCACTTCCACTGGGGTGGTAATCCGACGGTGCTCGCGCTCGCGTTGGTGGGCCAGGGATTGGTCTTTCTGCGCGCGATCCTGGATGGGGAGCAGCGATGGCGGTGCGCCGTCGTCGGCGGGGCGTTGTGTTTTGCCGCCGCCGCATTGACGCACTCGGTCCTGCCGTATGCGTTGGTCTACTACGGGGCGGGACTGGTGCTACTCCGTTTGTACCATGCGCCGGCACCGGCCCGTGTCCCGATGTTTGCTCGAGTGGTTCTGATTGCCGCTGTGACGGTTGTGTTGGCGGCACCCTATCTGCTCCAGTTCAACCTGGACTTGACGCAAGCAGAGGTCGACTGGATTCGCGCCTGGCAGCGCCGGCCGTCGCACGCTCCCGTCGGACCGGGTTGGTTGTTGCCCCTCACGAGCGTTCTCCAGATCGGCCGTCGACTCGGCTTTGTGTTTCTCGCGATCCTCCTGGCCGCCACCGCCTGGGTTCTGATGAAGGATCGCAGGGGAATGGTCGGCCCCGTGCTCGGCGTGGCGATCATTCTCCTCCTCGTGGTCAACGCTGAGCTGTGGATCCTGCCCGCATCGTACGCGCTGTACCCCGACCGGATCATGCTGTTGATGATCTTCCCGGGATCGCAGATCATCATCAGGGCGTTCGAATCGCACAATCGGCTACCCCTGGCGTCAGGACCTGCTCATCGGCTGGGTATTCCTGTGTTGATTGGGATCGGCGCCGTATTCCACTTTTGGCACTTCTACCTCAACGGCTACAGATGGGTGTCCGTCACGGAAAACGATCTGCAGGTCGTGGCGTGGATCGAACAGAACGTGCCGGCAGGGGCTGTGATAGAAAACAATTACGGTGACGCCGGCATATGGGTTCCGGCCCTGGCAGGTCGGGCGGTGTTACGCCCTCATGTCAACGTGATATACCTCGACGACATCAAGCCATGGCAGGATCGGACCCAGCCCCGGTTCACATTCGTGGGAGAGCGCCGGGTGTACACGGATGGCCCCTATGGACCCGATAGGGACGTCGATCTAACCGGCACGGCCGAGCGCTTCCGCCGGGGTGGTGCCGTGGTCTACGAACGGGCGCCGCAATGAGGGCGCGGCGACACCGGGACGACCGGTGGAGTCAGACGGTCTCCGCGCTCACCACTTCCCTCTCGTTTGCCGGGGCCCGCAGGAAGTCGACGGCTTGCTGCACGACCTCCGCGTCCTGAATGATGCGCCGGTGCCCGAGCCCGGAGGTGGTGACGAGGTTCGCCTCTTTCGCCGCCCGGACGATCGCCTGGGCGTCTTCCCACGGTACGTCCCGGTCCTCCTCGTCGTGGAAGACGAGGAGGGGCACGTCGAGGGTCGCCATCACCCGGTCGGTTTCCAGGTCGTCCATGGAGATGCCCAACCGAGACTCGATTCGCTCCTGGGTGAGCCGCGGAATCCGGGTGGGGAACCCGATGACCCGGGCGATGTTGTGGGTGAGCTTGCCGATGCTCGCCGGTGCTCCGATGAACACCATCCTGTTCACCTCGAGGCCGTGGCGCACGGCCATGGCGGCCGTGGGTGATCCGAACGAGTGGGCGATGATCCCGTGCACCGGTCCCACCGCACCGGCCACCTGCAACGCCGCGCCCGTGCACTCCACGAGGTTGGTGCTGACCCCATCGGAGCGGCCGTGGGCCGGCGCGTCGAAGGCCACCACCCGGAAACCCTCCGCCAGAAGCGGCTTCACGAACTCCTGGAGGTGCACCGCCCGGCCACCCCAACCGTGCATCAGCAGTACTGCGGGGCCGTCGCCCCACGACCAGACCGAGAGCCACCCGTTGCCGTAGGGCACCCGGGTGTGGGTGCCGTCGGGAGACGGGTCCTCCCCCTCCCGCAATCCGGGGTAGAGCGACGGCGTGAGGATCAATCGCTCGAACCACGAGGCTGCAGCCCGTGGCGCGAGTGCTCCGAAGACCCAAAACATCATGCGGCGTAGACGGCGGACTGCACCGCCGGCGAGCGTATGTGGACGCATTTGCCCTGCTCCTACTGTGCGTTGCGCAGCAACTGTTCGAAGGCCGCACGTGCGCGAGGCTCCGCTTTGGGATCGCGCATCAGCCGCCTCGCGTGGTGGTACCCGAGGAAGTGGGAGTACAGGTCGTGGGCGAACTGCTCGCAGTCGAGGTCGGGACGGAAGTCGCCGGCGTCCACGGCCCGCTGGGCGGTGCGGGCGATGACGTCGAACCACTCGCGCTGTTTCTCCACCAGGAAATCCCGGGCTGGTCCTTCCTGGTCGTCCAGCTCGACGGCGGAGGCCACGAAGAGACAGCCACCCCGCCCCTGGCTCCCGCTCCACTTCACCCAGTTGTCGAACAGGGCTCGGACGCGGCGGATGCCGGCCGGTTTTCTCAACGCCGGAGACACCACGCTGGCCACGAACCGTTCCGTCGCGGCCCGTAGGGTCTCCACCTGGAGGTTCTCCTTGGAGCCGAAATGGGCGAAGAGCCCGCTCTTGGAGAGTCCGGTGTGTGTCGCCAGTGTTCCGATGGTGACCCCCTCCAGGCCGGCGACGCTCGCCAGCGCCACGGCTTCCTGGAGGATGGTCTCGTGTGTCTCAGCGCCTTTGCCCATGACAGAAAAAAGCACGAACGTTCGTTTTTCGCAAGGGCAGCCCCAAGTCCCTGCCGGTATCTTTGCCTGAAATCCTCTCACACGGTGCCCTCATGATCCGACCGACCGTTGTCCTCTGCTGCATCGTCTCCACGGCCGTGCTTCCCGGGAGCGGAGTCGCACAATCCGAAGACCCTGCCAACCCCAATTGGGCGAAGTTCCACAGTACGGCCGACGCCCATGCGCTGCTCGAGGGGTGGGCCCGGCTACATCCCGGGCTGACGAACCTCTACTCCATCGGGGAGACGCTCGAGGGAACGCCCCTCATGGTTCTGGAGATCACCAACGAGACCACCGGGCCGGCGGCGGACAAGCCGGCGTACTACTACGACGGCAACATCCATTCGTCAGAACTGGCGGGTGCCGAGGTGTCCCTCCACTTCGCCTGGTACGTCTTGAGTCGCTACGGACACGACCCCCGGGTGACGCGCTTGTTGGACACGCGGGCCCTCTACGTGCGTCCCAAGTTCAACCCCGACGGGGCGGACATCGCGCTGAACACGCCCAACAGTCTCCGCAGCACGCCGCGTCCGTACGACGAAGATCTGGACGGTCTGCTCGACGAGGATCCGTCCAACGACCTCGACGGGGACGGCGCGATGACGCAGATGCGGGTGCCCAACTCCAACGGGCTGTGGAAGATCGATCCCGCCGACCACCGCGTCATGGTGCGGCGGACGGACGGCGACATGGGCGACGATTTCTACGACCTCTACACGGAGGGGATCGACGACGACGGGGACGGCTCCTTCAACGAAGACGGGATCGGTGGCATCGACATGAACCGCAACTTCCCGCGGAACTGGGGATTGGAGGCGGAGCAGTCGGGTGCGGGACCGTATCCCCTGTCGGAGCCCGAGACCCGGGCCACCATCGAATTTCTCAATGACCGCCGTAACGTCACCGGCGTGTTCCACGGGCACACCTCGGGTGGGTTCGCCTATCGCCTGCCGTCCACCATCTCTTGGGACGAGTTCGACCCGGCGGACCAGAATCTGATTCTCGAGCTGTCGCGGAAGTACGAGGAGACGACGGGCCAACCAGCCCGTCCCAGCTATACGAATCCACGAGCCCACCGCCACGGTACCTTGATCAGCTGGTCGTACTGGGATTTTGGTGTGGTGGGATTCGTTCCCGAGTTCTGGGGTGGGTTTGGACGCGATTATGACGGCGACGCCCGCATCACAGAGGCCGAGCGCTTTCGCTGGAACGAGGAGGAGCTGGATGGCGCCGGGTTCGCAGACTGGACGGCGTACGACCACCCGCAGCTCGGTGGCGTGGAGATCGGCGGGTGGCGCTCCAAGTTCACACGCAGCAACCCGCCGCCGCATCTGTTGCGCGGGGAAGTGGAGCTCTACGTGCCGTGGATGCTGTGGCTGGCCGAGGTCAGTCCTCGCATCGTCTTCCGCGACGTGGCGGTGAGCCGTGTCGCCGACGGCGTGGCCAAGGTGACCGTCGTGGTGGAGAACGAGGGCTACCTGCCCACCAACATCACGCAGCGGGCGGTGGATCTGGAGATCGCCGTACCGGTTCGGGCGGTCGTGGTTGTGCGGGGAGGGGAGTTGGTCTCCGGCAGTGGCCGCACCACTCTGGGCCACATCTCCGGTTCACGGGGCCAGGGCAGGAGCGGCACGTCGGCGGCCCGGCGCACGTTGGAGTACGTGGTGCGCACGACGGATGCCCGCGCCGTGCTCGGTGTGACCGTGGTGTCGGAGAAAGGGGGGACCATCCGGACGCGGATCGCCCTCGAGTAGGGCGGCAATCCCGTCCGGCAACGTTTTTCGCCCTCAGCCCATCCAACTTTGAGGCAGCGCAGCCCCCGTCGCCGGATGGCGGCGGGTATGGAAACGTCTGCTCCCTCACCTTTGGGCTGCCGAGCACGCCATGAGATTCCACCCAATCAATCTGTTGATCGCCGTCATCGTTGCGGCCTGTCAGACCGCCTCCGGACGAGGAGACGGCCGATGGGAAGCCGTCGTGGATACGGTGGGAGACACCATCACCGTCCGCACCGTGGCCGGCAGCGTGTGGAGCGATACCGCGGAACTGGAGCCGGAGATGAGCATCGGGGTGTTGGACGGCCCCGACGAGTACATGCTGGGGCGGGTTCGGTCCCTGGCGGTCACGCCCGCCGGCGAGATCTATCTCACGGACCAGCAGGTCCCCGTCGTGCGGAAGTATGACGCCGACGGCACGCACCTCTACGACCTCGGCAATGAAGGCGGCGGCCCCGGCGAGTACAAGAACCCCGACGGGGGTTTGGGCGTGCTCTCCGACGGCCGGGTGCTGGTCCGAGATCCGGGAAACAACCGCATCAACGTCTACGCACCCACCGGGGAATCGCTCACCAGTTGGCGATTGCCGGGTGGGTTCTGGACGGGGCACAAGATGTACGTGGATTCCGAGGACCGGGCGCTGACCACGGTCCTTCTCGAGGGATACCGAGCGATCACCACATGGCGATTCGGGCTCGTCCCCTACGGGCCCGACGGCGTGCCCGGGGACACCATGCCGGTGCCGAGGTGGGACTACGAGGCGCCCACCGTCACGGGCGGCGCCGCGGGCGGGGGCAGGTTTGAAACCGTTCCGTTCAGCCCCGACCAGCATTTCTCGTACAGCAGGTTGGGGTATTACGTGGCCGGTCTCAGTACGGAGTACGCCGTCCATCTCTTCCGCACCGACCAGCCCACTCTCAGGATCGAGAAGGCTTGGACGCCGGTGCCGGTCAGGGACGAGGAGGCCGACGAGCGGTACATGCGGCTGAGAAACAGCTTCCGGCAGCAGTTTCCCGGGTGGCGGTGGAATGGGCCGGGACTTCCCGACGAGAAGCCTCCCTTCAAGGACGTGTACGCCGGTGAGGACGGCAGGATCTGGGTCCTCCTCACCCAGGAAGCCCACCCCACGATGACCGCCGCCGAGGCGCGAGCGGTGGAGGAGGAAACCGGTCGGCTCCCCCTGCGCTATGAGGAGTCATTGGCCTTCGACGTGTTCGAGCCCGACGGGACTTTCCTCGGTCATGTCCGGGCCCCCGACGGGATGGAGCCCCGCTATCCGAAGCCGATCTTTCGGGGAGAACACGTGTGGGCGGTGGTGCGGGGTGACCTCGACGTGCTCTCGGTGGTTCGGTTCAGGCTGGTGTTCCCCAGCGCACCATAGCGCACTAGCTCCCCGCACCCCGGGGGGATAAGCTGGTAGCACCCCCCACCAGGCAGGCCGGATGGCAACGAAGTGGTTGGTTCTCCTCGGCGCATGGAGCGTCTCCATCGCGCCTGCGGCTCGAGCCCGGCAATCGCCGGTGGACGTCGCTCGAGCGTACCGCGAGGCACACGGCGCCCAGATCCTCGACGACTTCCGCAGGCTTCTGGCGATGCCCAATGTGGCGTCGGACTCCATCGCCATCAATCGGAATGCGGCCTATATCCGGGATGCGTTGACCGAGCTGGGTGTGCAGGCGGAGTTGCTCCGCGTGCCCGGCGCGCCGCCCATCGTGTACGGCGAGCTCGCGGTGCCCGGCGCCACCCGCACGTTGGGAGTGTACGTGCACTACGACGGCCAGCCGGTGGACGAGAGCCGCTGGAGCCACGCCCCGTGGACGCCGACCCTGTACACCGGAGCGATGGAGGACGGGGCAACGCCACGGCCGTTCCCCGGGGCCGGCGAAGCTATCGATCCCGAGTGGCGCATCTACGCCCGGTCAGCCGGTGACGACAAGGCCCCCATCGGGGCGTTGCTGCCGGTACTGCAGGCATTTCGCGAGGCGGGGATCTCGCCGACATCCAACATCAAATTCTTCTTCGAGGGGGAGGAGGAAGCTGGGTCGGCCCGCCTGCGGCAATACCTGGAGACCAACCGGAACCGGTTGGACGACATCGACGTGTGGCTCTTCTTCGATGGCCCGGTACACCAGAGTCGCCGGCCGCTCCTGACCTTCGGGGTCAGGGGTGTGACGGGGATGGAGGTGACGGTCTATGGGCCGGTCCGCCCGCTCCACAGCGGCCACTACGGCAACTGGGCGCCGGTGCCCGGGCAGATGCTGGCGGAGCTTCTGGCGACGATGAAGGACGACGACGGCACGGTGGTGGTGGAGGGGTTCTACGACACCGTGGAGCCGCTGGGGGAGTTGGAACGGGCCGCGCTGCGGGACCTGCCGGACTACGACGAGACTTTGAAACGGGAGTTGGGATTGCGGCGCACCGAAGGGGGCGGCGCGTCCCTGGCGGAGCGGCTCTTGTTGCCGTCCCTCACGGTGCGCGGCCTCGCCAGCGCCAACGTGGGGGCCCTGGCACGGAACGTCATCCCCGCCACGGCCACCGCGGCGCTGGGCATCCGCCTGGTGAAGGGGAACGACCCGGAGCACATGAAGGATCTGGTGGAGGCCCACATCGAAGCACAGGGGTACCACATCGTCCGGGATGACCCGGATCAGCAGACCCGGCTGCGGTACGATAGAATCGCCAAGGTGCGGCGCTCCAGTGGGTACCCGGCGGCGCGCACGGCCATGGACCTTCCCATCGTGCAGCAGGTGGTGCGGGCCACCCGGCGGGCCGCGGGAGACGACCTCGTGTTGTTTCCGGCGCTGGGTGGGTCGCTTCCCCTCTATCTGTTCACCGACGTCATGGCCAAACCGGCGTTGATCGTGCCCATCGCCAATCACGATGACAACCAGCACGCGGCGAACGAGAACCTCCGCGTCGCCAACCTCTGGTATGGCATAGATCTGTACGCCGCGCTGCTGACGATGCCTCGGGACGACGGCGCCAGGCCGGACCGTTGACAATCTTCCCGGTTGCACTTACCCATCGGGGAGAGGACCCGTAGCCGAGAGCTGCTCATAGAACCTCGATCTACCACGCCGCGCCGATGACTGCACTCTTCGTAGTAGTCGGACTGGCGCTGGCCATCTCGTTCCTCTGCTCCATCCTGGAAGCAGTCCTTCTGTCGATCTCCCACTCTTTCGTCGCGGTGCTTCGGGAGCGGGGTGATCGTACGGGGATCCTGCTCGCCAAGATGCGGGAGAACATCGACGAGCCCATCGCCGCCATCCTGACGCTCAATACCATAGGGCATACGGTCGGCGCGGCGGTTGGCGGCGCGCTGGCGCTCCAGGTGTTCGGCAACAAATGGATCGCGCTGTTCTCGGCGTTCTTGACCCTGGCGATCCTCATGTTCTCGGAGATCCTCCCCAAGACCCTGGGTGCCTACTACTGGAAGCGACTGGCCAAGCCGACGGCGTACGTCCTGCGCGGGTTGATGGTCTCGATGAAGCCCATTCTGGTGCCCCTCGCCTACTTCAACCGCCTCATCACGCCGCGGGGGCGCAAGGCGCCCATGGTGAGTCGCGCCGAGTTGGAGGTGTTGGCGGACATGGGGCACTCGGAGGGCGAGATCGACCACGACGAATGGCAGGTGGTCACCAACGTGATGAACCTCGACCGGGTCAAGGTCAGTCAGGTGATGACGCCGCGAACCGGGATCGTGGCCATCCCCGTCGAGGCGTCGGTGGAGGAAGCCCAGAAGGTGATGGTCGATGAGGGGCGGTTACGCCTTCCAGTGTACGAGGAGACGGTCGACCGCGTAGTGGGCATCCTCCTCGCCCGGGACCTGTGGCGGGCCGCCCGAGACGGGGTCCGGGATATCCGGTCGGTCGTGCGGCCGCCCCGGTTCGTCCCAGGGAGCAAGATCGTCGAAGATCTCCTCACGGAGATGCGAAACGAGCGGATCAAGATGGCCATCGTGCTCGACGAGTTCGGCGGGACGGCGGGACTCGTGACGCTGGAGGATCTCATCGAGGAGATCGTGGGGGAGATTCAGGACGAACACGAGCACGAGCTGCAGCCCTTTGAAGTGGCCGGCAACGGTGAGCTGCTCATCGCGGGCAGCGTGGCCATGCACGAGGTCAACGAGCGATGCGATCTCGACCTACCCGAGGACGTCACCGACACCATTGGGGGGTTCGTGTTTGGCCAGCTCGGGCGGGTGGCCAAATCGGGGGACGAGGTTGGCGTCGAGGGGGGCCGATTCCGGGTGACCCTGATTGACGGGAAGCGAATCCGCCGTGTCGCGTTTTGCCGGGACTCCTCTCAGGAGGCGCCGGCGGACGGGGACTAGACGGGTCCGGCCGACGGTGGCCTCAGAGTGATGTCGAGGCTCTGCCGGAGGAGGCCGGAAGCCCGCCGGACCCCTCTGTGAGATATGTCACGACCCCCGGCGCAAAATGTTGCATCTTTCTCTGACAACCCCGATCTTCTTCGCGACTCTGCCGGACTCGACGATGACCGACGATGAGCGCCTGATCTTCACCGACTTCATTTTCAACCGGTTCCCCGATGGGCGATGCCGGGCGCAGGTGGAGCTGACCCGGCGGGGCGGTGACAGTTTCGTCGGCACGCGGGAAGGAAAGGGGTCCGAGACCATGGCGTTGCGGTGTGCCGCCCAGGCCTCGGTGGATGCGATTCAGCAGGTCGTGGAACACGGCCGGTCTCTCGAGCTACTCGGCGTCAAATCCGTCCATGCGTTCGATTCGGTCATCGTGATCGTGTCGGTGGCAGTGTCGGATGGCGGCGGCCGCCGCCGATTCGTGGGTACCTACGTGGCGGATCGTGGTGCCGAACGGGCCGCGGCCGTGGCCGTGTTGAACGCGACCAACCGCTACCTGACCAGCGAGACGGTGGTGAGGCCCTAGAGCCTTCCCCGGGCGTTACTCTACCAACAGCCGCCCCTCTCCGGTGACCCTTGCGATGCCGGTCTTCGGCATCTGCATCGCCTCCGCTTCACTGATCTCCATCACCGGGACCGACGGGTAGCCCAACTCCCGGCCGACGACGACCCCCAATGTGAGAATCGCGTCCACCCGCCCCAGGACCACGGCGGCAGGGGCGCGGGCGTGGCGCATGAGCTCGAGCATGATGGCGCTGGAGGAGCTGGAGCCGATCGTCGCCGGGAGGACCAGGATGGATCCGGCGATGTCCGTTCCGTGATCGGGGTGTCGTGGGTCGATGATCTTGCCGGTCGCGGGGTCCACGCCTCCCCAGAGGCTGATCGGCTTGGAGAGGCACAGCAGGCGGCCGCTGGCCTCTCCGGGAACGAGCACGCGCCCCGTGAACACCACCGGCCTCAGCTCCACAACGCCTCGTCCCGATCCAGCCGTCCGGTTCGCGCCGTGGCGACGCAATCCTCCAGGCTACCGTACACGACCTGGTATCCGGTGTTGGGTGGGGTGTAGTGGGCAAACTTCCCCGAGTTCGTCATGAGGACGCCGGTGCTCTCCGGGAGGATCGGCGTCACCACCACACATGTGTCCACCACGATTTCCACGCCAGCCTGTTGTAGTCGCTCGACTTTGGCGCGACGCTCCAGCTCCTCCAACACGCCACGGCCCGTGCACACATAGAAAGGAATGGCAAGAGGCGCATCGATCAGGCGATCCAACTCCTCGAATTCCCGCAGGGAGAAATGCGGGCTTCCCACAGCGACGGCAGAGATGTGGGGATCGCCGGTTGTCGACAGGGCGTCTCTGGCCTGCCGAATCACGGATGGTGTCAGCGCAATGGCCCTGCTCGGTGTCCCACCCCCTAGGGCTGTCTCCACGTCGGGCGCTTCGGGCGTGACGCCGGCCACGTGGAACAGGCCCACTTCCCCGGTGGAGGCGGCGGCCGCTCCCAGGGCCTTGAGTTGATCCTCGGTCGTGTCCCGGGGCAGGCCGTCGATGACCGCGACTTCACTTCCCACCTCGGCTCCAAGCCAGCTTCCCAGCACGGGGTAGAAAACGTCCATGCTCCTGAGACGCTCCGATAGCCCGCCGGCGTCTACCACGACGGTCGCGCGGCGGTTCTCGTCGAGGTGGAGTCCGGTCAACGGAACGCGAGCCACCAGGGCGCAGCAGATGTCCAGGTAATCCCCGTAGCGGTTGGTGCGGGCGCCCAGCACCGAGTTGGCGAAGGCCACCGCGTTGCTCTCTCCCCACGCCACCTGGTCGCCCAGGGCCGGGCGGTGTCCCGCCTGGTACGGCGCGCAGGTGAACGTGGGGCGGCACCCCATCTTCTGATATGCCGTCATCTGCCGCCCCGCCATCTCGCGGCGATGCCCGGAGAGCTTGCTGCGGAGAGGGTTGAGGAGATCCAGCGCTCCCACGTTGAGGGTGGTGGGCACCTGCACCTGCGCCCCGCCCTCGACCAACTTTTCGGCGAATTCCACGCCGCCATCCCCGTGATAGAGGCAGCTGTCGATGTGCGCGGACGTGATGGGGCCGAGGCTGGGCGCCCCCATGATCTCCCCCATTTCCACCACGATGCGCATCGCCATGGCGGCGGCGTCACCTCCCTCGCCCTGGACCAGGGCTCTTTCCTCGGCGGTCAGCTCCACTCCACGTCTCCTCGACAGTCGACCTGGAATGTACGCGCCGCGGGGCGTGGGGGAACGGAGGGGTGATCAGTCGATTTAGTTCTTCTCGGCTCCAGTCACGAGCCGAGCGGATCCCGCGCGGCAGTCGCCGCGAGCAGATCAACCACTACCGGAGGTATCGATGCGCGCAGTGCCATTGAGAATAGCCCTCGTTGGGGCCGTGATCCTGGTGACCGCCGCCTGCTCCGAGGCGGGAGACCGGGTGCCGGAGCGGGACTTCGCCGAGGCCGATGTCAGATTCTCGGAGCCCTTCGGCATGGTGACAACCGTCCGCGAGATGCGTGACGGCCGTCTCCTGGTTGCGGATCCGTTGGGACAGGCCCTGATGGCCGTGGACTTGGCGGCGGGCACGGCCGACACCATCGGCAGGGTGGGACCCGGCCCGGGGGAGTACAGCCAACCGGATCTCGTGATGCCGCTCCCCGGCGACTCGTCGCTCTTTGCCGACCTGGGGAACGGGCGTCTGGTTGTGCTGGGGCCCGATCTCAGCTTTGGCGAGACCTTCCCCATCGCCCAGGGCGAGCCGAGCGGCCCGGGTATGGGAGGCATGAACATCGTCCTGCCGCAGGGGACGGACTCTCAGGGCCGCGGGGGCGGGGGAACCGGCCCCGACGTCAACGACTTCGACTGGCCCGACGTCATGCCGGCGTTTGCGGGCAATGGCGTCCGGGTGACCCCCGAGGGTGACGCGTGGGTGCGGCGGTCGGTGTCCGCAGGCGGTGCGGCGGAGTTCGACGTGTTCGGCCCAGGCGGAGAGTTGAAGGAGCGCGTGGTGCTGCCCCGGGGCCGCGAGGTGGTGGGATTCGGGCGGGAGCACGTGTACGTGGCGCAACGCGACGAGTTTGATCTGATCTGGCTGGAGCGGTACAGGCGGACGACCTGAGCGCGTGGCCGCGGGGGGCTCCCCCCGCGCCGCCCCGGGGATGGCCACGGAATCCACGGAACGCACGGACCCCCGCTCCACCCCCGGACTTGTGTCTTCCCCTCGGCCCCGCCTCTTGGTAGCCGAAGACGATGTGGTGGAAGGAGGTGGGGAAACCACAGTCGGGAGTGGGGTGGGGTTTCCGTGCGTTCCGTGGTTTCCGTGGCCATTCAGTCACCACGCACCCGATCGTACAAATCCCTGAGCCGCTCCGCGATCTCACGCTGCTGCTTGCGTATGCCCTGCACCAGCTCCCGCCGCGCCCGCAACAGAAAGAACCGCCGCGCGTCGTGCAGCGCGCCCCGCCACCGCTCCCTGGTGCGGCGCCCCACGAGGCCGATCGCGGGCACCGCGATCACCGTGGCGGCCCCGGCCAAGACCCCTTCCATCGCGCCCACGAGCAGGGCGAGGAATCCGATCCAGATCACGTACGCCGCCGTGCCGGCCAACAGCTTGAACGTGGACCGCTGGTCCACGTCGGGACCGAGGGCCGTGGCCACTCGGCCGGTCACGTAGTTGGGGAGCCAGGAGACGGCGAGGCCGGCGAGGGCCACCACGAAGGCCGGAGCACCGAGGAGGTAGAACCGGCGCAACCCCCACCGCATGCTGGCCCGCAACCTGACGTCGACGGCCAGATCTCCCGGGGTAACCCGCAGGCGCGCGAGTTGGCGGCAGTGGAGCGCCACGTCATCCACCAGCGCCGAGGCCCCGGGGTCGGGCGCGCTTCGGATGTGGGAGAGGATGGACGTCGCGACCTCGAGGCGTTCGAGCTTCCGGGCCGGATCGGTGTCGGAGCCCCACTCGGCCTGCCACACGGCCTCGGCACAGTCCACCAGGGGCTGATCTTCCCAGCGTTCCAGGTTGATCGTGACCTGGCGCATGGCCCGTTCGATGCGCCGCGTGAGGTCCGCAACGGCTTCACGATCTTCGGACGTGCGCCCGGCGAGGTCGCTCCAATCGACCGGTCGCCCGATCACGGCCAACGCCTCGGATCGGAAGACGTCCTTCCGACGGAACACCAGGCCGACGGGGACGATGGGGAAGGGCTCGGGATGCTGGGCCAGCGCTCCCAAGGCGATGCGCGCGGCACCCGTCTTGACCGCGGCGATGCCGGGCTCGTTGTGGCTGATACCCTCCGGGAAGATCCCGATGGCCGCGCCGCCTGCCAGCGCCGCGTGCGCTGCCCGGAAGGTGTCCACGTTGCCGCCCATCGCCTCGGGATTGTCGACCCGGCGATACACCGGAATGGCTCCGCTCGCGCGGACGGCCCAACCCACTTTCCGGTCGGTAAACAGGGGGGCCTTGGCGAGAAACCGCACCGGACGGCGGGCGGCGGCGGAAACCAACACGGGATCGAGGAGTGAATTGGGATGGTTGGCCACCAGGAGCACCGGCCCCGTCGGCGGCACTCGCTCGCCGGCAACGGTGAACCGGTAATAGACCCATGCCGCCGCGTTACAGACGACGGAGAACGCCGGAAGGAGCCACATGCTCGACGGTGGTGAGGGTGGACTAATCTATCCGCGCGGTTCGTGCGCGGTGAGTGGGGCAGAGTCCGTCTCGACGACTCCAAGGGGCGGATATGAGAAACGCCCCCATGTGGGGGGCGCTCTCATCTGCCTTGCCTTCGATCTCAGCTTAGTACTGGAATTCGAACAGCCACTCCACGGGATCGAAGAAACTCTCGAACGTGTCGTCGAACACGTCGCCCAGGGCGTCGGTGATATTCTGCAGCGCCTGGATGTGCTCGGCTGACAGCGCTCCACCGTCCGCTCCGACGACCGTGATGCTCTCGCCGGTCATCGTAATGGTGGCGAAGAGATCACCGTTGACGTGCACCTCGAGGGTGCCGCCGTCGCTGGCCATGTCGACGCTTCCGGTCACGGAGATGCTGTTGCTGCCCTGTTGCCAGGTCGCAAGGATCGTGATGGAACCGGACTCGGTCCCGGCGTCGAACTCGATCACCATGTTCGCGGTCATGCTGAAGTCGCGATCCACGACCTCGATCAAGTAATCGATCTCGGCGCGGGCGCTGCCAAACGTCGCGTCAATGGTGTGGTCGAGGGTGAAGTCGACCCGGTTGGTTCCGTCGCTCACGTACCCGGCGATCTCCACGCCCAGTGACCCGACCCCAACGGTCGCCGTTATCGTGTAATTGATGTACTCGACCTCGTTGGACATCACGCGCAGCCGTACCACCGCGGCGTCGTCGGTGCTCTCGTCGAGCACGTCCACGTGACCGATCTCCGTCGAGCCAGGCTCGCCGGTGATGGGGTTCACCTCATAGAGAATGAACCGGATGCCGTTTTCGGGCGCGCCGGTCCGCTCGGGGTTGTGGTAGTACCCTTCCATCGGGTGGTACTCGTACGTCCGCCCCCGGAACGACTCGGGGATCAGGATCGCCGCAGCATTGGCGGACATGGCATCCACCACCGCGCTGCCGTACTGCTCCCACTTGTCCGGCGAGGAGACGGCGATCCACCCCGCGTCAATGGCCTGCTGGGCCAGTGCCGGGGCGCCTACCGCGACACCGAAGCCCTCGCCCATGGCGGAGAGGCTCTGGTACACGTCCGTATCAAAGGCGTCGCTGACGGCCTGGAGGTCGGCAGCTGACTCGGCCGGATCGAAGTCGTCGTTGGGGCCCGTCGAGTCGTTGCACGCCGTGAGGCCGAACGCCAAGATGAGGCTCAACGCCGAAAGATTCTTGATTCGCATCACAACAACCTCCTAAGGGGTCCTCTATCTGATATCTGACTTTTATGTCGAAACGTGGCCCATTCACCCGGAGCCGCTGCGAGGCGAGGGGAGGGCTCCAACGTAGCGGGCAAATTAGGTGTCCAAGGGGGGTAAGTCTGTGTCGTACTTCGTGTAACGATTGTGACGGGCAACACCTTATCGGCGGTTGCCCAGGATCCAGGGGATCTTCAGGGAGAACGGGTGGTTTGGCGAATTGGATGATATGAACTACATTGCAGTAGATATTACTTGACACCTGGTCGACGGGTTCACTGAGGATCCGGCGTCCGTGGTCGTCACGGCGAGGACGGTAGGGGAATGGTGACCCGGCCATGAAGACACACGTTCTGCGGTACCTCCTGGGGGCCGTGGCGGTGGTGGGGGTCGTGACTACGCGCTTTGGCACGCGATGGCCCTCCGTCTACTACATGACGGGGCCTTCCATGGAGCCGACGGTCGCGGCGCAGGAGTACTTCCTGGCGTGGAGCCCGGCGGGAGACGTGTCCGTCGGCGATCTCGTCCTGTTTCGGTTCGAGGATGGTGAAGAGGTCTTCCATGTTCTCCGCCGCGTCGTCGGGCTTCCCCAGGACACGGTGTCGCTGGACTCGGGTCGCGTCGTTTTGAACGGTACGGTGCGGGACTTGCCGTTTCGCATCATCCAGCCCTTGGCGTCGCGCTCACCGTTTGCCATCGGGGAAGAGCTGTATGACTGGGGACCCTGGGTCATTCCGCCGGATTCCCTCGCACTGCTGTCCGACACGAGGGACATGATTGGGTGGCCCGACAGCCGCTTCATCGGATTCGTCGCCCTCGACGACATCATCGCCCGCGCAACGAGAACGGTTACCGGCCGGCGGTTGCGCTAGAACATCAAGAAGGCGCGGTACCGATTCGGCCGGGTCTCAATCGCCGCCGACCCGCTTTTCCAGAGCGTCCGCCGTGATGCCCGTGTGCGAGGTGGCCCACACCTCGCGGCCGTCTCGGATGACCAGGGCCTGCGGCGACTCGTGGTGGATGCCAAACTGCTGGGAGATCCAATCCGAGAGGCCCCGGCTCCGGATCACGTCGATGTGAAACACTGCCGTGTCGGGATGCTCACGGGCGAATCGCTTGACCTCACGGAGCGTCCAGGAGCTCACGGCGCAGATGGGGCTGTGCTTGTACAGCACGACAACAGGCGCCTGCAACGCCTCGTCGAGCTCCTCTCGAGTCGAGAGTGTCATTATTGGATTGTCGGTCTCGGTTCCGCCCGGTGCGTTCCAGAGTCCCCTGAGCCATTGCCGGATCATCCCGTACTCCTGACTGCCGATCGCCTATCCTGCCGTTTCTGGATAGCGCGTGCTCGACGGGAAAAGTTCCCGGTGTTCATGGATTTCGTTATCTTGCGCGTGCTCACACATCTGCTCACGAGACCGACGGAGCAATGAACGACACGCCGAACCAAAAAGAGCGAATTCGCCTCACGACGTTGTCCCACGGCGCCGGCTGAGCCTGCAAGCTCAGCGCAGCTGAGTTGGCGCAGGTTCTGCGCCACATGCCGACGGTGGATGACCCACGGGTCCTGGTCGATATCGCTACGCGAGATGACGCGGCGGTGTATCGCATCACCGACGATCGCGCGATCGTGGCGACGGTGGATTTCTTTACGCCTATCGTGGACGACCCGTACGACTTTGGGGCGATTGCGGCCGCCAACGCGTTCAGCGACATCTACGCGATGGGGGCAAGGCCGCTGTTTGCCCTGAATTTGGTGGCGTGGCCCCGCGATCCGGCGATGCTCCAGCTCTTGGGGAAGGCGATCGAGGGTGGAGTGGACGTGGCGCGCGATGCCGGCGCGCTGGTGTTGGGAGGGCACTCGGTCGACGACCCGGAGCCCAAACTGGGCATGGTCGTAGTGGGGGAGGTGCATCCGGACGAGATCTTGGACAACACGGGCGCCCGTCCGGGGGATATGCTCGTACTCACGAAGCCCATCGGAACCGGGATCTTGAGCACCGCGCTCAAGAACGACAAGATCGCGGAAGCCGACATGGACTGGCCGGTCAAAGTGATGTCGACACTCAACGCTGGTGCCGCCGCCGCCATGTCGGAGATCGGCGATGCGGTGCACGCCGCCACCGACGTGACGGGCTACGGCCTCTTGGGCCACCTCCACAATATGCTTGCCGCGAGCGGTGTCTCGGCTCGCGTGACGGCCACGTCGGTGCCGGTCTTCGAGGGCGTTCCCGACTTGATCGAAGCGGGCGCCATCCCCGGTGGGACGAAGCGCAATCAGACGGCCAGCGAGACTTACACGACGTGGGCGGAGCGCTTCGCCGGCCGCACCCAGGTGTTCCTCGCCGACGCGCAGACTTCGGGTGGTCTGCTCATCGCCGTCGACCCGTCCCGGGCCGACGACCTCGTGGCCGCGCTGCAGGAGCGCCGCACGCCGACGGCAGCGGTCATCGGTGAGGTCGTCGAGGGTCAGTCCGGCACGATCCACGTCGTCTAAGCAAAAGGGGCGGCCTGAAAGCCGCCCCTCTCGACATCTTCCCGCCCACGTCGTCCCGCGTCACTCGACGGTAAAGCTCACTCCACAACCGCACCCGCCGGTGGCGTTGGGGTTGTCGAAGACGAAATGGGATTCCTGCATCGAGGAGACCCAGTCGATCGTCATCCCTTTGACGTACTGAGCGCTGAACGCGTTGACAAACACATTGGTGCCGTTCAACACGAACACGATCTCGTCCGGTTTCGGACCCTCCGCCACCTCGACGTTGTAGTTCAATCCAGAGCACCCGCCCTCGGTGACGCCAGCCCGAAGGCCGGCATCGTCCGGCAGGTTGAATTCGTCTATCACCGCGGCCACGCGAGCTGCGGCCTTGTCCGTGATCGAGAGAATGAACCCCGGAGGGAACGTGTCTGGTATGGCTTCGGTTTTCATCGTCCTATTCCTGACTACTGCGTTGTTCACTGCCGTCCCAAAAGATACAACCTTGGACAAGCTCCATCGAGTGGTGCGCTACGCCGAGGTTTCTATTGGGGCGCCGACGAGGTTGCCCCATTCGGTCCAGCTCCCGTCGTAATTGCTGACGTCGTCGTAACCCAGCAGGTACTTGAGCACGAACCACGAGTGACTGGAGCGTTCGCCGATTCGGCAGTACGCAATGATGGGTTTCGTCCCTGTGATGCCCTCGCCCTCGTACAGGGTTCTGAGGTCGTCGACGGATTTGAAGGTGCCGTCGTCGTTGCAGGCCTTTGCCCACGTGATGTTACTGGCGCCGGGAATGTGGCCCCCGCGCTGGCAGGTTTCGGGGAGGCCCGGAGGTGAGAGCACTTCACCTGTGAATTCCTGCGGGCTACGCACGTCTACGAGCTCAACCGCTTCGTCTGCAACGGCCTTCTGGACCTCGTAGAGGAACGCGCGAATGGAGTGGTCCGGTTCCGTCGCCTGATAGCTGGTTGCGGCATGCGTTGGAGCGTCGGTGGTGAGGGGTCGGTCTTCCTCGCGCCATTTCTTGCGTCCACCGTTCATGAGCCTGGCATCCGCGTGACCGTAGACCTTCAGCTGCCACAGGGCCCAGGCGGCGAACCAGTTGTTGTTGTCTCCGTAGAGAACCACGGTCGTGTCGTTCGAAATCCCCGACTCGCCCATCAACCTCTCGAAATCCGCCTTCGTCATGATGTCCCGCTGCACGGTATCGCAGAGCTGCGTGTGCCACGACCAGCCCACGGCGCCTGCAATGTGTCCCTTCGCGTACTCTGTGGTGTCGACATCGACCTCGACGACGCGAACGTTCGCATCGCCGCCGTGCTCCGCCACCCAGTCAGTCGTCACCAGGGCGTCGGGATGTGCGTACTCCCCCATGGGGTACCTCCCAGTTGAGACGTGGTAGTTCGTTCGGCCGCTGCAACCGCCCGACCACGATGTCGGCACGAGACCGACGACGCGCGTCCGGCGTCTCCTGTCTACGGTTAATCAAGGAAGCTTGACTATGGTTCCAAGGCGGGGCTCCGGCGCTGCTGCCGTTCCTCTGGTCCCCATCCAGGTTCCTCAATAGCGAGGAACCGAAGAATCCACCTGTGTCGACCAGGCGTCAATCCCTCCGCGCAGACTCCACACGTCCTCGTGCCCGGCGGCCCGGAGGATCTCCATCGCCTGAATCGACCGAATGCCGTGGTGACAGTAGGTGACGATCCTCTGGTTGCGGTCGATATCTCTAACCCGCGAGGGCAGTTCGCCCAGGGGAATGAGCATGGCGCCGTCGATGTGGCCGATGCTCCACTCCTGGGGCTCCCGGACGTCGATGAGGAGGACACCCGGACCGGACTCCATCTCCCCGGCCAGTTCGCCAACGGTCACCTCGGGCCACTGTCGAGCCGCGTCGGCGCCGGCGCCGCAGAAGGCCTCGTAGTCGATGAGCTCCGTGACGGTGGGTGCGTCGCCGCAGACCGGGCACCCGGGGTCCTTTCGCAGCTGGATCTCGCGAATGCGGAGCGCGAGGGTGTCCAACAACACCAACCGTCCCACCAACGAGTCTCCGGCGCCCACCACGAGTTTCATCGCCTCGAGGGCCTGGATGCTGCCGACAATGCCCGGGAGCGCACCGAGTACGCCCGCCTCGGCGCACGACGGCACCAGCCCCGGAGGGGGCGGGTCGCGGAACAGGCAGCGGTAGCACGGGCCTTCCTTGGCGTAGAAGACCGACGCCTGCCCCTCGAACCGGAAGATGGAGCCGTAGACGTTGGGCTTGCCCAAGAGCACGCACGCGTCGTTGACCAGGTATCGCGTGGGGAAGTTGTCCGACCCGTCCACGACGACGTCGAAGTCCCGCAGGATGTCGAGGGCGTTGTCGGACGTGAGGCGCGTGTCGAATCGCTCGACGGTCGTGTGGGGATTCAAGTCCCGGACCCGGGCCTCCGCGGAGTCCAACTTGGACGTGCCCACCGCGTTGGTGCCGTGGATGATCTGGCGCTGCAGATTCGTCTCGTCCACCACGTCGAAATCGATCAACCCCAGCGTGCCGACGCCGGCCGCGGCCAGGTATAGAGCCGCCGGCGAGCCGAGCCCCCCGGTTCCCACCAGGGCGATCCGGGCCGCCTTCAGGCGACGCTGGCCGTCCATTCCCACCTCCGGCAGGATGAGATGCCGGGAGTAGCGGAGGATTTCCGCCTGGCTGAGTTCGGGGAGCTTGGATGTCATTGCGGCTGCTTTGTCTTGTTGGACCGACAAATATAATCTCCGGCGGTCTGAAAACCGCCGGGAGCAAACCGGTCGCGGTCTACAACTGTATTCCTTCGCTGCCGTAGGCCACGCTACCGAGTGGCATTGAGACTGGTGTCCATATCCCAAGCTGCCTGCTGACGGCCCAAGGGCAAGAGCTGACCCGAAGGCCACCAACTTCTGACGTCGCCCTTTCAGGAACCGGAACGGCGACCGGGATCTAAAGAGATTCTCATCGCCGGCCGACGAACAAGGGTTGGGGTGCAGTGTAGCACAGCCCATGGCGTCCCCATGACGGAAGACGGGCGCGTCGCTGAGTTCCAATCCTGACGGCTTTCACGCTGGCTGGCAAATCATGAGTGCTGGGACAGCATCCAGTATCGTGACGAAGAGACGGATCACGCTCGTTTGCAGCGCGGTGGCGTTCCTTGGATGCGGCGATACTCTAGGGCCACCCGAGATCTCAGATGTTGCAGTCGCCTACCTGAATCGCGCCCTGGATCTCATGGAAACCCACTCGATAAACCGGTACGTCATCGAGTGGGAACCGTTTCGCGAGCGCGCCTTTGCCTTCGCCAGTGGCGCGCAAACCCCTGCTGAGACCTACGGTGCGATTCGATACGCCGTTTACCAACTCGGCGACAACCACAGCCTCTTTTACGTGCCGTCCAACGTCGACCAATCCGCACAGACGAGTCCGCCACCGACCAGTGCACCCCCGTATCCCGACGGGCAGTTATTGGAGGGGCGGATTGGTTTCGTGCGCCTCTATGGCTTCAGCTTCCGGGAATACGGAGTTGAGGAGCTGAGCCCACACGTCGACACCATTCAGGGAACGATTCGCGAAATCGATTCACCCACCGTCTGCGGCTGGATCGTCGACTTGCGACTCAACACCGGCGGCTGGATCATGCCCATGTTAGCCGGTGTGGGACCGATAGTCGGCGAGGGGCTGGTTGGGTATTTCGTCAGTCCAGACAGTGTGTGGCAGGAGTGGTTCTACGACGATGGGGCAGCGGGCGTGCGCCCCTACTCATGGGTCGGCGCGAGCGGCACGCCGTACGAGTTGATCGTCCCAGATCCCAACGTTGCCGTGCTCACCGGCCCCACCACCAATAGCGCCGGCGAAGCGGTCGCCATCGCCTTTCGCGGCCGGCCGAAGACCCGAAGCTTCGGACAGGCAACTGCCGGATACTCCACCGTCCTCCGACAAGACATCTTGAGTGACGACGCCGAGCTGTGGCTCACCTATGCAACCGACGCTGACCGAGCGCGGCAAATCTACGGCGGCGTGGTCGAACCCGACGAGTTCGTGGAAGGAGAGGTGGCGGACGACCCCGCCTCGGGCGACGCGGTCGTCGATGCGGCGCTGGCTTGGCTCCTGTCTCGCGACGACTGCAGCATGCAACCATGACGTCCTCCCATTACTCCACAGTGTCGCGCAGCGCACGGCTGCTCGCTTTCGCCGGCTGCGCAACGCTGGCCGCATGCGGAGATGCCTCCGGCCCAAGCTCGAGCCGCGAGATCGCGTACGTGGCGAACTATGGGTCGAACACCGTATCGGTCATCGACATCCAGGTCGATTCGGTGATCGCCACCGTACCCGTCGGAGACAGACCCCACGGTGTAACCGTCACGCCTGACGGAAGGTTCGTATATGTCGGCAATTCCTTGTCGGAAGACGTGACGGTGATCGAGACCGCCAACAACACCGTGACCGCCACGATCCCGACGGGACCGGTGACTCTCGGGATCGCGGTCGATCCCAGTGGAAGTTTCGTGTACGAGGCCCTCTGGGGTGAGCTCAACGCTGTGGCCGTGATCTCGACCGCAACCAACACGGTGACCACTATGGTTGAGGTCGGCGACAGCCCTTTCTACGTCGCCTTCCAGCCGAACGAGACCAGGGCGTACGTCTCGAACTCCAGGTCCAACGACGTCTCGGTCATCGAAACGACCACGCATACGGTGACCGCCACCATCGACCTCGACGGTGTCATCGAGAGGCCGTACGGTATGGCCTTTTCGCCCGACGGCGGGCTGCTGTATGTCGCAAGCTACGACCGCAACGGCCAGATCGCCGTCATCGAAACATCGAGCCGCAGCGTCGTGGATATGATTTTGGGCACGCCCCGCGCGGCGACGATTGCGTTGACACATCAGGGATCCCGGGCGTACGTGGCCCTGAGTGAGATCCGGGTCGCTGTGTTCGGCCTTCCCAGCAACTCCTTGTTAGAGACCGTGCCGGTGGAAGCCTGGTCCCTGGCAGTGGCACGTGGGGGAGCCTCGATCTATGCAACGACCAGTGCCGGCAGCGTGGCCGTGATCGACACCCACTCAAACACCGTCGCACGGACGATTCCGGTGGGTGACACCCCGGCGGGGATCGCGATCGCGACGATCCAAGAATAGCCCGTCTATCGCCCCGTTCACGCAGAAGGTGTTGGAGAGCTTGCCCCTCGGCGTCGGGCCGCGTAGCGTCAGTGGCTGCAACCTGCTCGTCCACCTGCGAATTGGGGGAACCGTGCTCTCCAGGTCCGCCTGCTTGTGGTGTTGGGTCACCGTGGCGGTGGCCTGCGCTTCGGCCCCTGCCGATACCGACTATTTCCCCGGCCGGGGAGACGATTGGGAGCGGCGGACCCCGGCGGTCGTTGGAATGGACAGCATCGCGCTGGCGGGGGCGGTCTCCTTCGCCATCGCCAACGAGCCCGACACCCCACGTGATCTCGAGGCGTGGATGCGGTCTCGCGCCGGCGACGATCCGTATGCCCAGCTCATCGGCGACCTGAAGCCCCGGGGCGGGCCGGCCGGTATCGTGCTGCGCCACGGGTACATCGTGGCCGAATGGGGCGACACGAAGCGGGTGGACGTGACCTATAGCGTGACCAAGAGCTTTCTCTCCACCACCGTCGGGCTGGCCGTGGCCGACGGACTGATCGGGGACGTGCACGATCCGGTGGGCGATTACGTGCACGACGGCGGATTCGATTCTCCCCACAATGCCCGGATCACGTGGCATCACCTGCTGCAGCAGACCAACGAGTGGGAGGGCGAGCTGTTCGGGAAGCCCGACGTCGCCGACCGGCGCCGCGGCCGGGATCGGGAGCTGCAAACCCCGGGCACTTTTTGGGAGTACAACGATGTCCGCGTGAACCGCACGGCGCTGGCCTCCCTCCGGGTGTGGGGACGAGCGTTGCCCGACGTGCTGCGGGAGCGGGTCATGAATCCCATCGGGGCGTCGGACACCTGGGAGTGGCACGGGTACCACAATTCCGAAGTGGACGTCGACGGTCGGCCAATCGAGTCGGTGAGCGGTGGGGGGCATTGGGGCGGCGGGATGTGGATCAGCGCTCGGGATCAGGCCCGGTTCGGCTACCTCTACTTGCGGCGGGGCCGCTGGGGGAGGGAGCAACTGCTCCCTGAGGAGTGGATCGACGCCACCACCACCCCCACCGACATCCAGCCGACCTACGGCTACATGTGGTGGCTCAACACCGACCGCCAACTGTGGGCCAGTGCCCCGGCGTCGAGCTTCGCCGCCCGGGGGGGAGGATCGAACGTCGTCTGGGTCGATCCCGTGCATGATCTGGTCGTGGTCATCAGGTGGATCGACGGCGCCGCCGTCGACGGGGTGCTGCAGCGTGTGCTCGCCGCTGTGACGGACGGCGTGGTTGGGGGACGGTGAGGGCCACGAATCCTGTTAGATTCCGGGCTCGTAGAGCGTGGTGAACCCCGGACGACAACGGATGACGGCATGACGCGTTGGATCAAGAATATCGTGGTCGCCAATGTGGTGGTCTTTTTCTTCACGACCTCCTATCCGATGTTGGCGAGCGTGCTGGCGCTGCAAGTCCACCCGCTCGCCGTAGCCCTGCGGCCCTGGACGCCCATCACCTATATGTTCGTCCACGCCGGGCTGGGACACCTCTTCTTCAACATGCTGTGGCTGTTCTTTCTGGGCTCCAGGGTCGAGGCGCATCTGGGGAGCCGGAAGTTCCTGAATCTGTATATCCTGAGCGGCCTCGGTGGAGTGGCCTTGTCCTTCGTGTTTGCAAGGGGCATCGCCATCGTGGGAGCGTCGGGTGCGGTCTACGGTGTGGTGCTCGCGTACGCCATGTTCTGGCCCCGGGAAACGATTTGGTTCTTCGGCGTGATCCCAATCCAGCCCCGGGCGCTGGCGGGATTCATGCTGGTGGTGGGGTTGCTGGGTGGGTTCGACAGGGTGGCGGACGGGGTGGCGCACTTCGCCCACTTGGGCGGTTTCTTGGGTGCGTTTCTGTACGTTCGCTGGCTCCACCACAACGCGCCGCATCGCAAGTTCAAGGAGAAGGTCTACGCCAAGGACAAGCGCCGCCCGAATCGCGATGGCGAGGACCAGCGTCGCTGGGCCCGCATTCCGGTGGAGAGCCTCCACGAGGTCAACCGGGACGAGGTGGAGCGGCTGCAGGCGAAGATCAAGGAGATGGGGATTGCGAGCCTCACCCTGGACGAGCGGGCCTTCCTGAATCGATTCTCCACGCAGTAACAGGGAACCATTTCCCCCCGTTCGGCCTTTTGCTGGTATATCCGGGCCGAACCCCTCGACGTGCACCATCGGCCCGGTCAAACCTTTGCAGCGCGAGACGGCCATGGGCGTGTCATCCTTCAATGTCGAACGGGCTGTGGCCGACCGCTACAGTAGCGGGGCGTTGCGGCGGGAAGCCGAACTCTGCTGCCCGGTCGACTACGACAAACAACACCTCGCGGTCATGCCTGAGGAGATTCTTCTGAAGGACTACGGCTGTGGCGACCCGAGCCGGTTCCTCCGGGAGGGGGAAACCGTGCTGGATCTGGGGTCCGGGGCAGGGAAGATCTGTTTCATCGCCAGCCAGATCGTGGGTCCGGAGGGCAGGGTCATCGGTGTGGACATGAACACCGAGATGCTCGCTCTCGCTCACCGATACCGGCAAGAGGTGGGCGACCGGATCGGATGGCACAACGTGGACTTCAAACGTGGCCGGATTCAGGATCTCGCCCTCGATCTGGACCTGCTGGACACGTGGCTCAGCGAGCATCCAGTGGATGATGCCACTGGGCTGCACGCGCTGGAGGCTGAGCAGGCGCGGCTCCGGGTGGAGCAGCCCATGGTCGCCGACAACTCCGTGGACGTGATCGTGTCGAACTGCGTGCTGAACCTGGTTGGTGAGGAGCAGAAGGCCGCGCTCTTTCCCGAAATGTTCCGAGTTCTCAGGCGCGGTGGCCGGACGGTCATCTCGGACATCGTGGCGGACGAGGAAGTCCCCGAGCACCTGAAGGCCGATCCGGAACTCTGGTCCGGGTGTATTTCCGGTGCCTTGACGGAAACTGCCCTGCTCGCGGGGTTCGAGGACGCCGGTTTCTACGGCATCCGCGTCCTGAAGCGAGGAGACGAACCGTGGCGCACCGTCGAAGGCATCGAGTTCCACTCGGTCACGGTGGAGGCATGGAAGGGTAAGGAGGGCCCCTGCCACGAAACGAACAAGGCCGTGATCTATCGCGGTCCGTGGAAGCGGGTCGTGGACGACGACGGCCACGTCTTCCGTCGCGGCGAGCGCGCGGCCGTGTGCGAGAAGACGTTCGAGATCATGACGAAGGAGCCGTACGCGGCAGCGTTCGATGCCGTGCTGCCCCGGGACGCCATCGATCCCGCCGAGGGGCGGCCGTTCGACTGCCGCAGAACCTCGCCGCGGCATCCCCGGGAGACGAAGGGCATGGGCTACGCGGATACCACCGAGGCGTCAGGCGAGGCCTGCGACGGACCGGATTGCTGCTAGGGGGTAGCCGGTAGGTCTACGATCCCAGCACCGAGAGAAACCGCCGCGCCAATTCAGGCCCGCCGCCGGTGTCCTCATGCTTGAAGAACACAAACCCGTCGTTCCATTGCTGGGCGGATGTCCACTCCGCCCAGTCACGTAGCTCCGAATCGGCGTACTCGATCTTCCGGAGCCGGAGGTAGCCCCAATCGGCGGTGGCCACCCGGGGAACCGACCCCTCATCGGTCTCGGCCACCACCAGGGCCGCATTCGCCCCCCGCAGCGCCTCATAGACGTCGTTGTCAAACCACGAGTCGTGCCGGAACTCGAACGCGGCGCGCCACCGTTTCGGCAGCAAGGCGAGAAAGGCCTCGAGGCGCTCCAGGTCCTTCTTTAGATTGGGCGGCAACTGGAACAGGGTCGGGCCCAGCTTGTCCCGCAGGACCGAGGCGGTCTTGAGCAGGTACCGCAGCTCGTCTTCCGCCTCGGCCTTGAGTCGCTTGAAGTGCGTAATCTTCCGGGACGCCTTGAGGACGAAGCCAAACCCCTCGGGAACCTCGTCGTACCAGTTGGCGAGCACGCGTTCCGACGGCATACGGTAGAAGGTGTTGTTGATCTCCACCCCGTTGAACTGCGTTCCATAGAAGCTCAACATCTTGTTGGCGGCGATCTTCTCCGGATAGAATGACCCCTTCCACTCCTTGTACGCATATCCGCTGGTCCCGACGAACGCGTGCACCGTGTTCCTCTAGTCCCGATCCGTCGTGGGCACCTGCTTCCGCATGTGTTTGTCGAACCAGGTCAGTATTCGGTTCGAGACATCCATCAGAAACTTCGGCTCCCGAGGGCCGTGGGGCGTTCGGGGATACACCACCATCTCGGTGGGCACGCCGCGCCGCTGCAGGGCCCGGTAGAATTCCTGCCCTTGGGTAAACGGCACCCGCAGGTCGTTGGCGCCGTGAATGACCTGGGTGGGCGTCGTGACGTTGGCAATGCGGTAGATGGCCGAGTGCTTCTCGTACTCCTCGTAGTCGTTCCAGTACTCATCACCCATGTGAGCCACGAGATAGTCGCCGATATCCGTCGTCGTGGTCATGCTCACGAGGTTCGGCAATCCCGCACCCATGCTGGCCGCTTTGAAGCGGTTCGTTCTGGTGACGGCGAAGGACGTCATGTACCCGCCATAGCTCCAGCCCATCAAGAGGAGGCTGTCCGGATGTCCCACGCCCATGTCGATGACGTGATCGACGCCGGCCATGAGATCGTCCATGTCACCGAACCCCCAATCCCTGAAGTTGGCGTAGCGGAACTCCTTGCCGTAACCGGTACTGCCCCGGGGATTCGGGCGCAGAATGGCCACGCCCTTCTGGGCGAAATGCTGGATCATGTAGATGCTGGGCCCACCGGTGAACGACTGGGTGAACGCACCGGCGGGGCCGCCGTGGACGTTGAGCACCAACGGATACCGGCGCCCCGGCTCGTAATCCACGGGATACGTGAGCAACCCCTCGATGGCGTACTCTCCGTCCTGAGATCTCCACGAGAGGAGCTCGGTGCGGCCCATGGTGGGGCGGGGAACGTCGGCGTGGACGTCCGTCAGTTTGCGCATGCCGAACCGGTCCACCGGCGAGACGTACACGTCGGCCGGTGTGTCCGTGTCTTGGAACGTGAAGGCCATGGTCGTGGCATCCTCGTCGAACGAGACCGACCCCACGACGCCGTCACCCGACGTCACCATCACCGGCTCGCCCCCGTCGATGGGCACGGCTGCCAGGTGTCGTGTGGTGCCCATGGTTTCGGTGATCAGCACGCTCCGGCTGTCTCCAGTCCATCCGGCGATTCCGGGGCTGCGGTCGTGGGTCTCGGCCAGCTTTTGCGGCTCATCGCCGCTCGCCGAGACGACATACACGTCGCCCAAGCCGATCGGTTCGGGCTGATCACCGGTCGACCGGAAGGCCACCCACCGCCCATCGGGTGAGTATCTCGGGTTGCCGTTGATCCCCGCCGACACGACCAGTTGGCTCACGGTCCCGCTGTCGGCGGGTACCACCGCAATGTCGCCTGACAACCGACCCGTGTTGATGCGCGGATCGTCCTGGTAGGAAAACACGATGGTGCGACTGTCAGGCGACCAGTCGAATCCCTGCACGTGGAAGTCTCCCGCGGTGAGGCGCTTGGTTTCCCGCTCGCCGGACGCGCCCGGCTGGACCTCCACCGTGTACAGGTGGTTGTATTTGAAGTTCTGATCCACGAGGATGACGTCGCGCTTCTCTTCCTTGGCCTTCTTCTCTTCCGCGGTTTCCGGATCACGCATCGTGTAGGCGAATTGATCGCCGTCCGGCGACCAACGGTATGATCCGACGCCGGGATCCGCCTCGGTGATCTGCTGTGCCTCACCGCCCATCACGGGCATGATCCAGATCTGGTTCTTGCCGCTCCGGGAGGACGTGAACGCCAGGTACCGGCTGTCCGGGGAGAACGATGGGCTGCCGGCGGACTTGTCGCCCTGGGTGTACTGCAGGTTGCGCTCGCCGTCGGTGGTCACGATCCAGATGTGGCTCAGGTACTCGGACTTGGAGCCCTCCATGATGGGCTTGCGAATCGTGTAGGCGACGTATTGTCCGTCGGGCGAGATGGTCGTTCCCCCGACGCCGAAGTATTTCATGCTGAGTTCCGGTGTCCAACGGTCGTCGGTGGTCTCCTGGGCGCGGGCGGCGGCGGGAATCGCCTGGAGCACCAGCACCGTGCAGAGAAGCAAGCAGGTCGTGCGATTGCGAGACATTGTAAAGTCCCTCCTGTGGTTCAGCGTTATGCCTGTCAAGCGGCCTGATCTGCAGCCGCACGGTTGCGTTCTGCCAAGGCGTTGCGGAACGCCAGCACCGCCTCGAAGATCAACCACAACTCGAGCACGAAGATCGCGCCACCCACCCCCAGCAACAGCGCCTGGCTGTCGGTCCAATAGCGCAGCAGGTTACCGATCATGGCCCACGTGGTCATGAACAACAAGAAGCCCATTGGGATGACCGTCACCCAGATGTTGCGGCGCAACCTGAGCAGGAAGATGGTCACAATGAGGAGGCTCAATCCGGCGGTGAGCTGATTGGTCGTGCCGAAAAGCGCCCAGAGCCGCATCCCGCCGGCGCCCCGGTCGATCCCCAAGGCCAGCGCCGCACAGCTCGCCACCGCGATGAACGTGGCGATCCAGCGGTTCTGGGCGGCCTTCACCTTGTACTCAACGCCCAGCTCCGTGATGATGTAGCGCTGGAGCCGCACTCCCGTGTCCATCGTCGTCGCCGCGAAGCTGATCACCACTACGGCGGCGAAGATCACCGCCACCTGCTGGGGGATTCCAACGCCCTGAGCGAGCACTCCGATACCCTGCACGAATGCGGTTGTTGCTCCCGCGGCCGCCGAGGCCCACGAGCCGTAGTGCTGGTGCCACCCATCCAGTCCCACGAACACCGCAAACCCCGCCGTCGTGGCCAGGATGGACGTCACAGCCACGATCCCCTCACCCAGCGCACCACCGTATCCGATGTAACGGGCGTCGGTCTCCTTGTCGATCTGCTTGGACGAGGTTCCCGACGAGACCAAGCCGTGAAATCCGCTGATGGCGCCACAGGCGATGGTCACGAAGAGCAACGGAAACCAGCTTGGTGCGTCGGCCGGGAGGTTGGTGTTCACTGCCGGTGCGATTACGTCTGGGTTCGTGATGAGAATGCCTAGGAAGATGATTCCCAAGGCGACGAAGAGTTGATGGCTGTTGATGTAATCCCGTGGCTGGAGCAGCACCCACACGGGGAGCACGGAGGCAAAGAACCCGTACACGAAGAGGACGATCACCCATCCCGCACGCACCCCGTCGGTGCGGGCTGCGTCGGCGGCAGACTGGGCGTCTCCCGCCGCGAGCTGCGCCGCTGTGGGATCGAACCCGAAGAGGTCAGGCAGGTTGAAGGGCACGTACTGTCCCAACCAGATCAGCAGGTACAGGGTCAGAAGCGCGGCCACCGAAGGCCAAAGAATGCCCACCCCGCTGCGATAGATGAGAAAACCCACCAGGACGGCCACGACCAGACTGCCCCACACCGGCAGCACCGCGCCGGGGTTGCCCATGAACAGGTTTGCGATCACCACCGCGAAGACCGCGTTCACCAGCAGCAGCAGGAAGAAGATGATCAGCAGAAAGAGGATGCGTGCCCGTCCACCCACGATGGAGTCGGCGAGGGTGCCGATCGACTGGGCCTTGTGGCGGGTGGAGACCCACAGCGTGCCGAAGTCGTGCACCGCGCCGGCAAAGATCGTTCCCAAAACCACCCAGAGAAACGCCGGCAGCCAACCCCAGATGACGGCGATGGCCGGTCCCACGATGGGCGCCGCCCCGGCCACCGACGTGAAGTGGTGGCCGAACAACACGTGGCGGTTGGTGGGGACGAAGTCCACGCCGTCCTCGAAGGCGTGGGCGGGCGTCTGGAAGTCCGGGTCCAGCCGGTAGATCCGTTTGGCGATGTAGCGCGAGTAGATCTGGAAGCCGGTGGCAAACGCCGCCAATCCGACTACGAGCAGGGCGATGGAACTCAAGACGGACCCTCGAGGTTGCGGGACGGCCTAATCTAGGCCGGAGTCCGGCGTGGGCGGAAGGAGGGTGAACCTAAGACGTGGCCCGGCGGAGCTGCTCCAACAGCTTCCTTCCCCGGGCCCTCAACGCGGGGCTTCCGGTCTCGATGACGTCCCGCAGAATTTTGACGACGCGGCGGCGCAGATCGGGATCGTTGTAGGACAGGGACACCAGGGCTTGGAGGGCGAACGTGCGGACGATCTTGCTCTTGAGACTGAAATAGGCAAAGAGAATGCCCACCGCTCTGACCCTCTCCGTGGGTGTCAGGTTGAGGCGGGGAATCATCTGGGCCACGTGCCAGCGCACTTCTTGCTGGTCGATGTTCGCGATCGTGTTGAGCAGACTTCTTTTGTAACGCTGCAACAAATCGGGACGCTGGGCCGAGACTTTTTCGGCCGCGTCAGCTGCCCGCATCCGGACCAGAGCGTCGCCGGAGCGCATTCCCTTGAACAATTCGCCCAGGAGGGCTGGGGTTCGGAGCACCTGTCGCACCACCTCGTTGGCCCGTCCGATGGAGCGGCGGTCGCCGCCTTTGAGCTTCTCGAGAATGGGATGCATGTTATGAGGGTATGGGATTTGGTGGTTTGGGGAAACCCCTCGCACCATCGAGTGTAGGAGGGTGCAATGTCCTGTAGCGCGGCATTCGCGAGAGCAAGGAGGAGGCCATGTCAGATCTACTCAAGCCGGTGATCGAGCAGTTCAAGTTCAATTCGATGATCGTGAGCTTGGCGACAAGTGATTTGAGCAACGAACACGCCGGACATCGAAGTCGGGCTGGTCAGGGAAGTTCGGTGTCTTTTCTCCTGGGTCACTTGTTATCGAGCCGCTATGGCGTCTTGAAGATGCTGGGAGCCGGTGACGAGAATCCATTCGCCGACCAATTCGGCCGTGGGGCAGTGCCCAAAGACGTGAGCGAGTACCCCGATGTCGGCGAATTCAAATCGAAATGGGATGCGTTGACCGACCTTTTTCACGGTACACTCGAGGGTGCTTCGGAAGAACAACTGCTTGCTTCGCCACCGGATGGATTCCCCATCCAGGATCAGACCATGCGCGGCGCGATCACTTTTCTCTGCTGGCACGAGTCATACCATGTAGGGCAGATCGGTATGATGAGGACGGAGCAGGGTTATCCTTCCACGGAACATCAGGTCCACGCGGCAATGGAGGCCAGGTAGAGAAGACATACGGCCTGTTCATAGCCTGATCCCGATTTCACGTAAGGCCGCCACCCCCACCACGTCTGCCTCCATCAGTGGAACATGCTGGGTCGGATGTGTGGCGAAGGTATTGGCAATCTCGTCGAGATAGCGCTCTTCTCGCTTGCGTCTTCGCTGGAGAAACTCTCCCTCAGCGTGATCCGGCAACACCCGGTTCACGAACACACCGCCCACGGGGATCTTGTATTTGTCCAGTGCCCGTACTGCCTTGTGGGTCTCCAGAATGGGAAGTCGCTCGGGAATGACCACGAAGGCGAAGCCGGTCCGCTCGCCGTCGGTGACGAGCTTCCGCGCCTCCTCGAAGCGGTGCTTGCGTTCGTTGAGGGCGTTAAGAATAGGGTCGTCCCCATCTCCGTGAGACCCCGCCCCGGCCCCGGCCACGTTGCGCCACATGCGGCCCAGCACGTTGACCTTCTTGCGGTGGGAGATGAGGCCGGCGATCCAGGCCGTCATCGTCTCCGGTAACGACAGCAGGCGCAGGGTGTGTCCGGTCGGCGCGGTGTCGAAGACGATCCGATCGTAGTGCTGTGCTTCGTGCTCGAGGATGCGGGTGAACCGATCGAACAGCGCGGACTCCTCGGCCCCCGGAGAAACCCGAGCGATGTCTATCTGGCGCTCGACCTCTCCCGCGAGGCGCGGCGGTGCCGAGTCCGCCACGCGCGCCTTCACGTCGGCGATGTAATCGTTTACCTCTCGCTCCGGATCGATCTCCATGGCCATGAGGTTGTCCACCACCTGCTGCGGCTCCCCGGTCAGTTGGTGTTCGAAGATGTCGCTGGTGGAGTGGGCCGGGTCGGTGGACACGAGGAGGGTCCGGTCGCCGCCGTCGGCGGAGAAGAGGGCGAAGGCGGACGCGATGGTGGTCTTGCCGACACCGCCTTTGCCGCCGAAGAACAACACCTGGCGCCGCAGGAGTCGGTGGGCGAGAGACGGTGTCACTGCCGCGTATGAATCCACATTAGATGTTGCGTCGGTATTCCCCACCCACCTCGTACAGCGCATGCGTGATCTGGCCCAGTGTGCAGCATTCGGCGGCGCGCATCAATTCGGCAAAGATATTCTCTCCATTGAGCGCCGCTTCCTTGAGGCGGCCCAGTGCACCCCTGGCGTGATCGCCGTGCCGTTCTTCGTAGTCCACTAGGCGCTGGATGCAGAGCTCCTTTTCCTCCTTGGTGGCGCGTGTGAGCTCGGTACTCCCCCCGTGTGACGCTTCGCTGGCGTTCCGCGGCAGGAAGGTGTTGACGCCGATGAGGGGCAGGACGCCGGAGTGTTTCTCCTGCTCGTATTTGAGGGAGTCGTCTTGGATGGCGCCCCGCTGGTACTGGCGCTCCATGGCGCCCAACACACCGCCGCGCTCGGTGAGACGGTCGAACTCCTGCAACACGGCTTCTTCGACAAGGTCCGTCAGTTCCTCGACGATGAAGGCGCCCTGGCTGGCGTTTTCGCAGAAAGTCAACCCGAACTCTTTGTTGATGATCAGCTGAATCGCCATTGCCCGGCGCGAGGATTCTTCCGTGGGCGTGGTGATGGCCTCGTCGTACGCATTGGTGTGCAGGCTCTGCGCATTGTCGTAGACGGCCAACAGGGCTTGCAGGGTCGTGCGGATGTCGTTGAACTCGATCTCCTGGGCGTGGAGGCTGCGGCCGCTGGTCTGAATGTGGTACTTCAGCATCTGACTGCGATCATTGGCGCCGTATCGCCGCGCCAGCGCCACCGCCCAGATCCGCCGCGCCACGCGCCCGATGACGGTGTACTCCGCGTCCATGCCGTTGCTGAAGAAGAAGCTCAGATTTGGGGCGAAGTGGTCGATGTCCATGCCTCGGGCACGATAGTACTCGAGGTAGGTGAATCCATTGGCGAGGGTGAAGGCCAGCTGATGAATGGGATTGGCTCCGGCTTCGGCGATATGGTACCCGCTGATGGAAACGCTGTAGAAGTTCCGGACCCCGTGGTCGATGAAATACTCCTGCACGTCGCCCATGAGCTTGAGCGCGAAGTCGGTGGAGAAGATGCAGGTGTTCTGCCCTTGGTCCTCTTTGAGGATATCGGCCTGAACGGTCCCGCGGACCTTCGCCAGAGTCTGCGTTCTGATCAGTTCATACTCTTCGTCGGTGAGCAGCACGCGCACGTCGTTCCAGGTTGCGTTGCGCAGGGCATCGGGTTGGAGCACTTGCTCTTCGGTGATGTCGAGGCGATCTGCTTCCCGCAAGAACAGCCGGCACTGCTGGCGGATGGCGGCGTTGAAGAAAAAGGCGAGCACCGTGGGCGCCGGTCCGTTGATGGTCATCGACACCGAGGTCGTGGGATCGCAGAGATCGAACCCCGCATACAACCGCTCTGCCTCCTCGACGGTGAACACCGCGACGCCGCTCTCACCGATCTTCCCGTAAATGTCGGGGCGCAAGTCGGGATCTTCACCGTACAGCGTGATGGAATCGAACGCTGTGGAGAGCCGCTTGGCAGGCTGGCCGTCGGCCAGGAGGTGGAATCGCTTGTTGGTGCGCTCGGAAGGCCCCTCGCCGGCGAACATCCGGGTGGGGTCTTCCGCCTGTCGCTTGAACGGGAACACGCCGGCGGCATACGGGAATTCGCCGGGTACGTTCTCGGTGAGGCGCCAGTAGAGTCGATCGCCCAGGTCCCGGAATCGCGGGAGCGAAACTTTCGGCACCTTCGTGTTGGACAGCGTCGTACGCCTATTCTCCACGTCGATGGACCGTCCCCGGATCTCATACGTGAACGTGTGGGCGTGGTAGCTCTCCATCCACGCATTCCACTGGGCTAGCAAAGCGACGCACGCCGGGTCCAACCGGTCCAGTGTGCGGTTGAATTCCTCCATCAGGTCGGCCTGCGCCCCTTTGGCCTTGGCGATCACACTCGCGGCATAGGCTCGCAGCTCGCCGTTCCCCGGACCGCCCAGCACGCGAATGGAACGCCGTAGGGCGTCGAGGTCCGAAGCGACGTCGGCCTGCGTGCGTGCCCACAGCCGGTACTCGCGACAGGTGTCCGCAATCTCGCTGAGGTACCGCTCTCGGTTTGCCGGGATGATGTGCTGGGTGGTGTCGGTGACTCGCACTTCGGTGGCGGGATACCGGGAGTCCCAGCCCAGGTGGTGGCGTTCGTTGACCGCCGCGATGAGATGGGCGTACAGGGCGTTGACACCGGCGTCGTTGAAGTGGGCGGCGCTGGTGCCGAACACCATCAACTCTTCGGCAGGGGTATCGAAGACCTGCTTGTTCCGTTGGATTTGTTTGCGCACGTCGCGGAGAGCGTCCTCACTCCCGCGGTGGGTGAACTTGTTGATCACCACGAAGTCGGCGTAGTCCAACATCTCGATCTTCTCGAGCTGGCTGGGAGCGCCGTATTCGCTCGTCATGACGTACGCCGAGATGTCGGCGAGCTGCGTAATGGCGTTGTCACTCTGACCGATGCCCGCCGTCTCCACGAACAGCAAGTCGAACCCGCCATGTTGCACCACGTCCACGATCTCGTTCAGCCGCTCGGAGACCTCGCCGCGGGCGCCTCGCGTGGCCACCGACCGCATGTACACCCGTGGGTTCTTCAGGCTGTTGAAGCGGATCCGGTCTCCCAGTAACGCGCCGCCGGTCTTGCGCTTGGTGGGATCCATGGAAACGACGGCGACCTTCTTGTCCTCGAAGTCGTGCAGGAAGCGGCGGACGAGTTCGTCGGTGAGGCTGCTCTTGCCTGCGCCGCCGGTGCCGGTGAGTCCGATGATGGGAACCGGCGCCGTGCCGTCGGCAGGGGCGTCCCCGTTCCGCCCCAGGACCTCGGCCTTGGTGATCTGTCTGGCGAGAAACAGCTCCGAGCCGTTGGGTGACACGTCGCTTCCGGCGAGATCGAAGTCGCATCCCCGGACGACCTCGTTGATCATCCCCTGGAGGCCCATGCGGCGGCCGTCTTCCGGCGAGAAGATCCGGTCCACGCCGCTCTTGTGGAGCACCTCGATTTCGTCGGGCACGATGACCCCGCCGCCCCCGCCATAGATCTTGATGTGGCTCGCGCCCCGCTCGTCCAGCATCTGCCGCATGTACTTGAAGAACTCCATGTGACCACCCTGATAGCTGGTGATCGCGACGCCCTGGGCGTCTTCCTGGATGGCGGCGGTGACTATCTCCTCGACGCTGCGGTTGTGGCCGAGGTGGATGACCTCCACGCCGGAGGCCTGGAGGATCCGGCGCATCACGTTGATCGCCGCATCGTGACCGTCGAAGAGAGCCGCCGAGGTGACGATCCGGATGGGGTGTTTTTTGCTGTAAACCTTTGTCTTTGACATACTTACGTGTTACGGAGCCTCCCCGCTCGGGGGAGGGATTATGGTTGGAGCACAGACTTTAAGTATCGTAATGGGGCCGACTTACGGCAACAGAGGGGGTGGGGTCCCGCCGCTGCGATCAGCAGCACCGAAATCCCCCCTCCGGGGCTCTGTCGAGCCCCAGGCGCAGGTGCCACTCATGGAATTCCTCGATGAGCTCGGGGTACAGCTCTAGGGTGTAGAAGGCCACCGGATTGGGGACACCGGTGAGGTCGGAGAAGCCGAGGAGGAGGAAGAGATCCCGGCGATCCCGGTACTCGCGGTAGATCTGGGACCGGTAGGGCGCGAAGAAGATCCCCTCGTAGATGTCGCGGGCCGCCCGGAGGCGCCGCCGCAGGGCGGCCCACCCCGTTTCGGACTCGAGTCTGCTCATGATACCGAGATTGTACTACATTCTGTCCGACCTACAAACCGATCGACCTCTCGAGGAGGGTAAAGGCAATGACGCAGCGACGTTGCTTTGCGCTTCCTGCACTCGCGTGCGCAGCCGTGTTTTTCCCGGCTGCTCTGGCGGGGCAGGCAAGATCCATTGAACACCAGATTGCCGAAGCGGTCACACCGCTGCCCGAGGCGCAGCGGGCCGACGCAACCGTGTACGGCTTCCGCGACGGATCTGACCTGGCCGTAGCTATTCGCCAAGGCGCCGGCGATTTCGTGTGCCTCGCCGACACCCCCGGGGATGAGACCTTTCAGGTCTCGTGCTACCACAAGTCCCTCGACCCGTTCATGGCCATGGGTCGGAAACTCCGCGCCCAGGGCGTGAGTGCCGGCGAGGTGATGGAGCGGCGCAAGGCCGCCATGGAGGCCGGGACCCTCACTATTCCCATGAACGCCGTCATGACCACGCTCCGGGGCGCCATGAATCCCGACGCGATGCACCCCGACACGGTGTCGGTGTTGACCGTTCTGTACGTCCCGTACGCCACCGCCGAGTCCACGGGCCTGTCTACGCGCCCCATGGGTGTCGGACAGCCCTGGCTCATGCAGCCGGGCATGCACCGGGCCCACATCATGATCGGCGGGCCGAAAAAGGCGTTGGAGATGACGATGAGCCACCACTAGGCGACTAGCTCTCGGTCAATTCCCTGTATGTCCGCAGGTGCCCGTCATTTGGACTCCAAGGATTCGATCACCTCATCGAGGAGCCGTGTTTCGAGATCGAGCAGTCGCCGCGTGTATTCCATTGCGAACCAGGCGCTGCCTGTGTGGTGTTCGCCGGTCGAGCTGCCTTCCTCGCCATGGTGATCGAGTGCAGCGCGGTACTGAGTCAGCTCCGCCCGTCGCTGCTCGAGTAGGTGGCTTGCCTCCGATGAGGGGACGGCATCGAGGAAGCTCAGGCTCACCAGGCCAGGAAGCTCGGGGGGCACGAAGGCCCCGAGCTGTTGCTTGAGAAGGTCGAGGAAGGCTCGCCCACCTTCGTCCGTGACCGAGTACACCCGGCGCGGCCTTTCTCCAGTGGGCTCGTCTCGGTGCTGCACCCATCCGTCTTTCTCCATGCGGTCGAGCAGATTGTAGGCGGTTGGCTTCTTGAGCGAGATCGGTGCCGTGCAGTCGAGGTGTGCGTTGAGCATGTACCCGTGCATCTCTGTTTGGCGTAGC
>JBDHHA010000009.1:0-93575 GCA_039589615.1 Gemmatimonadota bacterium
AGTGGAGAGGCGGGAACGAACACGCCCACGACGTTGGGGATGTTGTTGGCGCCGAGGCTGTACGCGCCCAGCGCCCCTGCTACGAGAAGGCCGATACGGGTCCACTGATCGAGCCACAGGATGTGGGGCTTGGCCACCCGGATGGCCCGCTCCGTTACCCGGTACAACACCAACGCAAACAGTGCGCCGAGAATGGGACACGCCACCCACGTCCCCAAGATCCTCGTGAGTACGGCGAGATCGGTCTGCGTGTTACTGAACAGGTTCCACCCCAGGATGCCTCCCACAATGGCCTGAGTGGTGGAGACCGGCAGCCCCGCCTTGGTCATGCCGTAGACGGTGACGGCGGCGGCCAGTGCAACGGTAAACGCTCCTCCCACGGCATTCACGGAGCCCAGTTGCCCGAGACCGTGCGCCGTCCCTGCGCCGCTCAACACAGCGCCGAGGGTCACGAAGACGGCGCACACGACGGCGGCGGTGGAGAACCGGAGCATGCGACTTCCCACGGCGGTGCCGAACACGTTGGCCGCGTCGTTGGCGCCCAGCGACCATCCCAGGAACAGGCCGCTCGAGAGAAAGACGAAGAAGGTCAGACCCATTACACCGACCGCTTCACCGCGTAGATCGCGAGGGCGTCACCGGCGTCGTCCGCCCGGTCGGCCACCCGGTCGATGAGCCACACATGGCCCCGGAGCTGCAACTTGCGGTCGAGGGGCATCTCCGATCGAAAAATTTGTTCGATGATGCGAAATGCCGTCTTCTCGGTCTCTCCCTCGAAGAACCGGATCTTGTGGATGTGGTCCCGCGTGGTCCGGGGATCCCGGAAATAGCACCGCGCCGCCACAACGACCTGCTCCACCGTGTCGGCCGCCTGGCTCACGCATTCGAGCAAGCCCTCGTGGAACTCGGAGGGGATCTCGGGTCGCTCGATCCGGACCACCACGAAGCTGTGCTGCATGTCGTCCAGCAGCCGGTCCAGCGACCGGAGCAATCCCAGCACGTCGCCGGACGTATCGGGCAGCAGCATCTCGGTGTAGAGCGCCATCCCGATCTTGGCGCGCAGCTCGTCACCCCGCTCTTCGAACGCACAGATTTGCTCGAATTTTTCTTCTGCGGTGCCTTCCCAGCCGTGCCGGATGTAATGGTCGATCCCGTGCTTGTACGCGAGGGCGGCTTGGGACACGACGTCCAACATTTCGTCGATTTCTGCTTGGAGGATCTTTGTGGTACGGAAGGGAGAGATCTTCAGTTCTGCCATGCGCGGCCCCCGATGTGTTGAGCCTGTTCGGTAGCGTTTCGAATCTGCCATGCCGTATGGAACCGCGCTGCGGTATGGAAGTTATGCGAGATCCGGGTGGTCGGCGACGTATCGGGGCGAAGGCCGGCCACCGGGTCTGAAGGATCGCTTAGAGTCTGCCTGGTCTCGCCCTGCTGGACCTGCGTGCCGCTGAGAGGCATACTCAACTCCATGTTCGAAGCCGCCGAGCTCGGTCAGACTGTCGCGAAGCAGGACTACCTGGAGCGCGTGCCCCTGTTGCGGGAACGCCTCCTCGACGTGCAGCAGCGTCTCCGGACGGCGCAGTTCCCTGTGCTGGTCCTCTTCGCCGGCGTCGACGGTGCAGGGAAGAGCGACACGACGAACCTGCTCAATGAGTGGCTCGATCCCCGGTGGATCACGACACTGGCCTACTCGGCGCCCTCTGAGGAAGAAGGAGAACGTCCCGAGTCCTGGCGTTTCTGGCGTGACCTGCCGGCGAAGGGCCAGATCGGAATCTTCCTGAGTGCGTGGTACTCGAGACCACTTCTGCAAAATGCGTTCGGCGAGATCGACATGGCGGAGCTCGACAGGGAACTCGAAAAGATCCTGGCGTTCGAGCGCACGCTCGTCGATGACGGCGCCCTGATTCTCAAGTTCTGGATGCACCTCGGAAAGGACCAACAAAAGGAACGCCTCAAGGCGCTGGAGGCGGATACCACGCAGCGCTGGCGCGTGACGAAGCGCGACTGGAAGCACTGGAAGATGTACAAGAAGTTCGTCAGGGCGGCCGAGCAGATCATCATGCGCACGTCAACCGGCAATGCGCCGTGGACCATTGTGGAGGGGATGGATCCCCGCTACCGGAGCTTGAAGGTGGCCACCCATCTGCTCGAGGAGGTAGAGCGACGGCTCGCCGAGCCGGCATCGGTTCAGGGGAACGACGCACCCGCCGCGAACTCGGGATCTCACGAATCCATTCGCATTGCGAAGCGGACCGTGTTGTCGGGGGTCGAGCTGAGCCAGTCGCTGACCAAGAAGGAATACGGCGAGGAACAGGATCAACTCCACGCCCGGCTCAATCCGCTGCATCGAGCGGCCTACGAGGCAAAGGTGTCGACCATTCTCGTGTTCGAGGGGTGGGATGCCGGGGGCAAGGGTGGGGCAATCCGACGCATTACCCGAGCGCTGGATGCCCGCAATTACCAGGTCATTTCCATCGGCGCTCCGACGGATGAGGAGCAAGCCCACCACTATCTGTGGCGCTTCTGGCGCCATCTTCCCCGAGCCGGCCGGTTCACGATCTACGATCGCAGTTGGTACGGTCGGGTGCTCGTGGAGCGCGTCGAGGGGTTCGCCACGGAGACCGAGTGGCGCCGGGCGTACGCCGAGATCAACGATTTCGAGCGGCAACTAGTGGATCACGGCACCGTTGTCGTCAAGTTCTGGGTCCACATCTCCCGGGACGAGCAGGAGCGCCGCTTCAACGCCCGGGCGGAAACGCCGTATAAGCGCTGGAAGCTCACGGACGAGGACTGGCGCAATCGGGAGAAGTGGGACGAGTATGAGGCCGCAGTGGACGACATGATCGAGCGGACGAGCACGGCGGCTGCGCCGTGGCACCTGATTCCCGGCAACGACAAGCGACTCGCGCGAGTGGAAGTTCTCACGAAGACCTGTGAGGCCCTCGAGGACCGCCTGGGGTGACCCGCATCTGCCTCCCTCACGTCGGGCCTTGATCCGCCGGTTTCAGGGCCATCGACCAGAACCAATACCTTGACGAAACCGCGTTGTCTGTCTAATATTCCGGAAACCGGAATATCCGGAAACCAGATGAGTTGGTCATGGGACGCGAAAAGGACATCTCGTCGCTCGTACCGCTGACCCCGAGAGTGCTTCTAATCCTCTGGGCGCTCGCCGAGGGGCCGCAACACGGCTACAGGGTGCTGAAGATTGCCGAGGAGCTTGGACGTGGATTGGTCTCGATCGGCCCCGCGTCACTGTACGAGTCCATCAACACGCTGCGGAACCGGGGGCTGATCGAGCACACGAAGGCGCCACCGGACGCCGACCGTGACGATGCACGTCGTCGTTATTTCCGACTCACGACGCGCGGCCGCGCGCTCCTCAGGGCCGAGGCGAATCGCTTGGCGGCTCTGGGCGAGGATTTGCGCCGGGCCGGATTCGTCGATTCAGCTAGCTCGTCATGAGTGGCATGCACCGACCGCGGGTCGGCTGGTTGTGGCGACTGTTACCCCGTGAGGTGCGCGAGCGCTATGGCGATGACATGGCGAGCGTACTGGACCAACGGTTGGCAGAAGAGCGCACGAAGGCTGGCCGCTTTGGCGCGCTGCGGTATAGGGTGCGCCTTGTGTCCGACGTCCTCGGTACGGCAACACGTGCTTGGATGGATGTCCTCCGGCAGCGGCCGGCCAAGCCTGTGCCACCCCGAAGGCGGCACAGCTCCGCCGTCGGGACACTCGGACAGGATCTCCGGTACGGGATCCGGGTCTTGCTCAAGAATCCCCTCTTTTCCGCGGTAGCTGTTCTGACCTTGGCCCTCGGCATTGGCGCAACGACCGCGATCTTCAGCGTCGTCGACGTGGTGCTTCTGCGGCCGCTTGCAATGCCGGAGTCGGGGAGGGTGGTGCAGATCTGGGATCGCCACCCGTCCGCGACGGGCGGCACCGATGATCTGGTCGCCGTGCCCAATTACAGGGACTACCGGGAACAGAACGAGGTGTTCGAGCGCATGGCAGCGCTGCAAAGCGGCCAGTTCTTTTTGGAGGATGTGAATGGGATCGAGACGATATCCGCGCTCTTCGCTTCACCCGACTTTTTGCCACTCATGGGCGTGGATCCTGCCCTAGGTCGCGGGTTTCTTTCCGAGGAGGAGGACGACGATTCAACGCCTGTGGCGATCGTCACCCACGGGTTTTGGCGGCGGAGGTTGGGAGGTAACGCCGACGCCATTGGGCGCACGCTGACGCTCTGGCGATGGGGGAGCCGAGGCGTCGTCTCGACCGAGTTCGTCGTCGTGGGGGTTCTTCCGGAAGAGTTCCAGCTTCCCCCGCTCAGACAGCGAGACGGGTTTGGCCCACTGCCGTATCCCCAGATTCTGGTGCCCACCGGTCTCTGGTCGTGGGGCAGGAACGACCGAAGCCGTTGGGCGTTCTCGGCCGTCGCTAGGCTCAAGGAGGGTGTATCGGTAGAGCGGGCGCAGGCCAACATGAACGCCATCGCCGCGGGCATCGCCGCTGAATACCCGGAGACGAACGCAGGATACAGCACGGTTGTCGCTCCTCTGTCTCAACTGATCCGGCGGCAATACGGGACGCGACTCTATCTGCTGTGGGCCGCGGCGGGTTTCGTGCTTCTCATCGCATGCGTGAACGTGGCCAGCCTTCTGCTGGGGAGAGGTGTGACCCGGGACCGGGAGTTGGCGGTTCGTTCGGTTCTTGGGGCGGGCCGTGTGCGCCTGGTGCGCCAGTTGCTCACCGAGAGCGTGCTGTTGGCGTTGATGGGCGGTGCCGCAGGCCTCCTCCTGGCCCTCTGGGGAACCCGGGTGTTGGTGGCGGCCGTGCCAGGTGACGTCTACCGCTTGCACGAGGTTGGAGTGGACCTCCGGGTGCTCGCTTTCCTGGTGGGAGGCTCGCTCCTGACTGCGCTCTTCTTCGGTCTCCTGCCGGCGCTCCGGAGTGCGCGACCAAATCTTGCTGCGGCGCTCAAGGAAGGCGGCCACGGGTCGCGGGGCGGAAGACTCCGCTCGTTGCGTGTGTTGGTGGTGGCCGAGGTGGCGTTGGCGCTGATGCTGCTCACCGGAGCCGGACTGATGCTGCGAACGTTCCGCAATCTCACGGGTGTAGATCCGGGCTTCGAGCGGCAGAACCTTCTGACGCTCACGGTCGGGATGCTGCCTTATCAGCTATCGAAGTACAAGTCGCTGCATGAGCGAGCCCCGCTGTTCGACGAAGTGAAGGGGCGGATCACAAACCTGCCTGGAGTGGTCTCGGTGGCGGCCATCGGGGATCTTCCCTTGACCGGAAGTGAGTGGGAATGGGAGATCACGCTCGCCGACCGACCGCCTCCTGCGCCGGACGAGAGAGTGCGGGTTGATTTCCGAGAGGTCTCAGATGGCTACTTCGAGACCATGGGAATCTCGGTGTTGACGGGGCGAACGTTTTCGGACGTCGATACGGAACAGGTTCTTGCCTGGTGGCGGTTTCGGAACCTGCAACCGGGGATGAATCCACAGGAGGTGGCGCGGCGTAGTCTCCAATTCACGCTTCCCGTCATCGTCAACGAGACAATGGCGCAACGTTTCTGGCCGGGTTCGAGCGCAATCGGCAAGGGACTTTACTGGGGCATTCAAGATCCAGAACGAGTGAGCGAACCAGAGGGATGGGATGGGCGTTACGATCCGCCTTCGCTGTTGACCATTGTAGGCGTCGTCCCCGAGGTCAAGACGCTCGGTCTGGATCAGGAACCTCGCTCACAGGTCTACGTTGCATCTGCCAAGAAATTCGGATGGCTGGTCGTCCGTACCGAGTCCGATCCGTTGGGTGTGGCGGAGGCGGCAAGAAATGCCATTGAGGCGGTGGATCCGGAACTATCGGTGACGAACATCTCGACCATGGAGGAACGCTTCTCGGCGGCAGTGGTCCAGGAGCGATTTCGAATGTGGCTCATTGGACTCTTTGCCGCGCTTGCGGTGTTGCTGGCAACAGTGGGGCTCTTCGGAGTCACGGCCCACTCTGTGGGCCAGCGTACCCACGAGATTGGCGTTCGCATGGCACTCGGTGCGCGGACCGATGACATTGTGCGAGTCGTGGGTGGGCAAGGACTTCGGTTGATCGTGCAGGGAACGGCCATAGGACTGGTTGGTGCTCTCGCCTTGACGCGCTTCACGTCGAGTCTGCTGTTCGGCGTAGCACCTACGGATCCTCTATCGTATGCGGGGAGCGTGGTGGTATTGAGTACCGTGGCCGTGATCGCGTGCTACCTCCCGACGCGCAGGGCCGTCAGAGTGGATCCGGCCGAGGTACTCAGGAGTGGGTAGGGAGTGGCGATTCTCGGTGTCAGCCCCTCGTCACCAAGTGCGGTAGGACCTGGAACATCTTCCGCCACTGGTGTATTATAGGTCAATCGACCTAATGTCAGTTGACCTAGACCAGACACCGTAACATGGCCTCTCCCCACGAATTCATCCCCCTGAACCCCAGGGATTACCTGGTGCTCTTCTCCCTCACCGCCGGCGAGCGTCACGGCTACGGCATTGTGAAGGAGGTGGAGGCGCAATCCGCCGGGGCGGTCCGGATGGACCCCTCCAATCTCTATCGGTCACTTAAGCGGTTGATACAAAAGGGGTTAGTGGTTGAATCGGAGCTACGCCAGGACCAGGACTCCGACGAGCGCCGACGGTTCTACTCCCTCACCCCGTTGGGGAGCGACGTCGTGGAAGCCGAGGCGCGGCGACTTTCCCAGCTCACCGATGCCGCCCGGGCCAGGGATCTGATTCCCGGGTCGAGGAGGCCGGCATGACGGCGCGTCTTTACCGGCTCTTGCTGGCGGTGTCCGTGCCCAGGGACCTCCGAACCCGGCACGGCGACGACATGGTGCAGGTGTTCCGAGAGATCCACCGGGACGCCAGGGCTCGGGGCGGTCGGGCGGTGTTGGGTGTGTGGTGGCGGGCTCTCACGCAGAGCATCGGCGGTGGGCTGGGTGATCGGTTCCGCGGGAGGCGGCCTCGATCCGGCAGCCGGCGCACCAGAGGGAAGAGAGCTGGAGCACTGGACCACCTGTTTCAGGATCTCCGGTTCGCGTTTCGATCGTTCGTAAGACAACCGGGCTTCACGGTCACGGCGATCGTTGTAGTGGCGCTCGGTATCGGTGCCACGACCGCGATCTTTTCCGTGGTCGACGGAATCGTCCTCCGCAAACTGCCTTATCCGGATCCCGACCGTCTGGTCTTCTTCGATCAGGGAAGCCATACGGTTCCCGATTACCGGGACTGGCTCGAACAGATGTCTACCTTCGAGTCCATTGCGGCTCTTTGGCCGACCCAACGGACCATGGTGGGTGAGGGGACGCCTCAACAGGTCGGGGTCGGACAAGCCACCGCCAACGTGTTCCCGATGTTTGGTGCATCCCCGTCTCACGGTAGGCTCGTCACTGAGGCGGACATGATCGATGGGGCTCCGGTGGCCGTGCTGGGGTACGACTTCTGGGTGCGCCAGTTCGGCGGTGACGAGTCGGTCCTCGGCCGCGCCATCCAACTCGACGACGTGGCATACACCGTTGTCGGCATCGCCCCAGTTGAGCTCACCCTTCCCGGGCGGCTGTCCCTTTCGAGCGTGGACCTGTGGACGCCGTTGGAGATCAACCGTGCCGAGTATGACACCCGCAACCTCTATATCCTGCGGGTGGTGGGGCGTCTGGCCGGGGAGGCGTCCCTGGAGTTGGCTCGCAGCCAGATGAGCGCGTGGGAAGAAGCGGCAGCCGAGGCATACCCAGATCAGAATGTGCGCTCCGATGGCTCCATTCGACGCGTCCCGCTAGTGCCCTTGCGAGATGCAGTGACGGTAGACGTTCGCGATCCGCTCTATATGCTGTTCGGCGCGGTGGGACTCATGCTGCTCATCGCCTGTGCCAATGTGGCCAACCTGTTGCTCGCCCGGGGGGCGGACAGGGAACGAGAGCTGGCCGTCCGGGCGGCGCTGGGGGGGAGCCACGGCCGAATTGCCATGCAGCTTCTTACCGAGAGCCTGTCGCTGGCTGTGGTGGGGGCCGTTGCAGGAGTCGCGGTGGCGCGCTTGGGAGTGGCCGCCTTTGCGCTCCTTGCCCCGTCCGACGTGCCTCGCCTCCAGGAGGTGAGCGTGGACTCGCGCACGCTGGTGTTTGCGTTGGCGGCGGCGGTGCTCACGGGTGTCGTGTTCGGTCTCCTCCCGGCATTGTATGCGTCACGCACGGATGTCAACGAGGCGCTCAAGGAGGGTGCGGGAAGAGCGTCGGCGGGGCGCAGTCGCCTGCGGGCCAAGAACGGTCTGGTCGTTGGCGAGATCGCTCTGGCCATGGTCTTGTTGGTGGGCGCGGGTTTGCTCTTCAACAGCTTTGTGCGGTTGAATCGTGTCGATCCCGGCTTCGAACCCGACAACCTTATCTCCGTGCCCCTCACGCTAGGCTCCCGCGCGGAATTCTTCACTAGTAGGGATGACGGACCGGCGCGGTTGCAGTCGCTGCGGGAGATCATGAATCGTGTGAGGGCGTTGCCGGGTGTCCGGTCGGTCTCCGCGGCGGCCGTCATCCCGTTCAGCGAGACCGGCCGTTGTTGCTTTATGACAAAAGCCATGAACGAGTCGGGTGAAGATACGACTCGAATAGTACGGCATCCGATTACGCCTGGTTTTTTCGAGACCTTGGGTGCGTCTCTCCAGGCTGGACGCGACGTGCAGTGGACGGATGGGGGCGCAACGGAGAACCCCGTCATCATCAACCGTACGATGGCAGACCGGTTCTTCGGAGATGAGAATCCGGTTGGCGGCACCTTCACCATGGGGCGGAATGGCGTTCCGGCCACCGTCATCGGCGTGGTGAACGATTTGAAGTTTTGGAATCTCGCACGAGACCGGGACGTGGACGTGTTTTTCCCTCTCGACACGAGTGTCGTCGCCATGATGCCGTTCATGCATCTGGCCGTGCGAACGAGCGGGTCGGTGGAAGGGTTGCCCGGCGCGTTGCGTCGAGCCATCTGGTCGGTCCAGCCCGACATGCCCATTCCGGAAGTCCAGTTTCTTCCGATGCGCATCAGCGAGACGATGACCAGCGAGCGTTTCCTGTCAACATTGCTCGTGGTCTTCGCTGCGTTCGCCATCACGTTGGCGGCGGCGGGAATTTACGGCACGATGTTGTACTCGGTGAGCCAACGCAGCCACGAGTTTGGCATCCGGATGGCGTTGGGGGCGGACGGAACGCGCATTATAGGACAGGTGTTGAAGCGCGGCATGGCTCTCACGGTAGTTGGCGTGGGGTTGGGGTTGGTCGGAGCGGTGGCCCTCTCCCGCGTGCTGGAGAGCCTCGTCTTCGGCATTACCGTGCAGGACGTCCCAACCTATGGTGCGGTGACACTGTTGCTGGGATTCGTGGCGCTCGTGGCGTGCTATGTCCCGGCCCGGAAGGCGGCGCGGCTGGATCCCATCGAGACGCTGCGAACCGAATAGTCCGGCGGGCGGATCGCCGTGCAGGGAGCCGCGGAACCACGGCGCGGCTCCTTCTTTGTGAAGGGTTCCCGAAACTTCCCCGACAACGTGCCCGTAGGATTTCCTGAGCGAGGACGTCGCCACATCCCTCTGAACGGCGGCTCCGGGGCTTTCCAACAGGAGCACACCGTCACATGGAACGTTTGGTTCAGGATCTACGGTACGCCGTTCGGCGCCTCGTCAAGAAACCCGCCTTTACGGCCGTCGCCATCGTGTCTCTCGCCATCGGGATCGGGGCCAACACGGCCATTTTCTCCCTGGTGAATGCCATCTTCATCCGCGAGTTGCCGCTGGAGCGACCCGAGGAGTTGGTGGAGGTGTACCGCAGTGTCGCGGGCTTCTCCCACGCCACGCTGTCGTTCCCGGATTTGGAGGACGTCCGGCGTGAGGCGGGAGACGTGTTCGTTGAAGTGGCGGGTTCCCGCATGGCGTTCGTCCAGACCGACGTAGAGGGTGGTGTAGAGGTGGTGATGGGGGAGCTGGTGAGCGGCAACTTCTTCCCGATGCTGGGAGTGCGGGCTGCCGTGGGCCGAACATTGCAGCCGGAGGACGACATTACACCCGGCGGACACACGGTCGTCATGCTGGGCCACGGATTCTGGCAGCGACGGTATGCCGGCGATCCGGCGGTGGTGGATCAGGAGATTCGCCTCAACGGGCGCATGTACACGATCGTCGGTGTGGTGACGGAATCATACACCGGCAGCCTGCGTGGGGTGATCCCAGACCTCTACGCTCCCACCATGATGGTGGGGCATCTCCAACCGGGTAATTATGACGAATTGGAGGCCCGGGGAAACCAAAGTGTCTTCGCCAAGGCCCGTCTGCGGCCGGGGGTCACCCTGGTCGAGGCCCAGGGGGTTGTGGATCGACTCGCCACCTCGCTCCAGGAGCAGTTTCCCGGATACTGGCAACCGGACAACGTCTTCACGCTGGTGCCCACCACTGACGTGATTATGAACCCCATGGTCGATCGAGCCCTCGTGCCGGCGGCGGCCTTGATGATGGTCGTCGTGGCGTTGGTGTTGCTCATAGCCTGCGCGAACCTGGCGAGCTTCCTTCTCGCACAGGCGGCCGACCGGCGGAAGGAAGTCGCCCTCAGGCTCGCCCTGGGCGCCAAACGCAGCACGCTGGTTCAGCAACTGCTCACCGAGACCGTTCTCTTGGCAGTCGTCGGCGGGGGAGCCGGGCTGCTCCTGGCAATGTTGCTCCTGAGGGCGCTCGTCACTGCGGATCTTCCCCTGCCGTTTCCCATCTCGCTGGATCTGGGTCTCGACGGCACGGTGCTCGGGTTCAGCCTGATCATTACGGCAGTCGCCGGTGTTCTGTTCGGGTTGGTCCCGGCGTTGCAGGCCACCAATCCCGACGTGGCGCCGACCCTGAAGGACGAGAGCACCGGCGGAGGCAAGCCGAAAACGTTTTCCCTCCGCAGCGCGCTGGTGGTGACGCAAGTTGCGGTGTCACTCGTGCTCCTGGTGGGGGCGGGCCTCTTTCTCCGGAGTCTCCAGGCCCGTGTGGCCGTGGACCCCGGTTTTGGGTACGATCCGGCCGCCATCCTCATGGTGGCGGCAGTGGGAGAGCGGTACACGCCCGAGCAGGCCCGGGTATTCTACCGCACGTTCCTCGATGAGACCGCTGCATTGCCCGGCGTGCAGGCGGTAGGGATGACGGGCGACCTTCACCTCAGCACGATGAACAACATGATGCGCGGCGTGTCAGTGGATGGCGTCGATCCGCCTCCCGGACAGAACTTCCATCTCGTGGATTACGCGCAGGTCGATCCGGGGTTCTTCGATGCCACGGGCGTGCAGATCGTTCGGGGCAGGGGGTTCCAGGAAAGCGACGCACCAGATGGAGCGCCGGTTGCGATCGTGAGCGAGGCCTTTGCGCAGAAGTTCTGGCCGGACCGAGATGCGGTGGGTAGAACGTTTCGGTCCAACGGAGCCGAAGAAACCGTCGTGGGTGTGGCGCGAGACACGAAGGTGCGTTCTCTGGGCGAGGCACCCCGCCCATTCCTCTACCGGCCGTGGGCGCAGGACTTCACCGGGGGCATGACCGTGATCGCCAGTACGTCCACGGACGCACGGAACACGCTGTTGGACATGGTGGCGTTGGCGCGTCGTCTGGATCCCGAGTTGTTGATCTACGAGACGAATACGATGGAGCGCCATCTCGGGGTCATGATCTTGCCGCATCGTCTCTCCGCGCTCCTGGTCACGGCGTTCGGTGGTGTGGCGCTGCTCCTGGCGTCGATTGGCCTGTACGGCGTCGTGAACTATGCCGTGTCCATGCGAAGCCGAGAGGTGGGGATCAGGATGTCACTCGGAGCCGATTCCAGGAGTGTCGTCCGCATGCTGTTGAGTGGAGGCATGAAGCTAGTCGCCGTCGGCGGTGTGATCGGTCTCGTGCTGTCGGTGGCGTCGGCGCGGCTCCTGGGAGGGCTGCTCTACGGCATCAACGCGACAGATCCCATTGCCTTCGGTCTGGTGCCGGTGGTCCTGGGTGGTGTAGCGCTGTTTGCGGCGTGGATCCCCGCGCGGCGGGCGAGCGCCGTCGATCCGGTGCGGGCGCTCAAGGCGGAGTAACGCTCCGGCCTGGCGGGCGGTGTCGTTGGGTGACAGCTTAGGCACTCATCCAACGACACTTCTGCCCGGGGGTTTTGATGCAGCGCATCCTGCTGGGGTTCGTGGCCGTGCTTCTTTCCTTCACGGTCCAGTCCGCCAAAGGCCAAGGCCGCAAGGTGATCTCCATCGATCCTGGACACGGCGGCGAGCAGGCCGGCGTGAGCCAGGGCGATTTGCTCGAGAAGGACATTACCCTGAAAGTTGCGTTCATCCTCGGCGAGGTCCTGGTGGACCGGGGCTACGACGTTCATCTCGTCCGCACCACCGACACAACCATTGGATTCAACGACCGCCGCGCCATGGCGGAGGCGGCCGGCGCGGTGATGATGATCTCGCTCCACGTGAATGGCAGCGACGACGAGTCGGAGCACGGGGCGGAGATCTACGCCAACATGGACGATCCCACGAGTGCCGCCGCCGCATCCGCCGTGGGGGACGCCATCCGCGAGACCGGGGCAAAGGTGGTTGTGGAGGGTCGCCCCTGGGAGTTTCTGCAGTCACCGACGGCCACGACGGTCATGATTGAGATGGCGTTCATGAGCCACCCGGTGGAGCGCCGGATGATACTGAGCCCGTGGTATCAGCACGAGTACGCCGGCAAGATTGTCGATGGGGTGGACCGGTTTCTGAACCGAGGTCAATGAGGAGAGAGTGAGGAAGGCTTCAGAGACGGCCAGGTTAGGACGGTGTATACTCATCGGTAACGGCAGTCATCGTGTGCCAGAACAGGAGCAAGCGTCGTGACTCGGGCGAAGATCGCTGGGATCGGCAAATACCTTCCTCCACGCGTGGTGCCCAACAGGGAACTCGAATCGCTCATGGACACGAGCGATGAGTGGATCCAGGAACGGAGCGGCATCAAGGAGCGCCGTTTTGTCGGGGACGACGCCGGCTCCACGACGATGGGTGTCGAGGCTGCGAAGGGAGCTATCGCCAGCGCCGGCTGGCAGCCCGAAGATGTCCAATTCATCATCTTCGCCACGCTCTCGCCCGACCTCTATTTCCCCGGGAACGGGGTCCTCCTACAACGAGAACTGGGACTTGCCGGCATCGGCGCGCTGGACGTCCGCAACCAGTGCACGGGGTTTGTTTACGGCCTGTCGATTGCGGACGCCTATATCCGGATGGGACTCTACGAGCGAATTCTCCTTGTGGGCGCTGAATGTCATTCGCCGGGGCTGCGCATGGACACCATCGGGCGTGACACCGCCGTGTTGTTCGGAGACGGCGGCGGGGCGGTGTGTGTCGAGGCGACCGACGAGTCCGATGAGAGCCAGGTGCTCTGGCATCACCTCTACGCCGACGGGAAATACGCCGAGGAACTGTGCATCAGAAAGCCCGGGATGGGATCGCGGCCCTGGATCGGCGAGGCGATGCTCGACGATGGCAGTGTCAATCCATACATGAATGGGCGCGAGGTGTTCCGCCACGCGGTGACGAAGTTTCCAGCGGTGATCAAGGAAGCCGTCGAGTTTCAGGGGTACACGATCGACGACGTGAGGATGGTCATCCCCCACCAGGCCAACCTGCGGATCACCGAGGCCGTGCGAAGGCGCTTGGGCGTTCCCGACGAGCGCGTGTACAGCAATATCGAGCGCTATGGAAACACGACCGCTGCCTCCATCCCGATTGCGATGTGCGAGGCAATCGACGAGGGACAGATCGCGCGAGGCGACCTGGTCTGCCTCGCCGCGTTCGGCTCGGGGTTTACCTGGGGTGCCAGCCTGCTGCGTTATTGACAGGTTAGTGTGCGGTCTTCCACTCCAAATAGTGTTCCAGGCTTCGGAACGGCGGCACGTGATGCGGCGAGAGTTCGTACGACGTTTCGGCGAGGGGAGCCGGGTCCGCCGGAATGAGCCGCGCCATCTCTTCCTTCGCTGCCGCGTATGCGGGGTCGGCGGCGAGGTTGGTCCACTCCTCCGGATCGTTTTGGTGGTCGTATAACTCCTCGGTGCCGTCGATGTAGCGGATGTAGCGCCACCGATCGGTGCGTACCGAGTACTCGGAGAAATCGTACGTCGTGATCGCCGGGTAATCCCACTCGGCATTCGGATCAGCGAGGAGCGGCACGAGGCTGTGGCCGTCGAGGTCCGGTCTGGCCGGCAGCCCGGCGAGGTCGATCAGCGTTGGGAACAGGTCCAACAGCGAAACGATGCGGTTGGATCGTGCTCCGGCCGGAGTTCCCTGGGGAAGTGCGGCAAGCCCTTCGGGGGTTCTGATCATCAAGACCACCCGGGCGATGTTCTCCCACAGGGCGAACTTGCGCCAGTGTTCCTTCTCGCCGAGTTGCCAGCCGTGGTCCGACCAGAGCACCACGATCGTGTTGTCCGCGTGCGGACTCGCGTCGAGGGCGGCGAGGAGCCTCCCCACCAGTGCGTCGGCGTAGGCGATTGAGGCAAGGTACCCTTGTACCGCGTTCCGCCACTGGCCCGCGTCGACGATGTGCTGGTGGTAATTCCCGCCGCGGTAGGCGATGTCGCGGCCGCGTTCCCCAATGTCATCGAGGTCGTCGGCCAGGGTGGGAGGGAGCTGGACTTCTTCTACGGGAAACATGTCGAAGTATTTTTGCGGAACGTACCACGGCACATGCGGCCGATAGATCCCCGCCGCCAGGAAGAACGGTCTGTCGTGCTCGCGCTGGAGCTGGCCGATTACCCAGTCGACTGACTGGTAATCACCCGTTTCCTCGTCTGGAATGTCCAGCGGCGCCCAATCGAAATCGCCGTACATGTTCTCGAACATGGGCATGTTGACGGTCGAGCCCGGATTGGGACGGGTGTACTGCGGCATGTGCTGCTCTTTGGAGGGGAAGTAGTCATCCCAGGATTCGGGGTCCGGCATGTTGTTGTGGAAGATCTTTCCGGCGCCTGCGGCCCAATAGCCGTTCACCGAGAAGTACTTGGGCAGAGTCACGGCGTCGGGGAGTACCTCACGCCACACCTGATAATTCGAGTACATGCCTGTGGTGGTGGTGTGCAGGCCAGTGAGCAACGCCGTCCGGGAGGGGTTACACGCAGGCGATGCCGTGTAGGCGTTGGTAAACAAGACTCCTTCGTCGGCAAGTCGGTCGAGGTTGGGAGTCACGGCCTGGGGGTGGCCGCCCAGCGGCTCGATCCAATCGTTCAGGTCGTCCACCGAAATGAACAGCACGTTGGGGCGCTCCACGATGGAGGTCCCGCCGTCGCAACCCAGTGCCAGGATCACCAGCAGTGGGATCGTCGCCTGTCTCGTCATACGTCCTTGCCTCTAATTCGCCGGTGATGTCGTGACGTTCTCCCCAGGCGATGATCCACCCGGGGCTCCAGCCCATGGAGGTGCTTCACAGAGAGTTCCCACTGTTTCCGGGTCGGCTCCTGAATCGGTCGTCGTACCCGGCGTCCGTGGGTCAGCAAGGGTCGCCGGGGTACGCAAGAAGATGTGGTCCGGTACCCGGGCGGGCGAGCCCCTGTCCCCGACATCTCTCTGCTGTCGCACGCCGACGGTAGACTGGTAAGTGCAAACCATAGAACCAGTTAGGTCGCCATCAAGCGCGGTGTTGACAACGTACAAATAAATTTGTACGTTGTAGGCCACTTCACCAGGCAGTGATGATGTCCCAAGACGTGTTGATGGTCGATTCGGTGGATCAGGCGGCGGTCATGCTCAAGCCCCTCCGGGTGGCCATGCTCCGGCAGATGGGAGAGCCGAGGAGCTGCCCCCAGTTGGCCAGCACGTTTGAGGAGACGCCGCAGAAGATGTACTACCACGTGAAGACGCTGGAGGCGGCCGGCCTGGTGGAGCGGGCCGGGGAGCGAAGGGTCAACGGCATTGCCGAAGGGTTCTATCGGGCTCGAGCACAATCGTACTGGCTTTCCCCCAGGCTGGTACGCCGCCTCGGTGGGAAACAGACGGTGCGGGACCAGACGAGCCTGCGCATGCTGGCCGGCCATGCCGAAGAAATGCTGGAGGATGTGGCGCGGCTCGCCGACGAGTCGGGCTCTGGCGAACACGTGCCCTCGTTGTCGTTGGGGGTGGAGATCGCGCTCCCGAATGTGGAGCGACGAGGCGCTTTTCTGGAAGAACTTCGCACCACGTTCGAGGCACTGGCGCGGCGATATTCCGGCGATGACGGCTCGGCACCCGCGCCGGATCGTGACGAAACCACAGCGGACGGTGGGACGTTCCGCTTCACTCTTGCCTGTTACCCCAAGCTCAATCAGGAGGCCGCGTGAGCAAGCCCATCCACATTCAGTTGACCTTGCCCGCACCAGCCCCCGACGTCTTTCGGGCCCTCACGGACGACGAGGCCCTGACGACATGGTTTGCGGAACACGCCTCCGTTTCGTTGGACGACAACCGGTTTGACTTCTGGGGACGCTGCACGCCGGAGACCCCCTCCCGGGAGAAGGGACGCCATCACATCCAAATGGTGGAACTGAATCGGCGGCTGCGCTTTACGTGGCCGCTGCGCGGAGTGGACACCACGGTCGACGTGCGGCTCACCGAGCGGAACGGTCAGACCACCCTCGGTTTGTGGCACCACGACGTTCCGGGGATCCCCCGGCCGCAAGCGGGATGCTACGCGCTGGACGATCTCTGGTATTTGTGGCTGGAGAACCTGCGCCGCTACGTGGCCGGCCGGCCCGTGGCCCGGGCCGACTTTGCCGTGGACAAGCGGGGCGACCTCTCCCTCTCGGTGGAGATCGACGGCCCGCGGGAGGCGGTGTGGGACGCCCTCACCAAGCCGGAGCAGCTCAATCGCTACTTCACCAGCAACGCGACGGAGGAGGCGACCGTCGGCGGCGTATGGGTCGATTGGGGTGGGGGGGAAGGGGCCCTCCGCATCCTGGAGTTGGCACCTGGGAAGACGTTCTCGCTGGGCTGGGAGATCGACGGGTCACCCACCGTCGTGACGTGGACCCTCGAGGATTCCGCCGGGAAGACGCGACTCACCCTCGCCCACAGCGGGTTTGCCGACGACCGCCACTCCGACGCCGAGTGGGGTGGCTGGCTGAACTATCTCGGTCTGATTCGGTCGATGGTGGAGTTTGGGTTGGAGTGGCTCCCCCCGGTAAAGGAGCTCACGAAGAACATTGCGCTGTACTACGCGGCGGTGATTTGGGCACAGCAGGAGAACCTGCTGGGGGAGGCGGACGAGGAGTGGGAACAGTAGCTTTCGACACTGATTGTCCCAGAGTGTAAGGCGGCACACTGTGCACGATTGCGTTGCTTCAATCTGCGTGGCCGCCGCTCTGACCTGTGGTGCCGCAGCGCCTGCCAACGCCCAGGGCCGCAACGCTCCAGATCTCGACGCCAGGCGCCTCACCACTCGAGGCGCTGTGCGTGTGGATGGTCTGCTCGACGAAGCGGCCTGGGGCGGGGTGGCAGCGGCCACGGAGTTTCGACAGCGAGAGCCGACGGAAGGTGCCGCGGCGACGGAGGGCACCGAGGTTCGCGTGGTGTTCGACGAAACCACGTTGTACATCGGTGTGCTCGCCCGCCACAATGACTCGGACGGCGTCATCGCCCGGATCCTCCAGCGCGACCGTGTCATGCGGGCCTCCGCGTTCGAGAACGAGCCGCAGTTCGCCGGTGATGACGCAGTGGCCATTCTCCTCGATCCCTTCCACGATCATCGCAACGCCGTGGTGCTGGCGACGAACCCCAACGGAGCGGAATTCGACGCGCTGCTGACCGATGAAGGCCGGGAGTTCAACGTCGATTGGCGTGGTGTGTGGGAGGTGGCGGCGCAACGTACGGACGAAGGGTGGTCCGCCGAGTTCGCCATCCCGTTCCGCAGCCTCCGGTTTCCGTCGGACTCCGACCAGCCCTGGGGCTTCAATGTCTATCGTGTGATTCGCGGCAAGAACGAAGAGGTGTTGTGGAGCTCATGGTCTCGCGCCAACGAGGGGTTTGCTCGGGTGAGTCGTGCGGGGCACCTCCACGGTCTCACCGACCTGCCACGTGCCGGCATGAACCTGGAGGTGAAACCGTACGTTTTGGGCGGTGTGTCGCAAGACACGCTTCCTGCCGCCACCGATCCGAGCCGGGCTCTCCTCGACACCGACAGCGAATTGGACCTGGGGGTGGATCTGAAATACGAGGTCCGACCTGGGCTCCTGCTCGACCTCACCCTCAACACCGACTTCGCTCAGGTGGAAGCCGATAGCGAGCAGGTCAATCTCACCCGTTTCAGCCTGTTCTTTCCGGAGAAACGGGATTTCTTCCTGGAAAACGCGGGCATCTTCGAGATGGGGTGGCGGAGTGCGTTCGAGCCGCCGCCCTTTCTGCTCTTCTTCTCCAGGCAAATCGGCATCTCCGACGACGAGGAGATCCCGGTGTTGGGTGGGGCACGCCTCACCGGACGGATCGGGGCTCAGACGGTTGGGTTCATGGACGTGGTCACCGACGACACGTTCGAGGAACCGAAGACGAACTTTGCCGTCGCCCGGCTGAAGCGGGACTTTGGGCCGAGCAATTACCTGGGGGGCATGGTCACCGACCGCCGCTCGTCGGACGGCTGGAACACCGCCGGAGGGGCAGACTTCTCCGTGTGGCCCGGACCCGCCCTCAACCTACAGGGGTTCGTCGCCGGCACGGCTACCTCGGGAGTTGGCGGTGACGGCGCTGCCTGGCGCATAGGGCTCGACTACCAACAGGATCGGTTCGGCGTGGCGGTGGGACATCTCGGGATCACTGATGAGGCCAATGCAGAGATGGGGTTCGTGACCCGCACCGACATTTTACAGAATGATGCCCTGGTTCGCGCTACGCCGCGGCCGCAGCTCCTGGGACTTCGCAAGCTCGATCTCTACTGGAACACTCGAGTGACTACCCGTGTCGACGGTGTCATGCAGGATTGGTTGAGTGGACCGGCGATCTCTCCCCAGTGGGATTCGGGCGAGAGTCTGACCATGTGGTACTTGCGGGGCGCGACGCGGCTGGACGAAGAGTTCGAGATCAGAGACGACGTGTTCGTGCCCGCCGGCGACTACGATGCCAACCAATTCGGTTGGATTGGGAGCACCAGTCACAATCGCCCGGTCGTGTTGAGCACGATGGGTGTGCTGCAGGACACGTACGATGGCACGATCAACATGGTGAGTGGCGACCTCCAGTGGACGCCGACCGCAAACGTGTCGCTTGCCGTGGGATATACCTACAATCGTGTGGATATTCCGGCCGACGCTTTCAACGCCGATCTCGCCCGTATGCGGCTGTCCCTGGCCCTCTCGACGCGCCTCACCGCACACGCCCTCCTCCAGTACAACGATGAGGATGATCTCCTCGCCGCCAACCTGCGCATCAACTTCATTCACCGCCCCGGCAGCGACCTGTTCATCGTATTCAACGAGAAGCGGGGGTCCGACGCTTCTCTGTGGGACCTGAACAACCGGGCTGCCCTGATGAAGGTGACCTACCTGGCGAGACTGTAACTTTCGTCTAGTCGCTCGTCGGGCGCTCGACCGTGTACACCTCGACGTACTCCACGTCCAACTCGTCGCGGCGTACCCCGAGCAGGTAGTCTTCCCCGATCTCGAGGGGGAAGACGTCGTCGGGGGTGGTAACCCGGCCCACCAGCGCGCCGTTCGGGTCGAAGATGGTCCAAACGGATGTCTCATCGCCGGGCCGGGGGTAATCCTCCACCCACAGGTATCCGAGGACGTCGGCCGCCAACCGTGCGTACGGAGGGAACACGTCGGGAGCCGGGAGCTGTGACATGGTCTGGCGTATCTGCCGGGCCTGGTTCTCGTCCGCCACCTCTGAGGTGGCCTCTGCGATGTACCGTGTGCGGTCTTGCTCCGTCACGGGAACGCGATCCCGCTCCCAGCGGATGAGGCGGACCAGCCTCCCGGACGGGTCGTACACCTCGACCTCGTAGCGGTCTCCCGAACCGAAGTAGAACTGGTCCGGCGCTACGGTCGCTACGGGCGTCTTGCCGAAAGGAATGAGCTCGGGTCTCGACTCAGGGCCCCTGATGTAGAACTCAGCGCCCATCTTGTCCCCGAAGTCGTTGGCCATGGATCCGTCGGGGTTGCAGGAGCGATAGAAGGTGTGTGCCCGATTCATGCCCTCCTGCAACTCGCCGATACGCCTCATGTCGAAGGCACCGCCGAACACGGTCTGGCCGTTTCCGAACGTACCTGAGGGATTGAGGTAACCCCCCACCTGGTCCGCCACACGTACCAACCCGACGAAACCGGCGTCTGGGTGCACCAAGGCGATTCGGTGGTGAGCCCGATCCACGATGACGAGTGTGTCGGCCATCGATCCGCCCAGCACCGGCATCCCGAACTCCTCGGGTCCTCCGCCCGGACCGCCGAACGACCGGAGAAAGCTCCCTTGAGGGTCATAGACCCGGACCTCACGGCTTCCCGCGTTGACGATGGCAATGCGCCCGTCGGCGGTGCGATGGGCGCCGGCCACGCCGAAGAGCTGTTGGGTCGTATCACCCGCGACCGTGCCGACCGTCACGCGGGGTATTGTTGCGATGTTCCAGCCGCCGCTGTTCGGCGGGATTGCACCGGCGTTCTCCACAATGCGAACCCCAGCGCTGTCTCGTAGATCGACGACGGGGCGGGGTGGTGCGTCGGGGGTGCAGGACGCGGCGATGAGAATACCTGCGATGGCGATCAGGCCGCCGTGCCCACCGCGTGGGGTGTGGGCGATTCTTTCTTCAATCACGTCTTCCCCCTCGACCTTGGTGGTTGCACCCTGGCGCCACGAGGAGGGCACTGCCGAAATGTAACTGCGCAACAGCTTGCCCCCTAGAACACCCCCTCCCGCACCTGTCCTTGCTTCAGGCCTTTGCGCAACTGGATCACCTTCTCCACGTTCACCGATTGGTTTTCCGGCAACGGCACGTCACCTTTTTCTTTGCCCAGGGCGGCGACGCTTTTCACTTTAGCGAGAACGTCCGAGCCTTCCACGGCCGTCGCGCCGTCGGCGTAGTACTCGAACCACGGCAAACCCGCCTTGGTGTACTCGGTGGAGGTGGGCGGGACCGTGGGGGGATCATCACTCGTCACGGCGCGCCACACCATGGAGTTCGCGATGTGCACGAAACACCGGCTCGAGTGGCGCAGGTCCCAGTCTTCGAATGTGAAGTCGTCCTCGTAGATCTCCTGTTCCATCGTGCCGCCGGCGGCCAGGCCCATGTCGAAGTCACCGGGAGACTCGAGGCACATCGCCGCCTCGTCGACTCCCATGTCGAAGCTCCGCGTGATGGTTCTGCTGGCACGGCGCCGCTCGTATGCCTCTCGCTTGAGAGGAAAGGCGACGATCTGAATCCCACCGTGCTCGGCGCGGCCAGTGATTTGCTCTTCGGCGCTGTAGCCACTCCCCAGGGGCATGGCCACGAACTGGCGAATGACGCCCTGCTCCACGCAGAACCCGTCGAGCCACGGCTGGTCCGGCGCAACGACGTAGTCCTGGGGATGGCGATGGAGTCCCTCCCGCCAGTCTTCCCCCGTGACGGCGTTGGTCTTTCCCGCCGCCACCTTCACGGCGAACGGGTATTGACCGCCGAAGTTGATCCACAGCGCCTCGGATTGGTACATGGGCAGCATCACGCCGCCGTGTGAAACCCAGCGGTCGGGGACGTTATCGGCGAAGTCGTCCACGTGTCGCAACGGAAAGCGCCCCAGCCCCGGGGGCAGGGGATATTTCTTGTCGTCGTCCGGGATCCGGAGCGTTCGTTGAAACTCGACGCGCAAGACCGCACGCTCGTGCACGTCGGGGAATCGGAAGACCAATGAATCGCCTGTCAATTCGATCATGCTGACCTCTTTGTTGCGTTACTCCCTACCACGTCCCGTCCCGCACCTCCCGCACCAACCGCAGCACCGCATGTTCGGGCATGTCCTTCAGCTCCCGTATCAGCGTGCCGAAGAGCTCGGGGCGTTTGCGGATCACCGCCTGGAGATCCGACGACACCTTGCCGGCCATGGCCAGCAGCATGTCGGGATCGTCCTCCAGTTCCTCCGCCAGGAGGATGATCTTGGCCTCCGACGGAGGAGCCGTTTCGCCCCGTTCCACCTTGCTGAGGTAGGACGGCTCCACACCCAATCGGTGGGCAAGTTGCCGGACCGAAAAGCGGGGGTCCGCTTTGCGAAGGCGCTCCCGCCGGTCCCTGACGTACGCTCCGAATTCGCTCATCTGTAGAGTATGTACTACATAGTACACGGTTTGTCAACATGACACCTTTGAGGGGTAAGGGGTTTTACCGTCGGTCGACGATTTCGATGACGCCCCCGGGGAAGCGGCGACTGCCCCAGCGTTGTGCCACGTCCATGCGGTCGAAGTACCAGATTTCCCCGATCTCCTCCACGGGGATCGCCGACAGGACGGCGAGGTCGCCCATGTACTTCCCGTTTCTAAAGACGACGGGGTTGGAGGTCGTCCCGCCGAAATTGATCGTGCCTCGGTTCCTGAGCCACGACGGTCGTAGCCGAGAGACTACCTCCACGGCGGTGAGGTCCGGGACTTCCTCCAACTCTTCCTGTATGATGACGTTCCGGGAGTTCGTGGGGCGGCCGCGATAGTCCGTCACCTGATCCTCTCCCGCGGGGGCTTCAGCGCGAGCGCGGCGTCCACCGCCTCGGGCCATGAGGGCGCCGAGGTAATCGGAGCCGGCGACGGGATGGAGTGATAACGTGGTCTCCTGGCCCACCTGGAGGGCCACCGCCGTGTCGGGTGAGAAGAGCTGTTGCGCGTCGAGTATGGGGTGTGTGAACGCCACCCTGTAGGTCCCGCTCAAGGGCCCCGCGATACGGAACCGGCCGTTGTCATCGGTGGCGGCGGCGTAGTCGGTTCCCACGAGAGTGACGACGGCTCCTGATAGCCCTGCGACGCCGGCCGAATCGTGCACCACGCCGGTCAGCTCGGCAAGGGGCGCCGAGAACACGATCTCTTCACCCTGAACGATGGCGGTGACCCGTCCCCCTGACACACGCAACCCGCCGAGGACCACGTTCTGCTGCAAGTCCATCGCCGGAAGGGGAGCGTTGAGCTCCCAATCGCTGGCCAGCCACCGGCCCGATGGCCCGGGCATGAACGCCACGTGCCCCTGGGCCCGGTCGGCCCCGGCCTCGACGGGTATGTTGAGGAATCGGTACTCGAGGGATTGGAGCCCCGCCGTTTCCGCGTCCAGCCAGAACGTCCCCGCGATGTCGGGACCCTCTTGGGCAGCCCTCGGGCTAAACGACAGGCCGACGACACCCTGGCCCCGCGTTGCCCGAAAGCAATAGTCAGTCGCGAACTCGTCGGTGAGCAGCCACGCCGGGGTCGGCGGATTGAAGAGGAGCCCGCTGTCCGGCGGCACGACCACAAAATCTTCTTTGCTACCGTCCGTGGTTGTCTGGAGGATGAGGCCCTGTACGATGTCCGTCTGCTCGAGGAACACCAGGTCGCCGGTGGCGTCGAGCTCCCGCTGGTACAGGATGGAGTAGTACTCGAGTCCGTCCCGGCCACCCCACTGGGTGGCGGCCAGCACCGTGGCTGTTTCGTGCCAGAGGAGGCCGATCCCCTCGTCCTCACGCGGCGCCAGGCACGCGTTCTCCGACGACGTCGGCACCCTCGACAGGTCCACCCGCTCGGTGGCCAGATCCAGGACCATATCCACCGCCTGCCCGTCCTCCACCGTGAAGGGCTCGGAGAGACGCGTGTGATATCCCGCCCGCACCGAGGCGAGGCGATAGACCCCCGGGGAAGGCGCTCGCACGGCCAACAGTCCGTCCTGGCTGTTCAATGCCCGGCCCGCTTCTGCGCTGTCGCTGTCGAGGAGCACGACGTACCCGGCAGCGGCGGGAATGCTCGTTTCCGGATCCATCACCAGCACTCGGACGGTCTGGCCGGCGACTGGGACGCTCCAGAGAACGGCCCCAGCGACGGTGAGAAGTACGGCGCGTGCCATGTCACAATCCTCCGTTTGGGATATCACACATTGCCGCTGCTAACCCCAAATCTACTGCAGTCGTGGGATGGGCTGAGACGCTTATACCCCGCCCGGCGAAAAAGGAGGCACGGGAGTGACAGGCCCGTGGCGGGAACGCCGCGGGCTGTCCCTTAGAGATCGTCCACCGACAGCCCGTCGACCTTGCCGTCGATGATGCGCCGGCCGAAGTCGAAGCAGTGGTGCACCGCGTCGAGCCGGCTGGAGAAATTGGCGTCATCATCAAAGGACCGCCGATTGAGGCCTTCGGACCGCTCCCGGCTGATGACGAAAAAAGTGCCCCAGGCCCTCTTGCCCTGTTGGGGTGGGTTGGCCTCGATGACGAAACTCTTATACCGCGTGATCTCGGTGGTGGAGAAGTCCATGATCGTCCAGGGTACATGGGTCCGCGCTGGCGTGCTGTGGTGTATCTCACGGCCTGCGGGCCGTCCACCGCCGGGCCAACGCGATGACCTCGTCTACATCCTCCTCCGAATTGTACACGTGCAGCGAAAAGCGGAGCACCCCCCGGCGAATGGCAAACCGCACGCCGCGGTCGCTGAGGTGGTGAAAGAGGTCGTTCATCGCCGGGTCGTCGGCCGAGTCATGGCCGCCGCCTCCGATGTGGCCCACCGAGACGATGTGACCGAGGTGAGGACCGACCTCACCCCCCACCACGGGGAGTCCGGCGTCCAGCAAACCGAGCGCGAGCCGCCGCACGAGGCGGCGGACATGGGCCTCGATGCGCTTGCTGCCGATCTCGAGGAGCAGTCCCAATGAGGCATTGGCGGCGGTGGCGCCCAGATAGTTGTAGTTGCCCAGGTCAAACCGGCGCGCACCCTGTGCCAGCGTGAGGCGATCCAGGTGCATGGCGGTTTCATGGGCGTCGCGCCCAACGGCGACGCCGTATCGTGCGAGATATGCCGGCTGGATGGTGTCGGCCAATTCGCGCTTGCAGTAGAGGAACCCCAATCCGTAGAAGGCGAGCAAGCCCTTTTGGGTGGCAACGGCCAGGGCATCCACGCCGAGCTGCTGCACATCGGTGTGGAGCACGCCGACGGATTGGGCGGCATCGACGACGAGCAACACGCCACGTTCGTGACATGCGCGGCTCACGGGTGAGATGTCGGTGATGAATCCCGGGGAGAACGACACGGTGGGTACGGTCATGAGTCTCGTGCGTTCGTCGATGGATTGGACCAGGGCGTGCACCGGCACGTGTCCCTCCCGCTCCGCCACGGTGCGCACCTCCACGCCATACCGTCGGGCGAGGTTGAGCCAGGGGTAGACATTGTTCGGGTGTTCCAGCGCGGGGCAGAGCACCAGGTTGTCGCCCGGCTTCCAGGAGAGTGACGCGGCGATGATGTTCAACCCCTCGGAGGCGTTCTTCGTGATGGCGATCTCGTCGGGGTGTCCCGCGTTCATGAGTTGGGCTACCCGCGTGCGAGCCCGCTCCACGGTCTCGAACATCTCCGCCTTGTCCCACGTGCCGTCCGCATGATGCTGGAGAAACCGATCCACCGCCTCCCGCGTGGGGTTGGGCAGCAGCCCGCGGACGGAGACGTTCATGTAGATCCCGTTCGTCGCACCGGGAAAGAGTGCCCGCACCTGGGCGATGTCCTTCAAGGTCGATTGCGTCATGCCGCCTCTGTGGTTACCGCGCGCTCGCTGTGCGCTACGATGGTGGTGCCCACCATGTCGCCCATACAGTTGATGGTCGTGCTGCCCATGTCGATCAACCGGTAGATGCCTCCGACGATGGCCGCGACCTCGAGGGGGAGGTTGAATGCCCGGACAAAGATGAGGGCGATGACAAAACCGCCGCCGGGAATACCGCCGGACCCCTCAGAGAGCACCAGCCCGATCAACACGATCGTGATCTGAGATGCCAATCCGAAATCGACACCAGCGGCCTGGGCGGTGAACAGGAGCACCCCGGCCAGCATGATGGACGTGCCATCCTTGTTGAGCTGTGCACCGAGGGGCAGGGTGAAAGCGTAAATGCTTCTCGGAAGCTTCACGCGCTTCTCGGCCACATCCATGGCCACGGCGAGACTCGCCAGGCTGCTGCACGTTGCTGCCGTGGTCGCGTAGAGCGGTCCCGTGTCGGAGAGAAAGCGCCACGGCGATCGTCTCGTGAATGCGACCAGCAGCGCCAGATACACCACCACCATCGTGAGCTGTGCGCCCCACACACCGCCAATGAACAACGCCAGTGGCCCGAAGATGGCGGCGCCGTATTGCCCGACCGTGCTCGCGGCCAGGGCGCCGATCCCGATAGGTCCGAAGTGCATGACGAGGCCCACGAGCTGACGGAGCACATCGGCCAGCATCGTGTACCCCCTCCGGAGCGAGTCGCGTGGCGGTTCCGGCAGGAACAAGGTCGCAATCCCGAGGAAGATCGCGAACACCACCACCTGAGCCACCTGGCCGTCGGCAAAAGACCGGAAGATGTTTTCGGGCACCAGGTCTAAGAACACGTCGGCCACGTTGGGGACCTCGCCGAATTCGTTTCCCACTTCTTCCGTGAGCTGCATGCCGATCCCCGGGCGGAGGAGGCGCATTGCGGTCAGGCCCAAAACCAGCGCCATCGTCGTGGTGAGGAGGTAGTAGGAAATGATCTTCCCGCCCACGCGCCCCAGAGTTTTGAGATCCGGCAGGCTCGTGAGCCCTGCCAGCAGATTGAAGAACACGAGTGGAATGACCCCCATCATGAGGAGTCGGATGAAGAGATCTCCCAGGGGCCGGACCACGGTGGCTCGTTCGCCGGCGACGATGCCCGCTACGATCCCCAGGATCATGAAGAGGAGGATCTTCATGCCGAGGGAAAGGCGGCGATACCGCCGGTAGAGCGTCCGCCGTTCGGCGACTCGAGGTGGTGATGCCTCGCCGTGCGTCATCGGATTCCGAGGTGGGTCAACGAGCGTCTCAGCAGCATTGGATAGTAGTCGTCGTACGTCTCCTGCGTGACGGGCAGGAACTCATCTACCTCCGCCGGGTTGCCCTCGAGAATCTCACCGTTGGGGCGCACGGTGTGTCCGATCGTCCACATGTACGACACAATGGGCTGCTCGCCGTTAGGGAATGTGAGTGTCTCTTCCCATTCCCATGTGTTGCTGTAACCGCCTGCGGGCATCCCCATCGTGTGGCCGAGCTGGTTGTCCACCACCATGCTGGCAAACTGATCAAGATGGGAGCCGCCGTATGGGCTCAACCAGACCACGAGGCGTCCGGTGAAATGGACCTCCGCCGGTCGTACGATGCCGTCGGAGTCCTTCGGGAGGTGCCTGAGCTTGAAGGGGACGGGTGTGGTGTACTCGTCGCCCCGGTCGGCCGCCGGCAGGAAGTCCTCCTCAATCCACGAGAGCAGCCATCCGCCATCATCCCCGTCCCCCAGCACGGCGGGGAACCGTTCCCGAGCGTGCAGACGCTCGATCCGGCTGGTGGCGAAGGCGACGGACGCATCACTGATCCGCAGGTCGCCGAAGGTGGTGCGGAACGGTTTCGGTGAGAAGCGCCGCAGGGCAAACGCTCCGTTCGATCCGCCGCGGCTTCGTGTCGCATCGATAATGAGCGAGGAATTCAGGAGCCCATTCTCCTCTGCGTACTCCATCAAGGAGAGAACATCCTGCTGTAGTCCGTCCTGAAACCCCGTCCAGGCCAGCAGCAAGACCGGGCCCCCATCATCTGGACGATAGAGTGTGTACGTCTCGGTCGTCATCGCGGTGTGGAATCCGGGATAGCGACGTTGTCCGTATCCCATCCAGGTGATGTCCTCCGGCGCGAGGTATGGCAGCTGCGCGGTATAGCGAGTCCCGTCAGGTCGTTCCAGAGTGAGTCGCAGGTCCTCCTCGAAGAACGATGGGGGAAACTGCACGCTCCGCTGGGGCAGCCAGGTGGCCAACTGCCACCAGAACCCGTTCACTGTGGAATACCGGTGATAGGGCTCCACCGCATCCACATAGTCGTCGAACGGCTGCCCGTTGACGTCGGTGAGTCGGTCTCCCACGTTGAGCGCCGCAGCCTCGGGAGCCACGTACGGCAGATTTTCCGCGACGTCGGCGATGAAGAGGAAGTAGGCGCCTGGTGTCCCGAAGTCCACGGCGAACCGCACCGGTGCGTGCGGGATGGCTGCGCCCGGAACCGGATAGTTGGACAGCTCGCTCCCCGCGGGGTCGTGTGGGCGGAGTCCACCTTCCAACAGTCTAATCCGCAGGTGTCTGTCCTTGCGGGCGTTGCTGATCTTGGCCAGGGCGTAGTAGAGCTTCTCGTCGGTATCCGCGGCGACCAGTTCGTCCCGGTATTGCCGCATCTCCTCCTCGACGTTCAGCCTCAAGCCGTCGTTCTTCACGGGAGAGAAGGCCTCCCGCTCCATGGTCTTTTCGAGGAGATAGTCGAAGAGGGCGGCACGATCCGTGGGTGTGCCCGGGTCGAACGTCGTTCGCGGCACCTCCGACGGAGCGCACCCAAGCGTTCCATAGGTGGCCGCCACGAGGAGGGTGGCAACTGGTGATATTCGCGACATATCCCGTCCCCTTGAGGCGTCGAAGATGTCTTCTCCTGGCCTCGGCCGCCATGGGAGCGGGAGCTGAATGCCGACTTTAAGGAAAGCGGCAGAAACCGGGGGCGACTACTCCATCCGCAGCGCCTCCACCGGATCGACCTTGGTAGCCCGGTGAGCCGGAATGTAGCTGGCGGCCAGCGCCGCGCCTGCCACCAATAGAGCCACTGCCGCGAGCGTCGCCGGATCGGTGGGACTCACCTCGAACAACATGGCGCTCGTGATGCGGGAAACGGCCACGGCGATCCCGAGTCCGATCCCCACACCGACTCCCGCCATGAGGAGGCCCCGCTGCAGCACGCCGCGCACGACGTTTCGGGTTCCGGCACCCAGGGCAATCCGGATGCCGATCTCGTTGGCACGCTGCTCCACGGTGTACGCGAGGACGCCGTAGATGCCGAGGATCGCCAGGAGGGCGGCCAGGGCCGATAGGGACCCGAGGACGTAAATGCCGAAACGCGGTCCGGCAACGCTGGCCGACTGGCTGATGAGGTCTTCGAGAACCAACACGCGGGCCGGTATGTCCCCGTCGATGGCCCAGAGGGCTTCCCGGGCCGCAGGGATGATACTAGTGGGCTCGATGGCCGTCTTGAGCACCATGGTGTGGAAGAAGAGGGAGTTTTGGGCGTACGGGATGTAGTAATCGGGGAACGCTTCCTGGCCCATGTTCCACCGAACATCCCCAACCACCCCAACCACTGTCCTCCAGATGGAATCCCCTGCAATGTCACGACGCACGCGCCGCCCCAGGGGATTCTCGTCGGGCCAATACTTCCGGGCCATGGCCTCGTTGATGACGATCACGGGCTCCGTACTGAACCGGTCCGCGGTCGTGAACGTGTGGCCTGAGACGGTGGAAATGTCCATGGCGTCGAAGTATTCGGGTGTCACGACACTGAAATGATGGATGTCTTCTACGTTTCCCTGCAATGTCTCGATGGACGTCGGCGGAAACGACATCCCGCCTACGAAGGGCATCTGGCTCGCGCCGGCGACTTCGCGCACGCCGGGGATGGCCGCCAGGCGATTGCCCAGCTCCTGGAAAAACATGTAGGAGTCCACGGGCGACTGTCGATACTGGGTCGGCAACGTCACCGGCATGACCAGCACGCCGGCGGCGTCGAAGCCCCGCTCGACGGACGTGAGACGCGAAAAGCTCTTCACGAGCAGGCCGGCGACGGCGAGGAGCACGAACGCCAGGGCAATCTCGGAGACTACCAGGGCCGCGTTGGTGCGGTTGCGCCGCCTGCCACCGACGAACCCGCGTCCTCCGTCCTGGAGCACGTCCACCACCGCCGCCCGGCCGGCACGCAGTGCGGGCAACACGCCGGCCAACAATCCCGTCACCACGGAGATACCGGCTGCGATGGCGAACACGCGGTAGTCCGTGGCGATCTCTCCGGCCCGGGGGACTCCGCCGGGAACCGAATTGATGAACGGTCCCCGGGCGGCAATTGCGATGATCAATCCGGCGAGGCCGCCGGCGAGGGACAACACCACGCTCTCATTCAGGTGTTGCGCCACGAGACGGTACCGCCCGGCGCCGAGAGCCTGTCGGATCCCCAACTCTCGTCGTCGCTCGGTGGCTCTCACGAGGAGGAGGTTGGCAATGTTCGCGCAGGCGATGAGGAGCACGAGTCCCACGGCTCCCAACAAGATCAGGAGCCCAAGACCGGTAGAGCCCACCACGAGATCCTTGTGGGGAAAGAGCCCGATGCCGTGCTCGACCTCGGCGGGATGGATCTCGCCGATTCGCCGCGCAACGGCATCCACCTCGCGCTGTGCCTGCTCGAGGCCAACTCCAGATCTGACACGGGCGATGACCTGCAAATAGCCGGAATTCCGCACCGGTGACGTCTTGCGTTGGTCGCTGAACGTCATCCACAGTTGGGTCCTAGCGAACGGAAATCGGAATTCCTGCGGCATCACCCCGACCACCGTATACTGCACGCCGCTGAGCGAGAGTTGCTGGCCCAAGACGGTTGGATCGGCCCCAAACTGGTCCTGCCAAAGACCGTGACTCAGAACGACCAGACTCGGCGCACCCACCTCGTCGTCCGCCGCAATGAAGGTTCGACCGAGCGCCGCGGGAATGCCGAGGGCGGTAAACACGCCGGAGGTTACCATTGCTCCGCTCAGGCGCTCTGCACGGTCGGCGCCCGTCAACGTTCTGGATGTCGCGAAGTAGGCGCCTGCGCTTTCGAGCACGGGGCTCATGTCGCGCCAGTCCTCGAACACGTCGTACGGCACCGCGTAGAGGTTCGAGAGATTCATTGCCGAGGGGTTTGGGCCCGTCACCTCCGGGTCGATGCGGAACACCCCCACGAGTTGACCGGAGTCTGGATAGGGGAGCGGTTTGAGGAGCACCGTATCCACCACGCTGAGCATCATGGTGCTGGCGCCGATCCCGAGACCGAGTGTGACGATGGAAGCCAATGCGAAGCCGGGCTTCCTCGCCAGTAGGCGGACCGAGTGGCGCGTGTCGGAAAACACGCTGGCCGGCAATGAGCGCCAACCCCCGCGCCGTTCTCGGGGACCACTCGGCGGCCGAGGCTTCAACCGCTGTGCACCGTGCGTCGTGGCGTATCCTCGGAGCGCCGCCGCACGCTCACGCATGCCGGTGCGGGCGCTGTCGAGGGCCGCGTGGCTCCACGACGACAGCATCGCGCCGGATCGACCGCCGGAACGAGCCTCCCGGAGACGGTCGGCGTAGAACTGCTCCATGTCCCGGCCGAACTCCCGCCGGAAGCGGGACGGAAAGAACCGTACGAGCAGCCGGTAGTAGAAGGGGACGCGGCTCATCGGTTGACCTCTCCTTTGAGGAGGTCGAGTTCCCGGGCCTTGTCCACGAGGGTCCCGAACTGCCGCGCGGTTGCCGCTGCGGCGTCCCGGCCGGCGGACGTCACTTTGAAGTATCGGCGGCGCTCGTCGTCCAGCTCGGGATCGGGGCGCTGCTCCGATTCCTCGATCAATCCGTTCCGCAACATCGTGCGCAGCGTCCGATACAGACTGCCGGCCTCGACGCGGGCCGTGTTGTGGCGGCGTTCGATGGCTTTGGCGATGGAGTAGCCGTGGCGCTCCCGCTCCAGCAGAACGAGGAGGATCTCGAGGGCCAGGGGTTTCAGGGAAGGAGTCTCTTTGGGCATGGTGACACACTCGTGGCAGTTCGTGACATATAGTGGCAATACGTCACTAGTGGCGTCAAAGTTTCACCGAAATGCCGTGGTGCCTATAAGACATTGTTTTACAAGGATTTAAACTGCCTTCACTCCCATCGGAGCGCCTCGGTGGGATCCACACCAGCGGCCCGCCGGGCCGGGAGGTAGCTGGCAAGGAGGGCGATGCTGCCGAGGCCGACGGACACCACACCGTAGGTGACCAGATCCACCGGGGCGACCCCGAACAGCAGGGTGGACATGAGGCGCGTGAGGCCCAGAGCGGCGACCAGCCCGACAGCCACCCCGGTGCCCGACAGGAGCAACCCGTGGCGGAGCACCATGCGACGGACGTCGGCCTCCCGGGCGCCGAGGGCCATGCGCACGCCGATCTCCCGCGTGCGCTGTGACACGATGTAGGAGATCACACCGTAGATGCCCACCGTCCCGAGGAGGAGCGCGACGCCCGCGGCGATCCCCAGCAACACCATGGTGAACGAGGTCCGGATCATGGAGAAGTCGTAGATGTCCTGGAGGGTCTGCACGTTGGCGAGGGGGAGGTTGGGGTTGACCGACCAGACGGCGCGCCGCACGTCGTCCAGCAGTCCGGTTGTTCCGGTTCTCGTCGATCGGATGGCGTAGGCCATCGGACGGCGCGTGAAGATGGCAGATCCCCAGAACCACTCCACGACGCTGGGCATGAACATCACGGTCGTCGGTCCGTCTTGAATCCCCTCGTCGTACACGTTGCCCACGACGCCCACGATCTCCCGCCATAGACCAGAGGAATTCTCGCGAAGCCGGTTGCCGATGGCGTCGGCCGGATCGCTCCAATACTCCCGGGCGAAGTTCTCTGTCACCACGGTAACTCGAGCCAGAGTGTGGACGTCGTTCCAGCTGAACCCACGACCGGCAAGGATCGGATTCCCCATGGTTTCGAAGTACCCCGGGGAAACCCATTTCAGGCGCCGCGGCGGTTCCGGGGCGCCGGCGGGCAGTGCAAAGGCCTCCACGAGGATGCCGTCATTGCTGTCCCACCCGTCCATGGTCAGGGAGGACGAGAAAGCCGCTGCGGTCACGCCGGGGATCTGCCCGATGCGCTGCACGATCTGTTCGTGGGTTGCGGCTGCGACAACATCGTCTGGAACCTCTGCCCGGGGGATGTCGACGCGCAGTGTGAGGACCTCATCGGGACGGTCGAAGCCGGGATATACCCGCCGCAGAGCGTTGAAGCTGCGCATCATGAGACCCGAGGCCACGATGAGCACCAGGGCCAGCGCCACTTGCGAGATGACCAGGCCGTTCCTGGCACGGTGCCGATCCCTCCCCACGTCGCTCCCGCGCCCTCCTTCCTTGAGGGCCGCCACCAGGTCCGGGCTGCCGTAGCGCAGGACGGGAAAGAGACCGAAGAGGAATCCCGAGAAAAGGGCGATCCCCAGGGTGAACGCGAGAACCGTGGGCTCGATGGCAATGTCTGCGATACGAGGCAGCTGCTGGGGACCCATCGAAACGAACGCCCGAATCCCCAGATCCGTCAGGCCGAGGCCGGCGATTCCGCCCAACACGCCCAGCAAGACGCTCTCGACGAGCAGCGCGCGGACAATGTGCCGCCGGCCCGCACCGATGGCCGTACGAATGGCCACCTCTTGTTGCCGGCCTTCGGCCCGGACCAGGAAGAGGTTGGCCACGTTGGCGCAGGCGATGAGCAGGACGATGGACACGGTACCCATGACCACCCAGAGGACCGCGCCGACATCGCCCACCACGTCGGCCATGAGGGGATGGACATCGGGACCGAGCTGCCACGCCTGAAGGGTGGCGAGGCCCATGCCACGGGGAAATTTCTCCAGCACGAGGGGGAGCATGCGCGCCACGTCGGCGTTCGCCTGTTCCAGCGTGACGCCGGGTCGCAAGCGCGCCAATCCCTGGTAGCTCCAATCCCCGACCGTCATGCGGGAACGGTCAAAGCGAAATGGAAGGAACACCGCCGGATTGGATCGCAGGAAGCGGAACTCCGGGGGCATCACGCCGATGATTTCCCGCGGACGCCCGTCCACGGTTAGCGCGGTTCCGATCACACGCGCATCACCGCCGAGGCGCCCCTGCCAATAGCCGTAGCTGAGGATGACTGTTTCGGGGGTACCCGGTGTGTCGTCCACGGCACTGAAGGTTCGACCCAGCAGCGGGGTCGCTCCCAGAATCGGCAACGTACCATCAGTAAGCAGCATACCCTGGACTTGTTCCGGCTCGCCCAGTCCGGTGACGGCGAACTGTTGGTCGTCCCACATCCCCACGTCCTCGAAGACACGGGTTTCCTCGCGATAGGTGTAGTACGTCGCCGGCGCCAGCGGATGGCTTCCGTCAAACCCAATGCCGGGTGCAACGTGCCACACACCGACCAGATCTTCGGGGTTTTCGTAGGGCAGAGGCTTCAGCAACACGCTGTTGACGACGGTGAATACCGAAGCGGTGGCGCCGATGCCCAAGGCGAGCGTCGCCGCGGCCACGGTGGAAAAGAGTGGTTGCTTGCGAAGACTGCGGACGGCGTACCGGAGGTCCTGCAGGATCAACATCGTCTGGGTACTCCAGGAATGTCCGCGACGGGGCGTGAGAATTGGATCGCCAGCACGGAGGTTGAAGCGGCGGCGAATGCTCTCGTTCGCGAGCCGGGTGAGGAAAATCGCCACCTGTTTCCAGTACCAGCGGCGGGCGGAGCCCACCCCGCTGCGCTCCCCGTGACGGTGAAACCGCTCGGCAAGGTCACCCAGCGTGTCCTCCCGCTCACTCACCGGAAGCAGCCGAGCGATGACCGCCGTCGCCAGGACAGGAGGGCGGGGCGGTATCGTCATCCAGTTCGCTCCCGGAGCGCCGGGTCCAGACCTTCCCACATGGCGAAGAGGGCGCCGGCGGACTCCCGGAGGCGCTGCGTACCGAGGTCGGTCACGGTGAAATACCGCCGGGCTCGCTCGCCCCGCTCGGGAGACGGATCGGCCAGGCGGGAATCCAGTAACCCCTTCTCACGCAAGCGTTTGAGGCCGATGTAGGTGGCGGCCTGGGAGATCTCCCGTCCGGTGCGTTTCTCGAGTTCGTCGATGATCGAGACGCCGTAGGCGTCATCGCCCAGGCGGAGAACGGCCAACAGGATCAAGTGTTCGAATTCGCCCAAGGAGGCTCGGTTCATGGCTCCATACTCAGGTTTGCTTACTTAGCAATGCTAAGTAATGGCGCACACGGCCACAAGGCCGAGAATCCATAATTCTTCTTTAAGGTGTGAGGACGGGCATGCCCATGGCCGGCCAGATCACCCCTACGAACAGCGCCAGCACCGCGATGAGGAGGAGACTGGCGGGAATGCCGGCCCGGAAGAACTCCCCGGTGGTGAACTGGTTGCTGGCGTAGGCGATGGCGTTCGGGGCGGCGCCCACCAGGAGAAGGAAGGGCATGCCGGCCGTCGCGAGTGAGGCGAAGAGAATCACCTCGGGCGCCACCCCGACATATGGCGCGATGACCAACGCCACCGGCATCGTGATCGCGATGGCGGCGACGTTCATGATCAGGTTGGTCATCAGCAGGACGAACACCGAAAGGCCCAGGATGAAGACCAGCCAATGCGCGCCGTGGAACATGGCGAGCCATTTGATGGCAAGCCACTCGGCGGCGCCGGTTTGCCAAAGGCAAAAGCCGAGGCTCATTGCACCACCGAAGAGGAGAATGATGTTCCACGATGTTCCCTCGAGGTCCTTGAGGGAAACGATGCGAAAGAGGAAGAACAGGATTGTCGCGACGAGGATGATGGCACTTTTGTCGAGCGGTGCCAGCGCCGGAACGAACTGTCGCAGGCTCAACACGGAGATCGTGGAAGCCACGATAACGAGCGACAGAATTTCGTTCCGGGTCATGGGTCCAAGACTCTCGTACAGGCGCTGTACCCGTTTCCGCAATCCCGGGATGGTCTTCTTCTCGGGCCGGTAGTAGAGCATGAAGAACGCCCATAACAGAATCGTCATGAGCACACCCACCGGGAGCATGTAGTAGCTCAGCTCAAAGAAGCTGATGGATCGACCAGTGATGTCGCGGAAGAAACCGATGGCGACCGCCCCCCGTGCGGCTCCGAGCAACGTGACGATGCTTCCCGCACCCGCGACGAACGCCATGCCCATGAAGAGGTTCTTGCCGAATCGCGTGTTCTCGGCCTCGTCGGTGTACAGAGCGTAGATCGCCATAAACAGGGGGAACACAGTGGCCGCAACCGCGGTGTGCGCCATAATGAGCGTCAGCGTCGACGTCATAATGAAGCACCCGAGAAGGATCATGCTCGTACGCTCCCCCATGAGGGAGAGCATCTTGTACGCCAGCCGGCGTGTGAGGCCGGTTTGCGTGAATACCATGCCGAACATCAGCGAGCCAAAAATGAACCAGACCGACGGGTCCATGAAGTCGGTAAACGCGGTTCGGGCCGGTCGAATCAACAGCAGACCCTGCACCACGCCGATCGTGATGCTGGTGACACCGATGGGGACGACTTCGGTTACCCACCACGTGGCGGCAAGGAAGAACAGGGCGAGAGCCGCCTTGCCCTCACGCGTGAGGGCAAATGTCTCTCCCTGCGGATCGACGGCAGGAGCGGGAGTTGGAGCGAAGTACACTAAGGTGAAGAGTGCGAGCCCCAGCAATATGCACGCGACTCGCTTCCAGTCGACTGGCTGCGGCTCCTCCGTGGCTCTCGACCGAATGCGCCCTACGGTCGGGGCGCCGACCTTGGTGCGGGAATCGGATACCGTCGTGACACTCTCGGGGAGTGCGTCGTCGGTCATTGTGGAAACAACCTCTTTTGAAAACAACCGCAGTGAGTTTACCTCACCAGCTTTGCCATTTCGTGGAACAGATCAACTGACCGGAGCACACCGACGAGTTGTTCATCCCGAATCACCGGGATCAGGGAGAGATTCCCGGAGACCATCTCATACACGGCCTTCATGAACGGTGCGTCGGCCTCGAGGATCGCCTCGATGGGACGCATCACGTCACTCACGGGCCGGTTGGCCTGTTCTTGTATTCCGCGGAGCAATCGGTCGTACGGAAGGTCCGACAGGTTGGGATCGAACTCCACATCGAAGAGCTTCTTCCGGTACTCCAGTGGTTGACTGCTGAGAAACTTCGGTTCCAAGCCGCGCATGATGTCGCGACGCCGGAGGTACCCTACCAGTACGTTGATCTCGTCGAACACCAACAAGACACGCGGGAGCGACTGGCGGAGATCGACCTCCAGTTGAGCACCTTCGATGACGTCGATCGCTTCACGCAGCGTTGTGTGGTCCCGCACCGAAGGGTACCGGTCCGCCGGAACCATGATGTCGCCTACTCGTTTCCAACCCTCCACGGCTTCACCAACCCTTCTTGCGGAGGATATCCTGCATCTTCTTCGCGATGCGCTTGTCGGCCAGGGAAGACCGTCTCGCGGCAGCGAGCTGGATCTTCTCCACCACCGTGTCGATGTCAGCCGGCTTTTCCAACAGGTCGAGGGCGCCCAGTTTCATGGCATCGACCCCCTGCGTCAATGTGGCTCTGCCGGTCAAGAGAACCACCTGGAGGTCGGGGTTGATCTCGAGGAGCCCTTCGAGAGTCTCGATCCCATCCATGCCCGGCATGGCCATGTCCAGCAAGATGGCGTCGAACGCCCTGGCCGTGGCCTTCACGAGGGCGATCTCGCCGCTTTCAGCCGTCTCCACGATGAGCCCTCGGGCTTCGAGTCGCTCGGCGAGCACGCTGACGAATTCTGCTTCGTCATCGACGAGTAGGACCGTGCTTTCGCTCATCGAGTCTAGCCTCCCGCAGGTGCGATGCCTGTTCCATCCCGCACCCACAACCTCAAGACTATTCTAATGATCCGCGGTACCTGTTAGGTATGAGACTTCACTTAAGATTCTTTTCCGATCGGCAGCGTGACGGTGAAGCACGTGCCTTGACCCACCGTACTCTTCACGGTGATCTCCCCGCCCAGTTTCTCGACGATGCCGTACGTAATGGAGAGTCCGAGGCCCGTGCCGTGGCCCTTCTTGGTGGTGAAGAACGGGTCAAAGATTCGTTTGATGTGGTCCTCAGGAATGCCTACACCGTTGTCGGCAATACTCACCGCGACCATGTCGCCAGCCAGCTTGCGGATTCCGATTTCAATGTGACCGCCGTCTTCAACGGCGGCGAAGGCGTTGTTGAGGAGGTTGAGGAATACTTGCTGCAATTGACCCCGCTCGCTGACGATGGTGGGCGGCTCGTCCGGAAGGTCGAAATCCACCCGGATTTTGCGGTACCCGGCTTCCTTGTCCAGAAAACCCAGCACCTCCCTGAGCAGGGCGTCCAGGTTGAGCGACTCACGCCCGACGTCCAGCTGTTTGGCAAACCCCAGCAGATTGTGCGTGATGTCCCCACAGCGCTTCGCGGATTTCAGGACGGAATCCACCAAGCTGGTGATCTTCTCGTGCGTCGGCGGTTTCTCCGGGCGGGTGAGGAGGTCCATGAGCAACCCTGCTGATTCCGTAATGATCGACAGGGGGTTGTTGATTTCGTGGGCAACGCCCGCACCGAGTCGGCCGATCGCCGCAAGTTTGTTGGTGTATTCCATCTTGTGATAGAGCGCAGCCCGTTTCCGATCGGACTCCCGAAGGTGATTGACGACGTAGACCGCACCAGCCGTAACCACGGCCGCAATCAGGACAATGCTGACAACCAAGAAGGCCACCAGGCTGCTCTGCAGAGATGCCAGCCCGGCATGGCGTGCCACGCGCGCGCTCGCCAGCACCAGGGTGAACGGAGAATGCTCGATCTGGGCATAGCTTATCATCAGGGGCATTCCGTTGGCGTCCTCCAGCTCGAGCAGCTCGGCCTCGGAGCTGTAGGGTAGGGGCGGGAGGTGGGACGATTCGAGAATGCCTCCGTATAGTCGGCTGGTAGTTTGAAGAACGCCCTCTTCATTGATGATGAACGCATCGCTGGATGGCTGGACCCCCAGCGAATGGCATCCGCGACAGGTTGATGTCTGGTTGTTCTCGGTTTCAAACGGTCGGGCGGGGACGAGCCAGTGGAAGACGTCGGTGTCGATGGTCGCCCGTAGGACGAAACGCTCTGCCCCGTTTGCCTGTTGGACGGCAACGGCCAAATGGGGACGACCCCGGTATCCCATGAACACATCACTGACGTACGCGGCACGGGTGCCGATTTCGCGGAGCCATTCCTGGGTGCCGTAATCGCGCCCTTCGAGGTCAAACGGCCCGGAGTAGGCGATCTGTACCCCGTTTTCGTCGATCACCCCGAGATCCACGATGTCGCCGAATGTCTGGTTCAAGGTGACCAGGAGCCCCTCGAGGCGTCGAGAATCCCGCAACTCCTCTGGTGGTGCATCCTGGAGGATCATGGAGAGGGCAGAGAGCCGCTCCGAGAGAAACGACTCCAAAGATTGCTTGCCGTTCGTGGCAAACCGGATCATCGGGCGGGTGAGTTCCGCTCGGAGGACATCCTGGTACTGGCGGTAGTTGATCCCGGATAGGATCAGGAGAGGCAGAATCGCAATGAGAGAGCCCGACAGAACCGTGCCAATCAACACCTTGCGGTAGCGGCGCGGTGAAATCAGCCGGTCCTTGTCCTCATCGGGGCGGATACCCCGTCTCACATCGCTCATCGTATCCTTCGGCAATGCCCGCTCGTCCGGCACTCCGGCAGGCGGAGGCCAAGGGTGTTGGCAAGTGGAATGGATACACCCCACTTCGGGGTCTGGCAACTGATCCGAGGCGGTCGCGGGCCAAGGCACTCGGGGAGACGGCGAGAGTTTTCTGGGTGGTCGAGGAACCTGTTTGTTACATTTGTCTACTGACTGCCATCACACTCGATGAACTCTTCTTAACGAGATCGGATCTCGGCACGGTAGCGGCGGGAGCACCATGGCAATCATTACCATCTCGAGGGGAACGTACAGCGGCGCCAGGGCCCTGGCAGAATGCCTCGGGCAGAAGCTCGGCTACCGCATCCTCTCCCGTGAGGAACTCGTTCAGGCGACCGCCAAGCGCTTCGACGCATCCGAGGAAGAGCTCGAGTTGGCACTCACGCACAAACCCGGATTCCTGGAGCGGTATCGTTTCTCGAGGCTCGACTATATCCACTGTGTGCGGGCGGAAATGGCCCGGGCGGTGCAAGGTGACAACGTCGTGTATCACGGCCAAGCGGGGTATCGACTCCTTAGGGGACTGGCCCATCACCTGTGCCTCAACGTCATCGCCGATATGGAGTACCGCATCAAGGCCACCATGGAGCGCACCCACCTCGCCCGCGAACGCACCATCGAATACATCAAGGAATTGGATGAGACGCGCGACAAGTGGGTGCAGTGGGTCTACGGTGTCGATAGAAACGATCCTGCGTTCTATGATTTCGTGATCAATCTGGAGCACATCCCGCTCGAAACCGCCTGTAACATGATAGCGCAAGCGGTCGAGCGGGATTTTCAGGCGACGCCGGAATCCCAGAGGAAGGTGGATGATCTGGTCTTTGCGACTGGGATCAGAGCACAGATCGCAATAGACCGGACCATCGTGGACGACGTGGTGGAGGTCAAAGCCGACGACGGAGTCATTACTCTTGCGGGTACTGTGCGTTCGCTCGACGACGCCGACAGGGTACGGACCCTGGTGAAGGGCATGCCAGGCGTCAAGCGGATCGAGTCCAAGATGGCGGTACGCTGGTGAGCCGCTAACAAGCGCAGTTCCCCTCCAAGTAGACTTCGGTGAACTCTTCTTCTTGGCGAGATCCAAGTCCGTCACGGCAATGGAGGAATCTGCCATGGCCATCATCACCATCTCGAGGGGAACTTTCAGCGGTGGGAGAGATCTGGCACAATGCCTGGGCGAGAAACTCGGCTACCGGCTCCTGTCTCGCGAGGAGCTCCTTCAGGCGGCTGGGGAGCGGTTCGGCGCCTCGGAAGGAGAGCTCGAATCGGCGCTCACGCACCGGCCAGGATTCCTGGAGCGCCACGGCTTCACCAGGGTACACTACATCCACTGTGTCCAAGCAGAGATGGCCAGAGCGGTTCAAGGGGACGATGTGGTGTATCACGGTCAGGCAGGGTATCTGCTGCTCAGGGGAGTGGGCCACCACCTCAGGGTAAAGGTGGTCGCCGACATGGAATACCGCATCAAGGCCGCGGTGGAGCGCACGAATCTCACGCGAGACCGAACCATCGAGTACATCAAAGAGTTGGATGAGGCCCGCGACAAATGGGTGGAGCACGTTTACGGTGTCGACCGAAACGACCCTACATGCTACGACCTCGTCATCAACCTGGAGCAGATCTCGCTCCCGACAGCCTGCGCTGCGGTCGCTGAGGTGGTCCAGCGTGACTTTCAGACGACGCCGGAATCCCAGAGAGTGGTGGACGACTTGGCCTTTGCGAGTGCGATCAGAGCCAAGATCGCAATCGACCGAAGCATCGCCGACGAGGTGCTCGAGATTGAGGCTGAGGACGGAGTCGTCACCATCACTGGCACGGTGCGTTCGCTCAACGACGCCGATAGGGTGCGGGCACTCGTCAACACCATGCCGGGTGTCAGGCGGATCGAATCCAGGATGGGCACCCGCTGGTAATCTGCCAGGCAGATTCGGTTTTGCCATCCCGTGGTGACGCAGGTTTGGTACCTCTCTTGCTGCTCGGCAGCGCCAACTGTCCGTTGAGAACCCTGACCTGATCCAGCCAGGACCCATGGCGCTCCGCAACTAGTAGTGTATTTTCCATTCGTGACAATTATCACGGAATATCTCGTGATCCGGTGATGATGCGGCAGACTGTATGAACTAGCCGTTAGAGTCGGTCGTTCGACCGCGGGATCCACAAGCGGTCAGATCGACGCCGAAACGGACACAAATAAGCATGAGTACGCCCGAAAACGAAGAAGCGGCCTTCATAGCCAAGATCACGGCTAGTACTACCCATGAGATCCGCAACGTCCTTGCGATCGTGAGGGAATCTGCCGGACTGATTGGGGACATGGTCCGCGCGTTCGAGAAGCGTGGAACCATCAACCGCGAAGGAATGACGAAGGCAGTGGACCGCATCGACGCTCAGGTCGGTCGCGGTGCGGAGATCGTCTCCAACCTCAATCGCCTCGCGCACAGCCTCGACAACCCCCAACAAGAGCTGAACCTGAGTCAAGAGGTCCGGCAGGCCGCGTTCCTGTGCCGGCGCTTCGCGCAGCGAAAGAAACAGACGGTCCAGGTGGTTTGCGAAGATGATGGCCAGCAGACTGTGGCCGGTCCCCTCCATCTTCAAATGGCGCTGTGTTGGGGAATAGAATGCTGCCTGGAACAGCTTCCCGAAGGTGGGACTCTCCTCATCCGAACGAGCCGGCATGAGGACCGCCCCGCACTCGACTTTGTCTTTGACACGGCCGGCAGCCCCGGAACTGCTGACCCTGCTGGTGCAAACCGTTGGATGGACCTGACACAAACTGCGGGCAACCTAGGCGCCGTGGTCGAAACAGCGGATCCGGCCTGTCACTTTCGGCTTCGTCTCCCACGGAGTGGTGGTGCATGACCGCACGTTACATGAGGGTTGGATGAGCAAGATCAAAGTGCTACTCGTCGACGACGAAGAAGACTACGTAGAGACGATGGCCGAACGAATGGAGATGCGGGACGTCGGCAGCCGGGTCGCGTATAGTGGTGAGGAAGCATTGGAGATGATCGAGGAAGACGCGCCCGACGTGATGGTTCTCGATCTTCGGATGCCGGGAATCAACGGTATGGAAGTGCTCGAACGTGTCAAGAAGAAGCACCCTGAGGTCCAAATCATCATCCTGACAGGCCACGGTGGCGAGCAAGAAGAAAAGCAGGCTCGTCGCCTCGGGGCTTTCGAGTACCTGCAAAAGCCGGCGGACACCAGTGACATCCTCCGGACGGTCAGAGCGGCGTGGGCCAAGCGTCTTAAAGCCGCCGTCGATTTCATCAAGGACTCGAAAGACGAGTTCGACAAGAGTATGACGGCAGCGGCGTTTGCGGAAGCCGGCGCGCCAGAGATGGCAAAAGAGGTTCTGCAAGAACCGGAACAGCTAGCGGCCTCCGACAAGCCGGGCGATACCGCTGAGGACGCCCTGAAGGTGTTGCTCGTTGACGACGAGGAGGACTTCGTGCGAACCATTGCAGAGCGCATGGAGATGAGGGACGTCGGAAGCGATGTGGCGTTGGACGGGCAGCAGGCACTCGAGATGTTGGAGGACGAGATCCCCGATGTCATGGTGCTCGATCTGCGCATGCCCGGCATCGACGGAATGGAAGTGCTGCGGAGGGTGAAGGATACGTATCCACAGATCCAGGTGATCATTATGACGGGTCACGGATCGGATGATGAGGAGAAGGAAGCCCGGAGGCTGGGTGCATTCGACTATCTTCGCAAGCCGGTCGACATCAACGACCTGATGGAAGCTGTCAGAAGGGCTGGTCGCGCCGGACGCGGTGATGCCGCGCCGTCTGCTGATTGAGGACTGCCAGGGAACGAGGTCACTGTGGTAGTGCCCATGAAAGACGAGCTAAACCAGGCAAACAGTGCCTTTGAGCAACGAGACGCGCGGATCTCAGGGGGGCGCTATCGCAAGACACTGATCACCGCGGTGCTGTCGGTGTCGATCGTGACAATTGTTCCACTACTGATCATGACCGGCGTCGCTGACCATCAGTACCGCGAGGCGCTCAACGCCGAATCCACCCGCCCCATGGTGCGGTTCGCCGCCATCGGTAGGCAATCGCTGGAGTCGTTTCTCTCCGAACACCTGTCGGCGTTGGACATGGCTGTGAGGGAGCGAGGCTTTAGCCAACTGCGTGACTCTCGCAGGTTGAGAGAGGTGCTCACGAATCTCCAGCGCGCCTTTGGGGGCTTCGTAGACCTCGGTGTGATCGATGATAATGGCATCCAGATTTCCTACGCCGGCCCCTTTGAGCTCGAGGGGCGGAGCTACAGCGAGTACGATTGGTTCAGCGAAGTGAGCACGGCCCATGTCTACGTGAGCGACGTCTTCATGGGTTACCGCAATGCTCCCCACTTTGTCATCGCGGTTCAGGACGTGGCGTCGGACGGACCTTTTGTGCTGCGTGCGACGATCGACACAGATGTGCTCAATCGCCTGGTCTCATCACTATTGGTGGAACCGTCGTGGGATGCGTTCCTCATCAATCGGGACGGGATTCTTCAGACTGACTCACGTCGATACGGCACCGCCCTTCAGCGCTGCCCTATAGCCATGCCGACCAACCCGCCCCAGGGTGAGCTCGTGGAGCAAGAGGACGAGAATGGTGAGCGGCTGCTGGTTGGTTATGCCGCGATCGAGCGTTCACCGTTCGTTCTGGCTCTCTTGAGTCCATACGAAGCGCTGCAAGCAGGATGGCTGGGGCCGCGCCGCAATCTGGCGGGGTTCCTGGTCGTCAGCATTTTCTTGATTCTGGCTGTGGTCACCGGCGGCAGTGTCTATATGCTCAACCGCGCCCGCGAGTCGGATCTCAAGCGCTTGTCTTACTTCCACAAGATGGAGTACACCAACAAGATGGCCGCTCTGGGGCGACTGAGCGCTGGTGTCGCACACGAAATCAACAACCCGCTTTCCATCATTACGGAGAAGGCTGGACTCCTAGAGGATCTCCTGATGTTGAACGTGGCGCTTCCGCCTCGGGAGAAAATGGCGGAGCTGGTGAGTTCGGTGCTCAAGTCTGCCGAGCGGTGCGGTGGAATTACCCACCGACTCCTCGGCTTCGCCAAGCACATGGAGGTACAGCGGGAGAGCATTGACCTCGATGAGCTAATACGTCAGGTGCTCGGGTTCTTGGAAAAAGAAGCCAGCTATCGGGCTATCCAGATCGACTTTGACTATCCGGAGGACCCCCCCACCATCGTCAGTGATCGAGGGCAGCTTCAGCAGGTGTTTTTGAACATTGTCAACAATGCGTTTGCGGCGGTCAAAGACGGCGGTCACATACAGATCGGCATTCGACGGAGCGACGGGGACACCGTCGCCGTGAGCATTACGGACGACGGGATTGGGGTCGCAGAGGAGCACTTGAAGCACATCTTCGATCCTTTCTTCACGACCAAGAAGGGTGGGGGGACAGGACTGGGTCTCTCCATCACCTATGGCATTGTTCAGAAGCTGGGTGGGCAGATTACGGTGAGTAGTGAAGTGGGCATGGGCACGTGTTTCACAGTCACTCTTCCAACGGGCCAGGCCATTGCCTAGGAGCGGCGCTATGGAAGCAGATGCAGTGCGTGTTTTGATCGTGGATGACGAGGGCGAGCTGGTGAGTGCGCTGGTGGAGCGCCTCAACCTCAGAGGGTTTGAGGCAACTGGAGTGACCACGGGGGCGGAAGCCCTCTCGTACCTGGCTGATACATCCGTTGACGTCGTTGTCCTCGACGTGAAGATGCCCGGGCTCGGCGGGTTGGAGGTCATCAGAAGAATCAAAGAGCAACGGGCAAATCTGCAGGTGATCCTCCTCACGGGACACGGTTCGGCGCAGGACGCCGATCGGGGAATGGAGTTGGGGGCTTACGACTATTTGATGAAACCTGTGAAGATCGACGAACTCGTCGCGCTCCTCCTGGCGGCGAGCAGTGGCGAGGTGAAGTCGTCATGACGGCACGGAAGGTCCTGCTCGTCGATGACGAAGAGGAATTCGTCGATGTTCTTGCGGAGCGGCTCGAACTGCGAGACCTGGAGGTGGATACGGCGGGAACCGGCGAGGCCGCCGTGGAAAAGGCGAAGCAGAAGGCATTCGACGCCATCCTGCTGGACATGGCCATGCCGGGGATGAACGGGATCGACACCCTCAAGGCCCTGCTTGAGCTCAATCCGGATCTTCAGGTCATTCTGCTGACGGGGCGGGCGACGATGGAGCAGGCCGTCGAGGCCATGAAGCTTGGAGCGCTCGATATCCTGGAGAAGCCCGCAGTGCTCGAGAACTTGGTGAACCGAATCGAAGAGGCCGCCGCAAGGAAGACAACCCTCTCAGAAGAGCGCATCGACCGGAAGGTGACGGACATCCTGCACAGGAAAGGCTGGTAGAGAGAAGGGTGGCTATGCGTCTCTTCCGAACGCTACCGGAACTGACCCTCCTGATCGTTCTCGCGGTGACCTCCTACGTTGCCATGGCGATCTTTGCGGAACTGCCCTCCACGGAAGTGCTGAGCGGCCGGTTCATCGTGGGGATCATTGTCGCATCGTTTCTGTTCAGTACGGCCATCGCGGTGGTAGCAGTGATTGCGGGTGTCGGCGGCGGTGTGTTGTTCACGCCGGTGATGATGGGCTTTACCTCCATCGACACCCTCATTATCAGAGCGACGGGTCTGGTAGTGGCGATGTTCAGCGGATTGATATCTACGGGGCCTTTCATGCGAAAGGGCCTGGCAGACATCAAGATCGTCTACTTCTGTTCGGTTCCGATTGCAGTTGGTGCGCTGGGCGGAGCCTTCAGTGCAGTCGCATTGTCGGAGCACATGGGCGCCACCGGGGATGCGATCGTGAGGCTGCTGCTGGGCCTCATTCTCATATTCATCGCTGCAATGTTCGTGCTGGGCGGATCGAAGACCGAATACCCCGAAGTGAAGCACGTTGACCGATTCACGAGATGGGTTGGTTTGAGCAGTGCATATTGGGAGGAGTCTCTCGGCCGGCGAGTGGACTACACGGCGACGCGAAGCGCGCTGGGCTTCGTGTTGTTCTCAGTGGTGGGGTTCACGGGTGGGTTCTTTGGATTGGGTGGTGGATGGGCCGTGGTCCCCGTGTTGAATCTGGTAATGATGGTGCCTCTGAAGATTTCGGCTGCGTGCAGTGGGGTCTTGCTCGCCATTGGCAACGCCGTTGCGATCTGGCCGTACGTGCTCTACGGCGCTCTCCTCGCGCTCTTCGTGGTTCCGTGGATGCTGGGGCAGGTGATTGGCGGTATTCTGGGGGCGCACCTTCTGGCACGAATCAAGGCGGGTTTCGTGAGGAAGATTCTCATACTGCTTATCGTCGCTACGAGCATAAAGCTGGTGCAGCGCGGCATTGGGGGGTTGTTATGAAGGAAGTGGTCTGGGTTGCTGCAGACCCGTCTGTGGCCGAGCACATCAGACCGAAGGTGCCTCGAGCGGGTGTCGTCTACGGCGAAGTCGTCTATTGGTTCACGGTTCTCGGATCCGTGATCGCCATTGTTGGATCCACCATCGCAATGCTCGGCGCCGACAACTTCTTGGATCCGTCGTACGTGTTCTCTGCTATCTGGCAAGGCGAGAGTACCGTGGAGATCTGGGAGGGAGCGGTGGGTCAGATACCAAACGGCCATTGGTATCTCCCGAGGTTGGGGATGGGAGACGCACTGGCCATGTCCGGCCTGGCTCTGGGAGTGTTTGCGGTGATACCGGCGATGGTCTGGTCGGCAATCATCCTGTTTAGGGAGGGGGAGCGGCTGTTTGGGACACTGGCGGCCATTGCCGCAATCCTGTGCGTCGTGTCGTGCCTGGGTCTGATCCGGATGCCCTCGGGGAATCAGGCTGAAACGGCCGGGGCGGCGGCAGGGCCGGCCCCGGCGGAAGTGGCGCACGTGACGCCGGGAGGCGGCCAGCGGTAGACCCCTCCTTGCCCCACCTGCTAGACTTGTTGGCCAAGAATCCGGTCATGGCGGCCATCCGGCCATGGCCCCCTCAGGATACAGTTGGCAGTTTCATCACCGCGGCTCCCGGCGATTGCCGGTGGGTGCCCGGAATCAACAGGACGATGGCACATGGCGAGAAACATGGTCTTTCTTGGACCGCAGGGTTCGGGGAAGGGGACCGTCATTGACAAGATCAAGGACAGGTACGGGGTCCCCCACATCTCCACCGGCGATATGTTCCGCGAGGCTTTGAAGCAGGGAACCGAGTTCGGCAAGAAGGCCGCCGAGTATATGAATCGCGGGGAACTCGTGCCCGATGAGGTTACATGTGGAATGGTGCGGGAGCGGATTGCCCTTGATGACTGCATCGAGGGATTCATGCTCGATGGGTTTCCCCGCAACCTCGAGCAGGCCCGAGCGCTTTCGGACATCACCGCCATCGACACCGCCGTGTTGCTCGACGTGCCGGAGGAGATTTCCCTGGAGCGTCTCTCGGGGCGAAGACAGTGCCGCGAGTGTGGTGCGATCTTCCACCTCATCTTCGTGCCCCCCCAACGTGAGGGAATCTGCGACAAGTGTGGTGGTGAGCTGTACCAGCGGGATGACGACAAGCCCGAGGCCATCAAAGAGCGCCTGGCCATCTATCGGGCCGAGACCATGCCCATCGTGGATTACTACGATGAGGTGGGTGTGCTGGTGAAGGTGGACGGATCTGGACCGGTGGACGACGTAGTAGCCCGGATTCTCGAAGAGTTGGGTTGAGAGGATGGTGCTGTGAGCGCTTTCCTTTATATATAGGCGTGAATCGGTTTTCATGAACATTTCTTGCGGAGTTCCGACTTCGTGAGTATGTGAAAGGAGTAGGCAATGGCGGGTTGGTTCTATCTCATCCCAGCGGCGGGTGTCCTCGCCCTGCTGTTTGCGCTGGCGAAATCGGCATGGATCGGCAAGCAGGATGCTGGGACCGACGTCATGCAGGAGATCGCCGGCCACATACATGAAGGGGCCATGGCCTTTCTGGCCAGGGAGTACAAGGTCCTTTCTGTTTTCGTCGTGATCGTGGCGGTGCTCCTTGCCGTAGGCAACGCCGGTTTGGAGACGAGCCACTGGCTCATCGGGGTCTCGTTCGTCTCCGGTGCGATCTGCTCGGGATTGGCTGGCTTCTTCGGCATGAAGATCGCCACCAAGGCCAACGTCCGGACGACCAGCAAAGCACGAGACGGCCTCAATGGCGCCTTGGGAGTGGCGTTCTCCGGCGGGGCGGTGATGGGCATGTCGGTGGTGGGCCTCGCAGTAATCGGCCTCAGTGTGTTGCTGATTATCTACAGCAGCGTCTTCATCGGGCAGACGGGGTGGGATTGGGTCCGCCTGCTTCAAGTTCTGGCAGGGTTCTCCCTCGGTGCGTCCTCCATCGCACTGTTCGCCCGCGTGGGTGGCGGGATCTACACGAAGGCCGCCGACGTGGGTGCCGACCTGGTTGGTAAGGTCGAAGCGGGCATTCCGGAGGACGACCCCCGCAACCCGGCCGTGATTGCCGACCTCGTGGGTGACAACGTCGGTGACGTGGCGGGGATGGGAGCCGATCTCTTCGAGTCGTACGTCGGTTCGATCGTCAGCTCGATGATTCTCGGGGCCACGTTCATCCCCGTCATGGCCAACGACGGATTCGACGGGCTGAGCGCCGTGCTGCTGCCCCTGGTCTTGGCGGGGATCGGCATCGTGGTGTCCATCGGGGGAACCTTCTTTGTGCGCACGAAAGAGGGAGGCAACCCCCAGGCCGCCCTCAATCTCGGCACCTTCGGCGCCGGCATCCTGATGGTCATCATCTCCTATTTCGTGATCGGCCGTTTCCTTCCCGAGACCTGGACCTCCGCCGGCACCCAGTACACTTCTATGGGGGTGTTCTGGGCGACCATCGCCGGATTGGCCGGTGGCATCACCATCGGCTTGTTCACGGAATTCTACACGGCGGAGAATCGGTCTCCGGCCCGGGCCATTTCCAAAGCATCGGAGACAGGGTCGGCCACGAACATCATCTCCGGCCTGGCATTGGGTATGCGGAGCACGGCGTGGCCCGTCATCGCTCTCGGTGCGGCCGTTCTCATTGCCCACGAGACCGCCGGCCTCTACGGCATTGCCATCGCTGCTGTCGGCATGCTGTCCACCACCGGCATCCAGCTCGCGGTTGACGCCTACGGGCCCATCGCCGACAACGCGGGTGGGATCTCCGAAATGGCGGGACTCGGAACGGAGGTCCGCGCCCGGACGGACAAGCTGGACGCTGTTGGCAATACCACGGCAGCCATCGGAAAGGGCTTCGCCATTGGCTCGGCCGCCCTCACGGCACTCGCGTTGTTCAGCGCGTTTACCACCACGGTGGGTCTCGAGAGTATCGATGTGATGGTGCCCAAGGTGATGGTCGGCATCTTCCTCGGCGCGATGATGTCGTTCCTGTTCTCCAGCTTTGCCATGGCCGCGGTGGGGAAGGCGGCTTTCTCGATGATCGAGGAGGTCCGTCATCAGTTCAAGACCATTGAGGGACTCATGGAGGGCAAGGCGAAAGCCGATTTCCGGCGCTGTGTCGACATCTCCACTGCGGCCGCCATCAAGCAGATGATTGTGCCGGGGTTGCTGGCGGTGTCCGTGCCCGTGCTCGTCGGCTTCATCGGCCGGCCGGAGATGCTGGGCGGCCTGCTGGCTGGCGTGACGGCGACGGGAGTTCTCATGGCCCTATTCATGGCCAATACGGGCGGCGCGTGGGACAACGCCAAGAAGCACATCGAGGCCGGGAACTTCGGCGGCAAGGGCTCCGATGCGCACAAGGCGGCGGTGGTAGGAGACACGGTGGGCGATCCGTTCAAGGACACCGCCGGGCCGTCACTCAACATCTTGATCAAGCTCATGGCCGTCGTGAGCCTGGTGATTGCTCCGCTGCTGGTGTAGTAAGCCCGTCGCTGCATTGAAGCGGGTAAGCAAAGGGGCCGCCGAGAGGCGGCCCCTGGCGCTCTTGCTCCCCTTTTTCGCGACCGCTACACGTAGTCCTCCCGGTCGGCGGCCTTGCCGTTGACGAGAATGGCTCTGGAAAGCATATCGTGGACGCCTCCCACTTCGATCTGCTCGCCGTGGTGCTCCATGAGTTGGGTCAATTGGCGTTTGCAGTTCGAACACGCCGTGGCGACATACTTGGCTCCGGTCTCGCGAATCTGCTCCATCTTTTTCGTACCGGAGATCTTCATGCGAAAGTCCTTGATGTCGTCCATGGCGGACAACCCGCCGCCGCCCCCACAACACCAATTCTCGCCCCGGTTGGGGTACATCTCCCGAAAGTCGGCGCAGGAGGCCTGGAGAATGGCCCGCGGCTCCTCGGTGATCCCGCAGGACCGTCCGAAATTGCACGGGTCGTGATAGGTAACGGGTTGTGCGTTCTTCGACTTGTCGAACTTGATTGCACCGTTCTTGAGCTTGTCGGCGGTCCACTGCATGCAATTGGTGATCTGGAACGGGAGCTCGCCCCACCATCCAGCTTTCTCCATGATCATCTTCATGATGCGATGGGCGTGACCGCACTCGCCCATGAGCATGACCTTGACGCCTAGCTCCTTTGCCTCCTCGACGTACATCTTATTGTCTGCCTTCATGTCACCGTCATTGCCGGTGAACAGGCCGTAGTTGGCGCCGTCGAAGCACCTGGAGCTCATGGTCCACTTGTCGGCCATCCCCAGGACGTGAAACATCTTGGCAACGCCCATCGTCGCCTCCGGATTGACTAGCACGTCCCCGGACGGCGGGACGTAGAAGTAGTCTGTACCCTTCACGTCGATGGGGATCTTGATGTCCACGCCGTGCTCGTCCCGCATTTCCTCTTCGAGGAAGCTGATGGCATCGCGAAAGGCGGGCGCTCCGGCCCCATCCGTGTTCCCGGTCTCCAAGGAGATCTGGACGACCTTGGCCATCGTCTCGGGTGTCATGCCCAACTTGTCCAGAATGGCCCGACCTTTCCGCGTGATGACGGAGTGGTCGATGCCAAACGGGCAATACACGGCACACCGGCGGCAACCGGTACACTCGTAGAAGATCTCTTGCCAGAGCGGAAGATCCTCGGGGTCGAAGTCCTCCGCGCCGACGACCCTTCCGAGCAACTTCCCTGCCGTCGTGTTGTACTTGTTGTAGATGCGCCGGATCAAATCAGTTCTCTCGGCGGGGTTATACCGCTTTTCACTCTTCCCGTAATAGACCGGGCAGACGGAGGCGCAGGTCCCGCACTTGGCGCACAGCTCCATATAGAGGCGCATCGCCCGCGGGCCGTCCTTGATGGCGTTGATCGAGTCGACGACTTGATCCTTTACGCTTGTTTCGGACATTGTCACTTTCCTCCCGCCTAGTGCTTGTGGATGAGCTGATGCGTGAAGAAGATTCCCCCAAAGTGGAGAATCTTGCTGAACGGGATGTAGATGATCAGCACGAAGGCGAGAGTCATGTGGAGCAGAAACACATTGTTGCTGAGGACCGCGGCATCGCCGATCCCCCCGAACGTCGCCAGTGATGCGAAGTAGTCCCGCGCCGGCACGAGGTCGAAATGCTCGGCGGCGAACCGCATCATGTTGCCGGTGATCAGGATCGCTCCGACCAACACGAGCGCAAACACGTCGCCGAAGCTCGTGATCTCTCGGACGCGGGGAATGATCAGTCTTCGGCCGAGGAGGAAGAGCGCCGTTGCCAGCACCACGACTCCGGCCGCCCCTCCGGCGCCCCCGGACATGGCTTGAATGGCACCCTCGCCCATACCCATGGTCATCAGGACGCTATCTGCATTCGTGAAAACGCGGATATGGCCGACGAAGATTAGCGCCAGCACCACATGGAACCCCCACGCGAAAGCCCAGAGCAGCCGGTCACCTCGGAACAGGCTGGTAAAGAGGGTTGCTTCCTTGACGGTATTGATCTTGTTGCCGCCGGGCGTCTCACGGGCCGGAAAAAGTGTAATCGGTGGGGAAGGGAGTTTTCTCCATACGTGGACGCGGTAGACCATGGCCGCCAGGAAGACAACGACCGCCACATAGGGAAGAACACCGCCCAATATGAACCTCAGGATCTCCATCTTGTTGGTCCTTTCTGCAAAGCCTTAGTGTGGCTGCGTGGTCTCACGCGCATCCAGGTGGGCGCGGCAGACCGGCAAGTCGATAGGCTCCCTTTACCATGCCGCAAGGGAACAGTTCGCAGATGCTTTTTGAGCTCATTCCAGTTTCCTTGTGGACTTGAACCACTGGCGGTCCCTTGCCGTGGGTTCGGTAGTACCACTGCACGAACTCGATGATCTTCCAGTGCTCGTCGGTGAGAGGCCCGATGTCCTGCTCTTTGGCAAGCCGCTCTGCGGTCGACCGATTCCACGTCGACATCGTCTTGAGAAAGCCGTCTGGGCCACTGCTGGACTCGAGGTCTACTGTGTCATTGTGAACCATCGTTCCTCCACTCTTGAATCGTTGCCGCCACTTGGCTGCGTCATCTGGCTCGACACCCTCCACAGGGAAGGCGTCCACCACAGTCGCGATGTCGGCTGCACCGAACGGTTTCTCGATGGCCGCCGCCACGTACGATCTGTTGTCCCCGTCTTCACCCGAACTACTGTGGGATGCTGCGACCACGATCCTCAGCCCGGGTAGACGGGTATCACACGCGAGGCTCTCGACCAACTCCCCTTCGTCGGTGCCACATGCCGCCTCGTCGACCACGGCAAATGCGGGGAGGAAACTCTGAACCGCCGCTGAGGCTTCGTAAGCGTTGTGGGCGAAGTGAAGGGCCAAGCCCTCGGCTGGGTGGTCCGTGAGGCCTTGGGTTAGATCATCGTCCTGCGTTATGACGAGGACATCGATGGGTAGTCCTATCGCCCGTCGGAAGTACAGGCAGTCTTCACACGTGGTGGGACAAAACAACCGTCCGTCCCCGATCCTCGGCTCGCTGAGAGCAAAGTGAAAACACCATGTCGCCCCTACGCGGTACACCAGACATTCTTTGCAGTCTTCCCTGGTCGCACCGGAGTCACTTAGGTACTCCCAACACCGCAGCGGACGGCGGAAGCCGTCACAACCGTCTGCAAGATTCCACGTGGGGGTGGGGGGGGCGGCGATGAGAGATTCGAGCTTGTCGCGCCTAATGCGGTAGTGTCCACCCGCAGTTCGTACGCCCTCGACTTGCCCTTTTCGGATCCAGTTGAGGACCGTCGCGGGGGTGACAGAACAAAGCTTGGCTGCTTGTCCCGTAGTGAGCCAGACACTTGCGTTTTTCTGTTTCATCAGCCCAAACCCGTCGGGCTTTTATGGGAACAACGTTTTTGGCTCGATCTGATCGCATAGATTACGTATCGCTCAATGCAGAGTCAACAAAGCAAACGACGAAAATCGATAAACTTCATTTATGAACAAATACAAATTGACTCCGGGAACCTGTTTTTATACGATACGCTATCGGGGTTTTATGCAAACAGGCTATTCGGTCTATCTATTTCTTTAGGACATTATGGATTCCGATCTGCTCACTACCGGAGAAGTCGCCAAGCTCTGCGGTGTTACACCGGATGCAGTATTGAAGTGGATAAAGAAGGGAGACCTTCCCGCGACGCGGACCCCCGGGGGGCACTACAGGGTGGCGCGGAGCACGTGTACGACCTTGGGTTTGGGTTCCCCATCGAGCGCGGACACCGGAGTGGGCGAGCACCATGATCCAGGGCGTGCGCGACCCGATGAACCTGGTGTGGGGCCGCGTTGCTGGGAGTACTTTGGGCACGACGGGAGGCCAAGGCAGACTTGCCTCAACTGCGTTGTGTACCAGGCGAGAGCAGAACACTGCTACAAGCTCGCCACACTTGGGGAAGAAAGCGGGCATGGGCGTCGTTTTTGCGGGGAAGACGATTGTCAGGACTGCTCTTTCTATCGCGCGGGACACGGGCTTGCGACGACTGTGCTGGTCATAACGCGGGACGACGCCCTTACGCACAGGCTCACGAAGCAGGTCGACGACACGAAAGTCGCCTTGCGGTTTGCCCGCTCTGGCTACGAGAGCTCGTCGATCGTTGGTGCGTGCCGACCCGCGGTCGTGGTGATGGATAGTGATCTGCCTGATGTGCTGGACGGTGGACTGCCGGAGTCGATGCTGCGGGACGATCGGATCCCCGGTGCAAAGGTGGTGGTGGCGTGCCGGGGTGGTGACGAAGTGGCGGTCAGGGAGCTGGCGATGCCGACCATTGAAGCTCCATTCGACGGCAGACAACTCGAGGAACTGACCAAGCACCGGACGACGACCACCGGCGCCGCGCCGCGTGATGTCGCGGGTGCGTAACAGGTGCGATCGTTGGATTGGCGGCCGTCACGGAGGGAACAGGAGATAGGTGAGGCATGAGTACAGTGAGGCTCAAGGGCAGCGACTTTGAACTGGATGATCACGGGTTTCTGGATCCGCCTGAGCAATGGAACGAGGGGTTTGCGGAGGGGATGGCCAGCATGGTGGGGATCCGGTCCGGTCTGACCGAGCGGCATTGGGAGTTCATCAACTATCTGCGGCACAAGTTTCTCGACGAGGACACCGTGCCGGTGCTCGTGACGGCTTGTGCCGACAACCATATGCGACTGTCTGAGCTCCGGTCACTTTTCCCCACGGGCTATCATAGAGGGGCGTGCAAGATCGCCGGCATCAATTACCGATTCATGTACGAGACCAACTACTGGCTCACATATGAAACGGCACCGCCCGCAAAGCCACGCTACGATCTGGACCAGCTCGGGTTCCTGGAGGACTTCCAGCAGTGGGATGAGGAGTTTGTCGAGTTGGCGATGGCGCAGCGGGAGCCTCCGGTGACGCCGACGCCACGGCATCTGCAAGTCGTGGGCTACCTCCGTGACTACTACACGGTGAACCGGATGCTCCCGACCGTATTTGAAACATGCTCGGCCACCGACTTGAGCCTCGACGACCTGCGCGAGCTGTTTCCCAGCGGGTACCGGCGGGGTGCGTGCCGCATCGCCGGCTTGCCGTTCTACGGCTGACGGAGAACATCCGTCCTGTCGGACCGGCAACAAATGAAGAGATAAGCACCTCGACATGAAGGTCCACTCACACACAGAGGTTTTTATTGCCAACTGTAACGAGTTTTAATAGGGTTATCGTGACAACTATCACGGTTTAGCTCGGCAGTCTTCTCCGCCGAAATGGAGGGTCGCATGTCGCTTGCGGTTTCGGAAGGCACACGAATCCACCACACCACGATTCATCTCATCACGGACGACATCACGGATCTCGATGTCGACGCCTTCGTGTTCTATGCCACGTCCGATTTGGCAGTCGGATCGGGGTTCGGCACGGCGATCTCCGTACGCGGCGGACCCACGATTCAAAAGGAGCTGGAGGGGCTGGCGCCGGTGCCGACCGGAGACGCGGTGGTCTCCGAGGCAGGGAATCTGAAGGCCCAGTACATCGTGCATGCCGTGGGCCCGCGGTTCCAGGAAGCGGGGTTGGAGGGGAAGCTGCGCGCTACGATGCTCAGTGTATTCAAGCGGGCGGAGGAGAAGGGCATCAAGCGGATCGCGTTTCCGGCAATGGGTGCCGGCTATTACGGCATCGCTCCCGATCTTTGTGCACGGGTGATGCTAGAGGTGATGCAGCACCACTTGGCGGGCGAGACCGATATCGAAGAGGTGGTCATCTGCGTACTGGACTCGCGCCAGTACAACTCCTTCCGGGCCCCGCTGGAGGCCCTGGGTAAGAAGAGTGCGACATGAGCGCATTGCTGCATTTTTCCGAACACACGCTGCAGGAGATCGCGCTGGGCTTCATGGCGCTGGTATACATCGTGCGCATCACCTGGTTCCTTCGCCACAAGGCCGGGACGGAACGCCAGGCGAAGAGTGGGCCGGTGAGGACCACGAAGGCCAAGGGGATCATCTATTCATGGGCCAACATCTTCATGCCGTGGGCCATGGAGAGTACCCGCAAGAAGTTCCTCCTCTACATCCAGTTTGGGATTTTCCACGTGGGTGTGACCGCGGCCATCCTATTGTCGTTTATCATCCCGTACGCCCCTGGGCTCTTGGCGAGTGATACCGTGGTGCTGGCGCTACAGGTGGTCATTGGTGCCGCCTTCGTGGTGGGCATCATCAGGCTCGTTCGGCGGGTGGGGGATCGCTACATGCGGGCGATTAGCTCCCCGGACGATTATTTCTCGCTGGTCCTGCTGACGGTGTGGTTCTTCTTCGCCGTGTTGGCGGTGCCAAACGAGACCGCCGGAGGCGAGTGGCCGTTGCTGACCTACTTCATGTTGACCGCTTTTTTCCTGGTCTATGTGCCGTTCAGTAAGATCTCCCATTACCTCTATTACCCCTTTACGCGCTACTACCTGGGCAAGAGCCTGGGACACCGCGGCGTGTATCCCGTCGCGCGTGCGTAGACGGGCCGGTTGCCGAACACGGAGAGCGAACGTCGATGAGCGCAAAACAGACGAGATCATATAAGGCCGAGAAGGTTCTCGAACGGTTGGGCCAAAAGCTGAACCGGCAGATCACGGGCTCGCTGGTGGCGTGCGTGCACTGCGGCATGTGTACGGATTCATGTCACTATGTCCTGGCCAACCCGGGCGATCCCACATATGCGCCCGCATACAAGGGTGACAAGATCCGTAAACTCTTCAAGCGACACTTCGATTGGACCGGTAGGGTGTTCCCGTGGTGGGTGAAGGCGGAAAGCGTCTTCACCGACGAAGAGCTGGAGGAGTTGAAAGATACGGTGTTCGGGAAGTGCACCAACTGCCGGCGCTGTACGATCAACTGTCCCATGGGGGTGGACCTGGCCACGTTCAATCGGATGGCGCGAGGCCTGCTCGTATCCGTTGGTATCATGCCCGAGGGTGTGGCGGTGGTCAGCAAGGACCAGTGGGAGACGGGCAACCAGATGGGAGTGCTCAAGGAGGACTACCTCGAGACGATCGAGTGGATGGCCGACGAACTCCAGGACGAGTTGGATGACCCCTCGGCCGTCATTCCCATAGACCAGCCGGATCGCAACGTTGTGTATTCCATCAACCCCCGGGAAGTCAAGTACGATCCCCGGACCATCTCTGATGCGGCGAAGATCTTTCACGCGGCCGGCGAGAGTTGGACCATGGCCAGCGAGGGCTGGGACATGACCAACTTCGGTCTGTTCTCGGGCGACGACGATCTGGGTGGCTCGGTGGCCGGCCGGCTGTACGAGAAGGTGAATGAGTTGCGGGGCAAGCTCCTGGTCATTTCGGAGTGCGGCCACGGCTTTCGGTCCACGCGCTGTGAGGGGCCGAACTGGGCGAAGTTCGACGTGCCCTTCGTGATGGAAAGCTCGATCTTCACCATGCTGCGGTACATCAAGGAAGGCCGGATCAAGGTCGACAAGAGCAAGAACACCAAGCCGGTGACGTACCACGATTCCTGCAACATGGCCCGGAGCTGCGGGCTTTACGAAGAGCCCCGGGAATTGCTCCAGCTCGTCTGCGAGGATTTCCGTGAGATGTATCCGAACCGGACGGAGAATTACTGCTGCACGGGCGGAGGTGGAGCCATGTCGATGGCGGAGTATACGCCGAGGCGGTTGAAGTCCGGGATCATCAAGGCAAACCAGCTCAAGGAAACAGGCGCTGAGGCCGTGGTCACGTCATGCCACAACTGCGTGGATGGTCTCACGGACGTGATTCGACATTACGACCTGAATATGGAAGTCACCCAGCTCGTGAACCTGGTGGCGAACGCCCTGGTGATCGAGGAGAAGGTGGTGGTGCCGGTGGAGGAAGTCGCCCTGCCCGCCGCGGCGGAGGAAGTGCCAGCGCTCCAGGGCCGGACACTGCTGGTGGCCGACGACGAACCCGATCAGGTCACGTTCCTCGCTACCGTGTTCCAGGACAATGGGGCCACGGTATTGGAGGCAACCAATGGGGACGAGGCACTGGAAATCGCCCGGCGCAAGAAGCCGGATCTGCTGACCCTCGACTTGGCGATGCCCGGAAGGGACGTAGGCGAAGTCTACGAAATGCTGCGGAAGGATCCGGAACTTGCGGATTTGAAGATCTGTGTCATTACGGGCAGGCCCGAGCTGCGGAAGTTGATCTACGACCGCTCCGTCAAGCCTCCTGAGGGATATCTCGATAAGCCGGTCACGGAGGAGTCGCTGCTCCGCGGGGTCCGGAAGGTGTTGGAGGTGTCCCGCGCGCCCTAATGTCGGGTGTCGAGCCCGGCAAGCTTGGATGTAGTGATGGAAGACCGCTTCGCCAGCTACTTCAACGCGACGCCGTGTTACCTCACGGTCCAGAATCGTGATTTCCAGATCGTCGATGCCAATCAGCGGTTTCGCGAACATTTTGGCGACTTCGAGGGGCGGCTCTGCTACCAGGCCTACAAGCGCAGGTCGGAGCGATGCGAAGTGTGTCCGGTCGCGCGGGTCTTTGCTGACGGCCAGAGCCACCGCAGCGCAGAGCAGGTGACCGATCTCCATGGCCGTGAGATGTCGGTACTGGTCGAGGCCACGCCAATTCGCAACGAAGCAGGCGAGATCGTGGCCGTGATGGAGATGTCCATAGACGTCACAGAGATGAAGGCTCTGGAAAGACAGTTGCGACGGAGCCAACGACGCTACCACCTAATGTTCGACCAGGTGCCCTGTTACATCTCCATTCAAGATCCGGATCTCAACATTATCGAGTGCAACCGGGCCTTTCAGGATGACTTCGGCAATGGCCTCGGTCGCAAATGCTACGAAGCGTACAAGCACCGAACCGAGCCGTGTGTGCCGTGTCCTGTGCAGGCAACCTTTGAGGACGGCGACCCCCACACGCGCGAAGAGGTGGTCATGTCGCGGGATGGGAGGCCGCAGAACGTGCTGGTCACTGCGGCGCCAGTACGGAATAGAAAAGGCAAGATCACAGCCGTGATGGAGATGAGCGCCAACATCACGGAGGTTCGTGAGTTGGAAGACCGGCTCACTTCGCTCGGGCTGCTGATTGGATCGGTGTCCCACGGCCTGAAGGGCATGCTCAACGGCCTGACGGGAGGCATGTACCTCGTGGACACCGGTTTCGCGAAGAACGATGAGGAGCGTGTTCGGAAGGGCTGGAAGACCGTGCAGCGCAACGTCGCGCGGATTCAGCGTATGGTGTCCGATATTCTCTACTACGCGAAGGATCGAGTGCCGGACTGGGAATCAATCTCTGCTGTAGCAATCGTTGAAGAAGTTCGTGAGATGTCCGAGGCCCGGGCGCGGGATCAGGATGTCCCGCTGATCGTGGATGTCGATCCTGACGCCGGCATGTTCGAGGCGGATACGCAGGCCGTCCGGGCGCTTCTGGTGAACCTGGTGGAGAATTCCCTGGACGCGTGCCGCTTGGATGAACGAAAACCGGAACACCGGGTAGATGTGCGGCTTCGCGGACTCCCAGAGCACGTCCAGTTCGAAATCGAAGACAATGGTATCGGCATGGACCAGGAGACTCAGGAAAAGGCGTACAGCCTTTTCTTCTCGTCAAAGGGGACGGGAACCGGACTGGGGCTGTTCATCTCGAACCGCATTGCCCTGGCCCATGGGGGGACCCTTGATTTAGAATCCACTCCCGGTGTCGGGACGCGGTTTGTCGTCACGCTACCGCGGAAGCGGCCACCGCCAAACGAACAGGCGAATGATCTTTAGGGGAATGGATGCACCAGATGACAGATGATGCCAAGACCGTCCTGGTCGTAGACGACGATCCGGACGCGCGGGAGTACCTCACCACTGTGCTGCAGGACAATGGAGTTGCGTCCAGCACTGCCAAGGACGGGGTCGAAGCGATTGCAGCCATTGAGCAGAAGAAGCCGGACCTGGTGGCGCTGGACATCACGATGCCCGAAAAGTCCGGTGTAGCGGTCTATCGGAAGCTCAAGCAAGATGAGAACCTCAAGGATATTCCGGTCGTCATCATTACCGGTGTGTCCGAAGACTTCAAGAAGTTCATCTCCAGCCGCCGGCAGGTGCCCCCGCCGGAGGGTTACATCGCGAAGCCGGTGGACGCCGAGCAGTTCATCAAGATGGTGCAGCAGCTGCTAGCCTAAGGTCTCTTCCAAGGTTGTTTCACACGCAGTACAGTATTCCTTCACCGACGGGAGTAGCTTAGCTACTCGGCAAAATATAGATTATCGGCGAGAGGGAACTATCCTCGCAATCCGTCGGACTCATGCCCAACATCGATGGTCTTGGTGAGATAAACGACCCGGTTATTGCCATCGGGATCTTGGCCCAAAAGGTCGGGCTCTCGGTGTCGGCTGTGCGGAAATACGAGAACGAAGGCCTCGTCATCGCCCATCGCACGGCCTCCGGCCATCGGCTGTTCTCCCACGAAGACATCGAGCGGGTCCGCTACATCCATCACATGATTCAGGAATTGGGTCTGAACATCGAGGCGATTCGCCGGATGCAGGCCCTTCTGCCGTGCTGGGACTTGCTGCCGTGCAGTGAGGAGACCCGGAAGACCTGTCCTGCCTATCACGAGAACACGCGTCCCTGCTGGATGATCAGAGGTTTGAACTGTTCACCCCAGGGAAACGAATGTCGTCGGTGCGACGTGTATCGATTCGGCTCGCTGTGCACTCAAGACATCAAACGTGTGGTACATGACCAAAGTGATCTTCAAAATGCTGGTATGGCCATCAAGAAGCTCATGCAGCGGAAGAGGCCCAAAACCGAGAAGGAGAATTGAATGTCCGGCTCCGCGTTGATTGTGGTTGCATATGCGTTGCTGGCCGTCTTTGCCGTGGTGTTTGTCATAAGGACGATCAGCATCGCCAGGCTCCCCGTCCATTTGCGGTGGGAGCTCGCGCCAGTGCCCCACGAGAAGGGCAAGGGCCACTACGGAGGGTCGTATTTCGAAGAGTATGAGTGGTGGACCAAGCCGCGCGAGAAATCGTATGTGAGTGAGATGGCCTACATGTTCAAGGAGATCGTGTTTCTCAAGGGAGTGTGGGAGCACAATCGACGGTTGTGGTGGTGGTCTTTCCCGTTCCACTTCGGACTGTATCTCCTGATCGTGGCTGCACCGGTGTTGGCCCTCCGCATGGCGCTCGGAGCCGGCGGCAGCGCGTCGGGAATCGACGCGCAGCTGGGAACCACCGTATCGGCGCTCGCAGGAGCCGGGTTCGGGCTCGGAGCCGTGGGTGCCCTCGGTCTACTGGCAAACCGCCTCTTCGACGTCCGGCTGAAGCCCTTCACGACGCCTATGTCCCTGTTCAATCTGGTCCTCTTGTTGGCGGTGTTTGCCAGTGGCGGCCTGGCGATGGGCGCCGCCGGGGAATTCCCGGCCGCTGCATCTGGGGCCGTGACGGCACTTCTCACGGCGAACATGAGCCCGATCCTCCCTGGGGCTCTGGTGGCACATCTGCTGTGCACCCTGTTGTTCTTGGCATACCTGCCGTTCAGCCAAATGATGCACTTCGTGGCAAAGTACTTCACCTACCACCAGGTCCGCTGGGATGACAAACCCTTGGCGGTTGGGGGCCGGGTCGAGAAGGAGGTTCTGGAGTTGCTTGGGCAGAAGGTCACGTGGTCGGGTGCGCACTTGAAGGCGGACGGCAAGAAGAACTGGGTGGATATTGCGACTGAGGGGAAGGGACAATGAGCAAGACGATTCGGATCGAGGATATTGGAAAGAACGGTGACGAGGTCCTGTGTCCGGTGGGCCCGGAGGATCTGGTTCCCTTGCCGCCTCCGTACGACAAGCTGGACGAGCAGCCCGTCTGGAAGGAGATCAAGGCCGAAACCAAGGAGCGTCTGGTCTGCAACCTGGATGGTGTGATCGGACTGAGCATACCAAAACCCACCGATGCGGCGGAGGAACAGGAGTATATCGACAAGTTCATTGCGGGCTTGAAGAAGCTCCTCGAATCCAACAACAACTGGACCTTCCTCCAGCCCCTCACTCTGTCGCTGGAATACTGCGTCAAATGCCAAACCTGCAACGATGCCTGTCCTGTCTACACGGCCAGCGGAAGGAAGGACATCTACCGACCCACCTATCGGTCGGAGGTGTGGCGCAGGCTGGTAAACAAGTATGTCAAGCCGGGGGGAAAACTGTTTGGTCGCCTCACCCACGGAGACATCGACCTCAATTGGACGACTCTCACCCGGCTGTACGAGCTGTGCTATCGCTGTACGATGTGCAGACGCTGCGCCCAGGCGTGTCCCATCGGCGTGGACAACGGGCTCATTACACACGAACTACGCAAGCTCTTCAGTCAGGAGTTGGGGTGGGCTCCCAAGGAGCTCCACGACAAGGGCACCGTGCTGCAACTCGAGGTCGGGTCGTCCACGGGCATGAACGACGTCGTGGTGAAGGACAACCTGGAGTTCATCGATGAGGACATGGCGGAGATGACGGGCATCCAGGTCGAGACCCCCTGGGACAAAGAGGGGGCGGATGTTCTGCTGATCCACAACGCGGGGGAGATTCTGGCGTGGCCGGAGAATCCCGGCGCCTTCGCCATCATCCTGAACGCCGCCGGGATCGAGTGGACTTTGTCATCAGAAGCGCTCGGGTATGACGGGGTCAACTACGGCCTGTTCTACGACGACTTTCAGCTGGCGCGAATCGCCCTGAAACATGCGGCGGCCGCCAAGGAGCTCAAGGTCAAAAAGATCGTCATGGGCGAGTGTGGGCATCAGCACAAGGCGATGATGACGATCTCCGACCGCATCTTGACAGGCGAGATGAACATGCCGCGGGAGAGCTGCATGACTCTTCTCGAGGAGATCGTTTTCAGTGGCAAGATCGAATTCGACCCCTCGAAAAACGACTTCCCCGTGACGCTCCACGATCCGTGCAATATCGTGCGAAACCTCGGCATCGTAGAGCCCCAACGTCGCATCCTGCGGTACCTCTGCCCGCAATTCCGAGAAATGGAGCCCCATGGGGTGGACAACTACTGCTGTGGGGGTGGGAGCGGCTTTGCCGTGATGTCTCCGAACAACTTTGCCGATTGGCGCATAAGTGTCGGCGGTAGGGTCAAATTCAAGCAGATTCTGGACGCGTTCGCCGATCAGCCTGGTCCAGAGGTGAAGAAGTACATCTGCGCCCCCTGCTCGAATTGCAAGGGGCAGTTCCGGGACATTCTACAGTACTACAACGCGCTGGATAGGAGCGGGATCACCTATGGGGGGCTCGTCGAACTGATCGTCAACGCCATGGTGGACGTGAAGGAGCCGTTCATCGAGTGGGAGATGCACTAGCGGAGTGCATCTTAGCGCGATGCGACGCGCGGTTACTGCACGGCTATCCAGTAGCTCCGGAACACGACGTTGGATAGGAAATAGCCCAGCGGCACGTTGACGGCCACGCCGACGGTGAATGCCCAAAACGGCGGCATGCCGAATTTTGCCAGTTCGCGAAAACGGGTCGTGAGTCCGATACACAGAAACGTGAACACGAAGGTCCACGTCCGCAGAGTCTTGATCGGCGCGATGAGCATCGGCTGAATGTCCGTGTCGTACGATTCGGCCGGAAAGCTCGTCACCACAATGCTCATGATCACCGAGGCGAGGAAAAAGCCTATCACGAACTTGGGGAATCGCGCCCAGATCACCCCGGCGCCGATGGTCTGACTGGACTGGCCGGCGCTCCGCTCCCAGTATGTCACTGACACAATCGAGAGCACAAACGCCCAGATGCCGATCCAGATATCGCGTCCGATAACCTTCATCAGCGTGAAGGTCTGGATGGGAGCCTCGCTACCGCTGGCTGCAGCGATGGTCTCGGCCGCGGCATAGCCGGCGGCGTCGGCAAACTCGCTCGTCCCGATCCACGCTCCCGCCACACCCGGATGGAGGCCCGTCGCTCTGCTCGCCAGCGGCAAGAAGAAGATCATGACCAGCGCCCACAGCGATACGATGGAGATGCCGATGGCTACATGCTCCTTGTCGGCTTTCACCGCGCCCCCCACGGCGATCGATGCCGAGACGCCACACACGGCGCCACCGGCTCCCAACACCGCACCGAAGCGTTTATCGAGTTTGAACACCCGGGTGGCGACAAAGAACATGGTGAGCCAGGTGCAGAGCGACACGATGGTGGCCTGGGGAAACGCGATCGGGCCGGCGGTGACGATCAACGTCAGAGGAAGCGTGGCGCCAAGCAATACGATCCCGGTCTTGATGTAGTACTCAGTCCGCAGCGAGCTGTCGAGCCATCCGGGCAGCCGCGCGAAGTTCCCAACCAGCAAGCCGAGTACGAGTGCCACGAGGGGCGCCTCCAGGCTGTGTTGGTGAAAGAACTGACTGCGGCTGACCACGAGAATGAGCATCGAGACCAGATAGATCACGGTGAAGCCCGGTACGTAGTGCCTGGCACTGTGCCCCATGATGGACGTGCTCGCCGTGAAGATCGCGCCGAAGACGAGGTAGAGCAGGGCATACCACAGCCATCGGTCGGCGAAATGCGTCGTGATGCTCGCCACGGCGGTCCAATCGTTCGGGGGACTGACGGCCAGCGGCCTGAGGGTGCCCCCGGCGAAGAAGAACGCAAGGGCTCCCGCGATGATGCCCAACCCGAGCCACACCGCTCACCAGTCTTCCTTCTTCCAGAGAGAAGAGATGCCCTCACCGGTGCTCATGCGATTCCTCCTCACAGGAGTGACCAGCGGTGCCGTGGCGCATCTCCGAGCCGACCGCGGTGGAGAGGTGACTTCCTCGCATGGAACAATGTATGACGCGGGGTGTGACGTCCAGTCTTGATCGTTCCTTCATCACGTCCGGAAAGCACGGGGTGGCACTTCAAGGATCGACCGCGAGATGATATGCTCCTTATACGACGCTCGTGGTCAACACCAAACAAGACTTTCAACACCATCCACCACATTGCCCTTGAAACACAGGCTGCGCGGGCTACTCGCGGACGGACACTTCGAAGACATCGCCGAGGCGGCGGTGCGCAAGAAGAGCGTGTTGGGACGTCTCGTCTCGAGCATGTTCGATCCCGATCCGCAGATCGGCTGGCGAGCCGTCGAGGCGATGGGCTTGGCCGCTGATCGCATTGCACGGAGCAACCCGGACTATGTTCGCCAACATCTGAGGCGGCTCCACTGGCTGTTGAGCGAGGAATCTGGAGGCTTGTGCTGGCGTGCACCGGAAGGGATGGCGGAGATCGTGAGTCGGAATCCGCGCCTATTCGCCGACTACGTCCCAATTGTGACGTCCCTCATCGTGAGCATGGCGGAGGAAGACCTCGAGCACTTCAGGGCGGGAGCGCTGTGGGCGATCGGACGGCTGGGCATGCCGCCGGACGGTCATGACGAGGAGGTGCTTGCGGCGGTGGTGTCGGCACTCGACAACAAGGACTCACAAGTCCGTGGGATGGCGGTGTGGTGTCTCGAACAGATCGGGAAGGCACCGCTCCTCGCCGAACGCAGAGACCTGTCCTCCGACGATGGGTCCGTTCAACTGTACGAAGATGGAACCGTCCGGCGGACCACTGTTGGAGAGATGGTGGAGGCACTTGTTGCCCCGAGCTGACGGCGGCTAACGGTTCGGTGATTCTCCGTTGAGAATCGCGTCGATGAGGCCGGTGGCTGTGTGGGGTGAGGCCTCCACGGCAGGTTCGAATCCCAGGTCGCGAAGCGCTTCGGACGTCATGGGGCTGAGGCTGGCGAGCGAAGCACGGCGCAGGGTGTCGCCATAGAGTCCCACTAGAGACCGCGCCGTGTTGGCGCTCGTGACGGTCACCCAATCCACCTCATCCATGGACAACGCCGTCGCAACATCCGGGTTGGGTTCTTCCACATCCCCACTATCGTAGACGTCGATCTGGTCTACCTGGGCTCCCGCGCCAACGAGCGCTTGGGTCAGCGCTTGCCGTCCGCGGCTCGCTCCGGGCAGGAGAAATCGGCGGCCGCCGGCGACTTCGACGAGCGTATGGGCGAGGGAATCGGGATCGAATCCACGCGGCACGGCATCGGCGTGGAGGTGGTACTTGGCGAGCCGCTCGGCGGTTCCCGATCCGGCGGCGGCGAGCTTGACGCATCCGAGGCGCCGCACGTCCTCACCTCGGTCGAACAAGCGCCGGAGCAGGTGGTCAACGCCGTTGCCGCTGGTGAACACCAGCCAATCGTACTGCTCCACCCGATCCAGTGCGGCATCGACAGGCCCCCAGTCCTTGGGGTCTGTTATGTGGACGGCCGGCTGTGTGATCACGTCGGCCCCGAGGACTGCGAGCCGATCACGGAGCTTCTTTGAGGTGTCCCTCGATCCGGCCACCAGCACCCGTGCGCCAAACAGCGGCCGTTCGGCGAACCACGAGAGCTGGGGGGACCGCTTGACCACATCACCCACAACGAAGAGAGCCGGTGGGCGGAGTCCGCTGCTCGAGACCACGTCTGTGACCGTCTCCAGCGAGCACCGCACCATCTGCTGTTGTGCTCGGCTGCACCAGCGAACGATCGCCACGGGGGTCTGTGGCGATTTGCCGTGGTGCATCAGTGCGTCGCTCCACTTTGCCACCCGGTTGACGCCCATGTAGATCACGAGCGTGCCTGGGAACGCTGCGAGCGCCCCGTAGTCCAAATGGGATTCGGTCTTGTCGTCGCGCTCGTGTCCGGTGACGAGGGCCACGGCCGACGCGTCGTCGTGGTGCGTGAGGGGGATTTCGCAGAGGGATCCGGCGGCAAGCCCGGAGGTGACGCCGGGAACGATCTCGAAGGGGATCCCCGCCTCTCGGAGTGCGTCGGTTTCGTCGCCGCCCCGGCCGAAGACGAACGGGTCACCGCCCTTGAGGCGGACGACCCTGTGACCGCGTTGGGCTTCCTCGATCATCCGGGCCACGATCTCGCCGGGAGAGAGATTCCGCCCGGTGCTGTGGTGCCCGAGGCAGACGAGCTCGGCGTGGTCCGGAGCATGCTCTACGGCTGCCGGGTTCGCGAGGTAGTCGTACAGGATCACGTCCGCCTCTTTGAGACACTCCACGCCTCGGACCGTGATCAAGCCGAGATTGCCGGGCCCCGCACCGACGAGGTACACCGTCCCCGCAGTCGTTCTCGACGTGGTGTGCATCCGCTCAACAGCCTGTGAGGGAACTCATTATGTCTGAAAGCTCGACGGGGATTCTGAAGGGACGGGGAAGTATCCCTTCAAGCTCCTTCATCCGTCTCGAGGCTGATGCGGCAAAGGAATTCGCGAAACAGGGGTTGCTGCCCCATGGGTGGCAGCAAGGTCACCTGGAGGGAAGGGTGGGCCCGGGCGACCTCGTCGACCAGCGGGCGAATGTCCCGATCCACGTGGCCCTCGGATGCGAGGAAGAGCGGCAGGACCTGGATCTTGTCGACCCCTAGCCCGACGGCTTCCGATGCAACATCGAGGAGTGTGGGAGGCGCACAGTCCATGTACGCGAGCCGGACTCGGTCCGAGCCGATCTCGGCCTCGATCGATTCGACGACCTGCTCCACCGAGGCGCGCCAGCGCCGGTCCCGGCTCCCATGTGCGACAAAGATCACCATGGAGTGAATGGTACAAGGTTCTCGGCTCGGGCGCGGGGACCTTGACGGACTTTTGATGGGTGCTAACATGAGCAAGGTTCTAAAGAGTGACAAAAATCTCACAACGCCCCGGGGCGTCACCCCGTTGCTGGGAGGGCGGTCTTTGCCACGTCTAAGGAGATTGGTCCTCGAACGGCTGATGCGGTACTACCGCTGGCTTGCCGACTCGGGGGCAGGCATGCAGACAGTCACCAGCGCCCAGATTTCCGAGGCGCTGGACGTCGACCCGACGCAGGTCCGGAAGGACCTCGGGGCCATCGGGCTCCTGGGGATCGGTCGCGTGGGGTTCGACGTCTGTGAGATCTGTCGCGCCGTCCGGGTCTCCCTGGGCTTCGACCAGGAGTACGAGGCGGTGGTGATCGGCACTGGTCATCTCGGGGGCGCCCTCATGGCGTACAGGGGGTTCGAGCCCTATGGCCTGCGCGTCGTCGCCGCCTTCGACAACGATCCCCGCAAGGTGGGCACGACGGTTGCCGGCCAGACGGTGCGGCCCATGAAGGGCATGACGTCGTTCATTAAGCGGCGCCGGATTCGGCTTGCCATCCTCACCACGCCGGCCAGCGAATCCCAAAAGCTCGCCGAGCGATTGGTGGCGGCCGGTGTGGAAGCCATCTGGAACTTCTCCCCATCCCACCTCTCCCTTCCTCCGGGCGTGGTCGTGCGCAACGAGCACATCTCGAGGGGCCTGTCGCAGATCGCCTATCACCTGAAGCAGTAACCACTTACCCGCATAGATCCGGTATGTGAGATATTTTTCACGATTGGTCCGTTCAATCGTGATAAAAATCTCATTCACGCTTCATGTGGCTGTCAAAATTTCTCACGATATTTTCAATCGTGACAAAAATCGCATAAGGCCTTCGCGAGGATATCGGGGCCGCTGAGGGACGCAGGCAGCCAGCCACACGGGACGCGAATCGGGACGACGGTGGTGGGGCTGGCCGACAAAAGGCTACATCGGGGCCGCCCAGCTCCGGGCGCCCTGTTCCGGGAGGGCAGGCTCCTGGGATTGCCCTATCTGATTCAAAATGAGGGAGAGAGAACATGCCGAGTTTCGTGATTCCAGACAAATGTGATGGATGCAAGGCCCTCGATAAGACCGCCTGCCAGCACATTTGCCCCAACGACCTCATGGTGTTGGACAAGGACACCGTGAAGGCGTACAACCAGGATCCGCAGCTGTGCTGGGAATGCTACAGCTGCGTCAAGATCTGCCCCACCCAGGCGATCGAGGTTCGTGGGTACGCCGACTTCGTTCCGCTGGGCGCCAGCGTCACGGCGATGCGCAGTACCGAGGACATCATGTGGACCGTCCAGTTCCGCGACAAGGCCGTCAAGCCCAAGCGCTTCAAGTTCCCGATTCGCCGAGGTGTCGAAGAGGGCAAAGCGCAACCATTCGACCTGTATCCGACGGGGGATGAGGACCTCAAGAGCCCAACCCTGATGTGCGAGCCAGACGGTCTGAACACCGAGCTCGGCCCCGTCAAGATGGACAAAGTCCTGACGCTGTAGTCAGGCACGGCTGGTGGAGTGTCAGTGTTTTCTTCAGCTAAGGACTTAAGGGAGACTTTCAAAAATGGCGGATTTCGAAACCGTAACGGTTGAAACTGACCTGCTGATTTGCGGCGGCGGGATGGCTGCATGTGGTGCAGCCGTGGAGGCGTCGTACTGGGCCAAGAAGCACGGGCTGAAGGTCACGGTCGTCGACAAGGCGGCCATGGACCGCTCTGGTGCGGTCGCGATGGGCCTCTCGGCGATCAATCAATATGTGGACCTCAACAGCGGGAACAACACGCTGAAGGATTACTGCGACTACGTTCGCAACGACCTGATGGGGATCACCCGCGAAGACCTGGTGGTCAACATTGCACGCCACGTGGATTCGACGGTGCACCTGTTCGAGAAGTGGGGCCTGCCGATCTGGAAGGACAAAGAAGGCAAGTATGTCCACGAGGGCCGTTGGCAGCTCATGATCAACGGCGAGTCGTACAAGGTCATCGTGGCGGAGGCCGCGAAGAACGCCCTGGCGGAGGCCGGCGGCGAGTACTTCGAGCGCGTCTTCATCACGCACCCGCTCCTGGACGGCGACAAGTGCGTCGGCGCGATCGGATTCAGCGTTCGGGAAAACAAGGTGTACGTGTTCAAGGCCAAGGCCACGCTCGTGGCCATGGGTGGCGCCGTGCACGTCTTCAAGCCGCGCTCGACCGGTGAGGGGTTCGGCCGTTCCTGGTACCCCCCGTTCAACTCCGGCGCCAGCGCCTTCTTCACCATCTACGGCGGCGCCGAGATGACCTGCCAGGAAGTCCGGTTCATCCCTGTCCGCTTCAAGGACGCGTACGGTCCCGTCGGCGCGTGGTTCCTCCTGTTCAAGTCGATTGCGACCAACGCACAGGGCGAGAACTACATGCAGACCAACCGGCCCGAGCTGGACAACTGGCAGCCCTATGGCAAGGTGAAGCCGGTTCCGGCCAACCTCCGGAATTACCTGATGTTGATGGACGTGGAGGCAGGGAAGAGCCCGATCTTCATGCAGACCGCCGATGCCATCAAGGCCATCGCCGACAAGGCGCCGGACGAGAAGGCTGCGAAGAAGAAGCTCAAGGAGCTCGAGGCAGAGGCGTGGGAGGACTTCCTCGACATGACCATCTCCCAGGCCATTCTCTGGGCCGCAACGAACGTCGAGCCCGAGAAGAAGGCGTCGGAAATCATGGCCTGCGATCCTTACTTCATCGGGTCGCACTCCGGGGCGTCGGGTGCCTGGGTGTCAGGTCCGGAAGACGTGCAGACGGGCGACACGAAGAGCGAGTACTTCTGGGGTTATCCGAACATGACCACGGTGACGGGCATGTTTGCCGCCGGCGACGCTTCGGGAGCCTCGAGTCACAAGTTCTCGTCCGGGTCGCACGCAGAGGGACGCATCGCCGCCAAAGCAGCGATCTCCTTCGTCGTCGACAACAACGCTGCGCCCAACGTGGACCAAGCGCAAATCGACGAGTTGACTGAGAAGATTCTGCAGCCGCTCGACACCTTCGAGCAGCACAAGGGTGCGACGACCGACCCCGACATCAACCCGAACTACATCCGTCCGAAGCAGTACATGTACCGTCTGCAGAAGATCATGGACGAGTACGCGGGTGGCGTGTCGAGCCAGTTCAAGACGAGCGACAAACTCCTCGAAAAGGGCCAGGAGTTGCTGAACTTCCTCGAGGATGATGCGGATCGCCAGGCGGCGCAGAACCTGCACGAACTGATGCGCTGCTGGGAGAACGTTCACCGTACGTACCAGGCGGATGCTCACGTGCGCTCGATGTTGTTCCGTGAGGAGACGCGCTGGCCGGGATACTACTTCCGCTCCGACAAACCGAAGATGGAAGACGACTGGCTTGCTTTCTGCAACTGCAAGTACGACAAGGACGCGGACGAATGGACGATGTTGAAGAAGCCCGTCAAGTACCTCACGGTGTAATGGCTTACGGGTTTGTGGGATCTTCGGGCGCCGCCGGGCGCCCGAAGGTCTCGTTTCGCTGCACCTCTCAACTCACCCTATCTCCTGGGGCGGGCACGCGGTTCACCGCCACTACCGGACCAGTACCGGCCCCACGGACCGCCGATTGCCGAGGAATCCGATGGCAGACATTCGCCAGACCTGCCCCCACTGTGGATCCCGCCTGAGCAAATGGCTTGTCCCGGAAGACGCTACGTGGGACGACGAATTCTTTCTGGTCTGCTTCAATGACGGTTGTCCGTTTTTCAAAGAGGGATGGGAGTGGATGAAGGAGCAGTTCAGTCAAACGGCCTCGTATCGATACACATACAACCCAAACACCGGTGGCTCATCGTCGATCCCGGTGTGGTCGGACTCCGCGACGCGGGAGCGGATTGTGGAAGACGACGAAGGAGATGACGCATGAGTGAGGAACAGGGATCCCGAGCCCCAAAGACACCCCGCGAGCAGTTGGGGGAAGATATCGTGGCAGACGCGCCGAGGCTGGGACGGGATGACTGTCTGAAGTTCCGGTGCCATCCCGGCGTGTCGTGCTTCAATCAATGCTGCAGTGATGTGAATATCCTGCTGTCACCCTACGATGTGTTGCGGATGAAGAAGCGGCTGGGGATGAACTCGACCGAGTTCCTCGACAAGTACACCATGCTACCCGTCCACAAAGAGATGCAATTTCCCATCGTCATGCTCCGGTTGGATGACGAAAAGGGGAAGACGTGTCCCTTCTTGAAGGACCAGGGTTGCGGGATCTACGAGGATCGGCCGTGGCCTTGTCGCATGTACCCCTTGGGCCTGGCGGCGCAAAAGGATACGCCGGACGGCTGGCAGGGTGAGCGATTCTACTTCCTGCTCAAGGAAGAGATGTGCCAGGGGCACCACGAGCCCGATGAGCAGACCGTTGGCGAGTGGCTCGACGGACAGGGGATCGATGAGTACGACCAGTGGGGCGAGGCATTCAAGGAACTGACACTCCACGAGTTTTTTGAGAAGGAGGGAGTGTTGGCGCCCGAGAGGATGCACATGCTGTACACGGCATGTTACGACCTCGACAAGTTTCGGTCCTTCGTGTTCGAAAGCACGCTACTTGACCGATTTGACGTGGACGAGGAGTTCGTTGAGGAAATGCGCTACGACGACGACGCGCTACTGCGGTTTGCGTTCCTATGGCTGCGGTTCAGTCTCTTTGGGGAGCCGACCGTGAAGGTGAAACCGGAGGTCGCCGAGGCGTTCAAGGGGTCGATGAACAAGAAACAGTTGTTCAACCAGGCGCCGGCTGGGACGGCGAACGAGAAGGCATGATGAGCACAAACGGCACACGTGGAAAGGTCGTGGTCGTGGGCGGCGGGATCAGTGGGATCTCGGCGGCCATCGAGGCGTCCGAAGCAGGTTGCGATGTCGTGCTGGTCGAGCGTAACCCGTACTTGGGCGGACGGGTGGCCCAAATGAACCAGTATTTCCCGAAGCTATGTCCTCCGACTTGTGGGTTGGAGATCAACCTGCGCCGGATCAGGACCAGCCCTCGCATTCAGTGTCTCACGTTAGCGGAGGTCGAGAAGGTCACGGGCGGCGTTGGGGCCTATAAGGTGACGGTGTTGCAGCACCCGCGTGGTGTGAACGACAAATGCACGGCGTGCGGTGCTTGTGTGGATGTGTGCCCTGAGGAGCGTGGGGACGAGTTCAACTGCGGGATGGCGAGTACCAAGGCCATCTACCTCCCGTTCCAGATGGCTCATCCACCCGTGTTTGTGATTGACGCCAACGCATGTCCGGGGTCGAGCTGTGGGAAGTGTGTCTCTGCGTGTCCGTACGACGCTATCGACATCGACATGAAGCCCAAAACGGTCGAATTGGATGTGCAAGCGGTGATCTGGGCAACCGGGTGGGATCCGTACGACGCGAGGAAGATCGAGGGCCTGGGATTCGGGACGCACCAAAACGTGATCACGAATCTGATGATGGAGCGCCTGGCATCCCCCGGTGGTCCTACTGGAGGCAAGATCCAACGGCCGTCCGACGGGAAGGGCGTGGAGCGGGTTGCGTTCGTGCAATGCGCCGGTTCACGTGACGAGAACTACCTGAAACACTGCTCGGGAGTGTGCTGCCTCGGATCACTCAAGCAGGCGCGCTACGTGCGGGAGCAATACCCCGACGCCGAGATCTCGGTCTTTTACATCGATATACGGGCTCCGGGGCGACTGGAGGACTTTTACGCCGCGAGCCAGCAGGACGAGAAACTGACGCTCATCAAAGGCAAGGTCGCGAGGATCTCGGAGGTTGACACTGCCGGCAATCTCGAGGTGGAGGCCGAGGATACCCTCTCCGGTGAACGGGTGACCCAGCAGGTCGACCTGGTCGTGTTGGCCACGGGGCTCGTCCCGGCCGGAGTGGGGGGGGCGGACGTTCAGGGCGGTTTGGAATTCGACGAGCATGGATTTCTGGCAGACGAACAACCGAGCGGTGGTTTGTTGGCCGCCGGTTGTGCGAAGCGACCCGTGGATGTGGGCGCTTCCGTCCGTGACGCCACGGGCGCCGCCATGAAGGCCTTGCACAGCTGCGTGGAGTGAGGACGTGGATAAGAAAGTAGCCGTGTACATATGCCAGGGCTGCGATATCGGGAGCTCGCTGGATGTCGAGGCACTGAGTACGGTCGCCACCGACGAGTGCGACGCCGCCCTGTGCCGTGATCACGAGTGCCTCTGCGGTGAGGCGGGCCGCGAGCTCATCACCCAGGATATCGAGGGCGGCGCCAATGCGGTGGTTGTGGCGGGCTGCTCACCTCGGTTCATGCCCGACGCGTTTGCCTTCGAGGGCTGTCAGGTGGAACGCGTCAACTTGCGGGAACACGTGGTGTGGAGCCATGAGCCCAACGACGAAGACACCCAGATGCTTGCCGCAGACTATCTGCGCATGGGAATCGTGCGGGCGCAGAAGGCGGAGCTTCCGGAACCCTTTGAGGAGGAAATCGACAAGACCATTCTGGTGGTCGGGGGTGGTGTGACCGGCATGGAGGCCGCAGTGAATGCCGCCGGGGCAGGGTACGACGTTGTGTTGGTGGAGAAGGAGGCCGAGTTGGGGGGCTGGTCGGCGAAGTTCGCCAAGACGTTCCCCCATCGCTCGCCATATCGAGACCCGCAGCCGATTCCCGTTGCCGACCGCATCACCGAGGTGGAAGGCCACGACCGGATCACCGTCCACACTGGGACCACCATCGAAGGAATCTCCGGCCAGCCGGGTCAGTTCGATGTGTCGTTGCGATCGAATGGAACCACGACCGCGTGTCGTGCCGGCGCCATCGTGCAGGCTACGGGATGGAAGCCGTACGACGCCTCCAGGCTGGACCACCTCGGATACGGGCGATGTCCCAACGTGATCACCAACGTGCAAATGGAGGAGCTGATTGCGTTGGGTGAGATCAAGCGCCCGAGTGACGGCAAGGCCGCGCGGCGCATCGCCTTCGTCCAATGCGCCGGTTCCCGGGACCAGGAACACCTACCGTACTGCTCGGGGGTGTGTTGCCGCGTCTCGATCAAGCAGGCGTTGCTGGCGCGGGAATTCGACGCCGAGAGCGAAGCATATGTCCTCTACAAGGACATCAGGTCGCCGGGTCAGTACGAGGATTTCTATCGGAGAGCGCAGGAGGACACAGGGATCTTCTTCACGAAGGCCAATGTGGTCGGTGTGGAGGAGTCGGGTGACCACAACCTTCTGGTCGAGGCCGAGGACACGCTGCTTGGCGGAAAGATCCAGGTCGAGGCGGATCTCGTGGTGCTGGCCACCGGGATGGTACCCGTGGCGGCCGACGGCGAAGGCCTGCGACGCTATGCCGATGCCAAGGCGGTGGTGGAGAAAGGCGAGGCCGGCGGGCAGTTGGACGCTGCCAAGCAAACCGTTGAGGACTTGGCCCACCTCGAGGGAACGGCCATCCTCAACCTCGACTACCGCCAAGGACCGGATTTACCGGGATTCAAGTACGACTTTCCCGATTCCCACTTCATTTGCTTCCCATACGAGACCCGCCGAACCGGCATCTACGCAGCGGGGTGTGTGCGAGCGCCAAATGATTCTCAGGCGAGCAGGGAAGACGGAGCCGGTGCGGCGTTGAAGGCGATCCAGAGCGTGGATTTGCTTAGTCGTGGGGCGGCGGTGCACCCGCGGTGGGGAGACACGTCGTACCCCGAATTCTTCCTGCAGCGGTGCACGCAGTGCAAGCGTTGCACGGAGGAATGTCCCTTTGGAACACTCAACGAGGACGTGAAGGGAACGCCTCAACCCAATCCCACTAGATGCCGGCGTTGCGGCATCTGCATGGGGGCGTGTCCCGAGCGGATCATCTCGTTCAAAGATTATTCCGTCGAGATTGTCTCGTCGATGATCAAGTCCGTGGAAATCCCCGACGAGTTCGAGGAGAAGCCTCGATTGCTCGGCCTCCTGTGTGAGAACGACGCATATCCGGCGTTGGACACCGCGGGGCTCAAACGCATCCAGCACAGTGCCTACATCCGCTTCATTCCGGTCAGGTGTCTGGGCTCGGTCAACATCGTATGGGTCGCCGACGCGCTCTCTCGAGGGTTCGACGGCATCCTGTTGATCGGCTGCAAGTCGGGTGACGACTACCAATGCCACTTCATTCGCGGCAGTGAGTTGATGGGCACGAGGAGCGACAATATCAGGGAGAAGCTCAAGCAACTCGCGTTGGAAGAGGAGCGCGTGCGACTCGAGCAACTCCCGATCACGGATTGGGACAAACTGCCACAGATCATCAACGAGTTCGCCGAGGAGATCGAGGAGATCGGCATGAACCCGTTCAAGGGATTCTAGGAGAGTATTGGCATGACGGAATCTCTACTACTGAAGCCCGACCGGAAATTCGTCGAGAGCATTGTCACGTCCGGCGGGGGCGATCTGAAGAAGTGCTTTCAGTGCGCCACCTGCTCGGTGGTGTGCGAGCTGTCCACTAGTAGGACGCCATTTCCCCGCAAGGAGATGGCCTGGGCCCAGTGGGGGCTCAAAGACAAGCTCTTTGCCGATCCGGACATATGGCGGTGCTACCAGTGCAACGATTGCTCTACGAAGTGCCCCCGGGGAGCGCGCCCCGGTGATGTCCTGGCCGCGGTCCGCGAGCAAGCGGTGAAACACTATGCGGTCCCCCACTTTCTCGGTGTGTGGGTGAACCAGATCAAACGCCTCCCACTGCTGATTCTCATTCCGGTCATCCTGTTGGCTGTCGCCCTCGTGGCGAGACCTACGCTGGAACAGGCGTTTGCGTTCGGCCCGCCGCACGGGTTCTACGCCGAAATGGTGCCCCACTGGCTACTCATCGGCTTGTTCACTTTTTTCACGGGCCTGGCATTCCTGGGGGCGGTGGTCGGGGTGATGCGGTTCTGGCGGGCCATGGCGAAAGCGGATCTCCTGGCGGACCAGAGCGATAACATGGTGGGATTCGTTCCGAGTGTCATGCGCACGGTGCAGTCCATCTTCAGCCACGCCAAGTTCGGCAAATGTGGCACCGAGGCCCCCCGCCGGTGGGCGCACATCTTGGCGTTTTACGGATTTCTGGCGCTCTTTGCCACCACCGTATGGGCCGTGATCGACATGTACATCAACCCACGCTTCTTCGGGATCGATTCGATGTATCCCTTTGGAATGATGCATCCAATCAAAATCCTGGCAAATGTCGGAGCAGTGTTGCTGATCGTTGGGTGCTACCGAGCGATACGCGACCGCATACGGCGGCAGGCCGAGGACGGCGGGAGCACGTCGTTCGACTGGATCTTCGTCTGGCTGCTGCTCGCCGTGGGCGTGACGGGCGCGGTGACGGAGATCCTCAGGCTCATCGCCGAACCCACGGGGGCTGCAGTTCCCCTGTACACGGCGTACAGCGTCTATTTCGTGCACCTGGTGTTGGTGTTCGGGCTGCTGGTCTATCTGCCGTATTCGAAGTTCGCCCACATCGTATACCGGACCACTGCTTTGGTCTACGCGGAGCGTTCGGGCCGAACTCGGGAGGTGCGCCTGCTCGAGGCAGGGGCAGCGACGTCAATGCGCGTCGCGGAGTCAGGGGGTCAGACCGTCAACAGCGATTAGAACGATAGAGCGTACGTGTCTCAAACTTGATCGAGGTAACAAAAATGGATCAGCTGGTCAGGCCGCATGGCAAAGACAAGGAGCTCAAGCCACTGCTGTTGCAGGGGAAAGAGCTGAAGGAGGAGCAGGCAAGGGCAGAGGTTCTCAAGAAGATTCCCATCACCTCCCGTGAGATGGGCGACACCATCATGATGGGCATCGGCGGGTTCACGCCGTTGGACGGATTCATGGGATCCGAAGATTGGAAGGGCGTCTGCACCGAGATGAAGATGGCGGACGGTACGTTCTGGCCGATTCCGGTGACGGTATCAGCCAGCAAGGACGACGCCAACGCCATCCAAGAAGGCAAGGAGGTCACCCTGGTCGATGAGGAAACCGGCACCGACATGGCCACCATGATGGTGACGGACAAATACACCATCGACAAGGAACTGGAGTGCAAGGAGGTCTTCCGCACGACCGACGATGAGCATCCCGGCGTGGCCATGGTAATGGGCCAGAAAGAGGTGAATCTCGGCGGGACCATCAAGGTGCTCAGCGAGAGCTACTTCCCGAAGGAGTTCGGGGACGTCTACATGCGTCCGGCTGAATCCCGGAAGATGTTCACCGACAAGGGATGGCGGACCGTGGCCGCCCTGCAGCTCCGGAATCCGATGCATCGCTCCCACGAGTATCTGGCGAAGATCGCGCTGGAGACCCTCGATGGCCTCTTCATTCATCAGCTGGTGGGCAAGCTGAAGCCCGGTGACATCCCGGCTGACGTCCGCGTCAAGTGCATCGATGCCCTCGTGGACAACTATTTCCTCGAGAACTCGGTCATCCAAGGCGGATATCCCCTGGACATGCGGTACGCCGGTCCTCGGGAGGCCTTGCTCCATGCCGTGTTCCGCCAGAACTACGGCTGCAGCCACCTGATCGTGGGCCGAGACCACGCGGGTGTGGGGAGCTACTACGGGCCGTTCGACGCCCAGGAGATCTTCCACGAGATCCCCGAGGGGGCGCTCGAGACGCAACCACTAAAGATCGATTGGACGTTCTACTGCTTCAAGTGTCGCGGCATGGCGTCCATGAAGACCTGTCCGCACGGCAAGGACGACCGCTTGATGCTGAGCGGGACCGTGCTCCGCAAGACGTTGTCGGAAGGCGGAGATCCGCCGGAAGATTTCAGCCGTCCCGAAGTGGTGGCCATCCTGAAGGAGTACTACTCCAGTCTCGACGAGAAGGTCGAGATCAAGCTGCACCAGGCGGCGACGGGAGAAGTCAAGAAGAAGTGAGTGAGACATGGATCTCATTGCGGTCGACAGAACAGATGGCCTGGAGTTCAAGATCAGCGTGCGCGGGCACGAGGTCACCTGTGACATGTCGGAGGGAGACGGCGGTCGAGACGCGGGACCCTCGCCGGCCGAACTCCTCGCTGGGTCCCTCGGGGCGTGCGTGGCAATGATGGTTCAAGGGTTTTGCGATAGACACGGATATAACGACGGCGATGTCAGGGTTGACCTCACCCTGAGTCTCGCGGACCAGCCAAAAAGGGTGAGGGACATCGTCGTCGATCTGGAGCTGCCGTCGGGCGTTCCAGAGCGTCAACTGGAAGTGGTCAGACGTTTGGCCGAGAAGTGTTTGGTCCACGAGACGCTCATGGATCCGCCCAATGTGGACATAGACATCGTGTAGAACACAACCAGCCCTGTGCCGAACCGTGAACGCCCGGCATTGGCTCGAACACGGAGATATCCGATGGAACAGAAGGAATTTGGTGGAAAGCTGATCGACATCGATGAGGATGGATTCATTCAAGATCCGGACGCCTGGGATGAGGCTGTCGCCGCCGATCTTGCCAAGACCGAAGGTGTGGACGAGATGACGGAGGATCACTGGAAGGTGGTCAAATATCTCAGGGACTACTACCTCGAGTTCAGCATGGCGCCGATGATCCGGAAGCTCTGCAAGTCGACTGGCTTCAAGTTGAAGGAAATCTACGACCTGTATCCCAGTGGACCCGCCAAGGGGGCCTGCAAAGTCGCCGGGTTGCCGAAGCCAACCGGTTGCGTCTGATACATGTCGATCGGGTGGAAGATCGGGCGATGAGGATGCGGGAGCAGTTGCGGAGCCGCAAGGATGCCCTCGTCGAGCGTTGGCTCGACGAGGTGCTGGACACGTATCCCGACAAGGGCGCTGAGGCGTTCCGGCGAGAGCAGGATCCGTTTGCCAACCCGGTGGGGCATGCCATGAGAATGGGCACCAGTGGGATCGTCGAGTCGCTCCTCAGCGGCACGCTGGACGAAGACGCCCTCCGACACCACCTGAACGAGATGATCAAGGTCAGAGCGGTTCAACAGTTTGCGCCCTCGGAAGCGGTGGGGGTCGTGTTCCGGCTGAAGAGTGCCATCCGCGCCGAACTGGCGGAACTGCCGCAGGATCCGGAGTCATCGGCGGAACTAGCCGAGCTCGAGCAGGACGTCGACCGGGTAGCTCTGCTCGCCTTTGACCTCTTCGTGCAACACCGGGAACAGATCTACGAACTCCGTGTCAACGAGATGAAACGCCGGGTGTCGTGGGTGGTGGAACGGCTGAACCAGCGCGCCGGGTCAGGGGAGGGATTCCAATGAAGATGTTGGTCCCGTTGGTAGCAGTTGGGGGGCTCTTTGTGGTGGGGCTGCTCGGTGCAGCGCCTGGGATGGGGGTGGTGTTCGGAGTGGTCTTGCCCTATCTGGCGTTCGCCCTGTTCTTGGGCGGTGTCGTGTACCGAGTGATGGCGTGGGCCAACGTCCCCGTACCGTTCCGGATCCCGACCACGTGCGGGCAGCAAAAGTCCTTGCCCTGGATCAAGCAGGACAAGCTGGAGAACCCCCACAACATGTGGACCGTCCTCGGGAGGATGGCACTGGAGGTGTTGTTCTTCCGCTCGCTGCTGAGAAATACGAAGTCGGAAATGGTCGAGGGCAAGAGGTTGGTCTACGGGACGGACCTTTCGCTCTGGATCGCGGCCATGGCGATGCACTGGTCGCTTTTGATCGTACTCATCAGACATCTCCGTCTCATGACGAACCCGGTTCCGGCCGTCGTCACGTTTATCGAGAAGACGGACGGGTTCATGGAGGTCGGACTGCCGGTGGTTTTTGCCACGTCGGTGGTCTTCCTGGTCGCTCTGGCATACCTCCTGTGGCGGAGGGTGGGATCGGCCCAGATCCGGTACATCTCTCTCATCGGAGACTACTTCCCGCTGTTTCTCTTATTGGGAATCGGCATCAGTGGGTTTGTGGTCCGGCACCTGGCGAAAACCGACGTGGTGGGGATCAAGGAGTTGGTGTTGGGATTGACTCACTTCGCCCCGGTGGTCCCGGAGTCGATTGGCGCCGTCTTCTACGGACACCTGTTTCTGGTTTCCGTGTTGGTGGGCTACTTCCCGTTCAGCAAGCTGGTTCACATGGCGGGCGTCTTCATGAGTCCGACGCGGAACTTGGCAAACAACAACCGGAGGGTGCGACACATCAATCCGTGGGACTATCCGGTCAAGGTGCACCCCTACGAGGAGTATGAGGACGAGTTGAGGCAAAAGATGATAACTGCCGGCATTCCGGTCGAAAGGCAATAACAATGCCGAAACCGGACGAAATGGACTTTTACAAGCAGGAAGACCTCCTCAATATCGACCGGCGTCCCCCTGAGACGCCGTGGATGGACACCCCTGTGGATGTCAGGCCGGGAACGTTCATCTATCCGGGAAAGGGCAAGAACCTCAAAGTGCTGGATTTGCCCAATCCGAGAGAATGGGCGGTCACCGACGACGATTGGAAGCTTCCTGACGGGTGGAAGCAGACCGTTCTCGACGGGATGGCGGAGCGGCTGAGCCGGTATCGCAGCTTCAAGCTCTTCATGGACACGTGTGTGCGGTGCGGGGCATGTGCGGACAAGTGCCACTTCTTCATCGGTAGTGGCGATCCCAAGAACATGCCGGTGCTGCGGGCGGAGCTCTTGCGATCGATCTATCGCAAGGACTTCACGGCGCTGGGTAAGGTGTTCGGCAAGTTGGCGGGCGGGCGGGAACTCACACCCGACGTCATCAAGGAGTGGTTCTACTACTTCTTCCAGTGCACGGAGTGCCGCCGCTGCTCGGTCTTCTGTCCGTTTGGCATCGACACGGCCGAGATCACCATGATGGGGAGAGAGCTCCTCGGCCTCCTGGGGCTCTACGTCAATTGGGTCATCGAGCCGGTGGCCAACTGCTTTAGGCTGGGAAATCACTTGGGAATCCAGCCCCACGGGTTGGTCGATACCCTCGAGTTCATGGCGGAAGACATCGAGGAGGCGACAGGCATCAAAGTCGACATTCCCATCAACAAGAAGGGCGCCGAGATCCTGTTCGTCACGCCCTCCGGTGATTTCGTCGCGGACCCCGGCATCTACACGTGCATGTCGTACATGCTCCTGTTCCACCAACTGGGAATCGACTACACCTGGAGCACCTACGCCTCCGACGGGGGGAACTTCGGCCTGTTCACGTCGCACGAGATGATGAAGCGCCTCAATGCCAAGATCTACACCGAGGCCAAGCGCCTCGGCGTCAAGTGGATACTCGGCGGCGAGTGCGGGCACATGTGGCGGGTGCTCCATCAATACATGGACACCATGAACGGACCCGCGGACTTCCTGGAAGTGCCCAAGTCGCCGGTGACCGGTACGGTCTTTGAGAATGCCGGCTCGACCAAGATGATCCACATCATGGAGTTCCTCTCGGACGTCATCCGGCATGGCAAGCTCGAGCTCGATCCGTCCAGGAACGACCATATCCGGGTGACGCTCCACGATTCCTGTAACCCGGCCCGAGCGATGGGCATCCTGGAAGAGCCGCGATACGTCATCAAGAACGTCTGTAACCACTTCGTCGAAATGCCGGAGAACACGATTCGCGAACAGACCTTCTGCTGCGGTGGGGGTGCGGGGCTGGGAACGGATGAGAACATGGAGATTCGGTTGCGCGGGGGCCTGCCTAGGGGCAACGCCGTCCGGCATGTCCAAGAGCAACACGGCGTGAATCAACTCGCCGCGATGTGTGCCATCGACCGGGCCACGCTCACGACGGTCTGCGACTACTGGGCGCCAGGGGTCAAGGTCACGGGCATCAGCGAGTTGGTGGCCAACGCGACCGTGTTCGACGGTGAAAAGGAGAGGACGCACAACCTGCGTCTGGAACCCATCCCGGGCAAGGAAGCACCCGAGGATGCAGACGAGGAGAGGATGGCGCCCAGCCATGTCTGACCGATCGAGAGTCATTGCCGGCCTTGGGGCCTTCGTCGTCTTGGTGGCATTCCCCATATGGCATGCCCTCGCTGCGACTGGAGAGATCTCCCGTCCCGAGCTGGAGCTGCCTCAAGACGAATCCCAATGCATCGAAGACACGGAATACATGCGGGATCGGCACCAGGACTTTCTGAACCAATGGCGTCACGCCGTGGTCCGGAACGGAGAAACGGAGTACACGTCGACCTCTGGAGAGACCCACGTCATGAGCCTCACCGGCACGTGCCTTTCGTGTCATAACAACCGCGACACGTTCTGCACGGCGTGCCACGACTACGCGAATGTAGAGCCCCGGTGCTGGGACTGTCATGTGGAGGGTGGGGGAAGCTGACCATGGATGAGAGCAGACGCAAATTCCTGAAGGAGGCTGGGTGTGCCGCGCTGGGTGTAGGATGCGGCTTCCCACTGTTGAACGCGGCGTGTAACGCCTCGGGGCAGGAGGAGGAGGCCCAGACGGAATCGTCGAGCCAGTGGGCGATGGTGGTGGACATCCAGCGGTGTCTGGAGGAGGAGGTGCGTCGCGTCTGCACCGAAGCGTGCCACCGCGAGCACAATGTGCCGGATATTCCCGATCCGGGCGACGAGGTCAAGTGGATCTGGAGTGAGGAATACCAGCGTGTGTTTCCCGATCAGGTTCACGTGCACACGGCGGCTGCAAGAAGAGAGATGCCGGTGCTGGTGCTCTGCAACCACTGCACGAACCCGCCGTGTGTGAGAGTGTGTCCCACGGGCGCCACCTGGAAGCGGGATACGGACGGCATCGTGATGATGGACATGCACCGGTGCATTGGGTGCCGTTACTGCATTGCGGCGTGTCCGTACGGTGCCCGGAGCTTCAACTGGAAGGATCCGCGCGACTACCTCGAGCAGGACGCAAACGGAGAATTCCCGTCCGACTACCCGACCCGATCCAAGGGTGTTGTGGAAAAATGCAACTTCTGTGCCGAGAGACTCCGCGATGGGCGCGTCCCGGCGTGTGTGGAGGCCGTCAATGACGTGCCCGGAGGTGCGGGAGCGCTGACGTTCGGTGATGCCACGGATCCGGCATCGGAGGTGAGTCGGATCCTTCGCGAGCGGCACACCATCTCGCGGCGGGTCAGCCTCGGGACCGAACCCAATGTGTTTTACGTCGTGTAGGTACCGATGAGCACTCAGAAAGTCGAAAGGTAGACGATATGCTGCAGGACGCATTCCGCGGGGGCAAGCGATACTGGATTCTCGTTGGAATATGGACGCTACTCATCATGGTGGGATTGGTAGCGTACGGCCGGCAGCTGACCGAGGGCCTTCAGGTCACCGGTATGAACCGGGACGTCACATGGGGTCTGTATATCGCCCAATTCACTTTCTTGGTCGGTGTCGCGGCATCGGCCGTGATGGTCGTGCTGCCGTATTACCTGCACGACTACAAAGCCTTTGGCAGGATGGTGATCCTGGGAGAATTCCTGGCGGTGTCGGCGGTGATCATGTGCATGCTGTTCGTCTTCGTCGATATGGGCCAGCCCCGACGGGTCATGAACGTGATGCTGCACCCTACTCTCAACTCCGTGATGTTCTGGGACTTTCTGGTGTTGGGGGGATACCTCGCGCTGAATCTGGTGATCGGTGTGTGGACCTTCGATGCCGAGCGGAAGGGGGCCCCGGCGCCGAAGTGGATCAAGCCTCTGGTGCTACTCTCGATCCCGTGGGCGGTGAGCATTCATACGGTGACGGCGTTCCTGTATGCCGGTTTGGAGGCAAGGCCGTTTTGGATGACTGCGATCCTCGCACCGCGATTCTTGGCGTCCGCCTTTGCGTCGGGCCCGAGCCTGCTCATCCTGCTTGCCCTCATTCTCCGGCGGTTTACGACCTTCGACGCGGGCAGGGAGGCAATTCAGAAACTGGTGACCATCGTGGCCTACGCCATGGTGATCAATGTGTTCTTCGTGTTGGTTGAGTTGTTCACGGGAATCTACAGCGACATGCCTCACCACCTCCACGCGTTCGAGTATCTGTTCCTGGGACTCCACGGAAATGCAGCACTCGTGCCGTGGGTGTGGTTTGGCCAGGTGCTGACGCTCGTGTGCGTAGTGCTGTTGCTGATGCCCAAGGTGCGCAGGAATGAGCGTTGGCTCGCGATGCTCTGCGTTGCAGTGATAGTCGCAATCTGGATCGAAAAAGGGGTCGCACTGGTGGTGGCGGGCTTCATCCCGTCGCCGCTCGGTGCGATTACGGAGTATGCCCCAACGGCGCCGGAAATCGCCATAACGGTGGGTGTCTACGCCATTGGATTTTTGATTTTGACCGTGATGTACAAGATCGTGCTGAGTGTCAGGGAAAGGCTGGAAGTGGCAACACCGTCATTCCAGTCCGAAAGGAGATAATGATGGCAGATTCAGGTGGTAACGGGAAAACGCCGTTGCTCGATGAACTCGAGAAAGGGCCTTGGCCGAGTTTCGTCACACAAATCAAGGACGCGGCCAAGGACAAGGACATGTGTAAGGACCTGTTGGGCTTGTTGGAGCGGTCCTACGGGGAAAGGATGGGGCACTGGAAACACGGCGGCATCGTGGGTGTCATGGGATACGGCGGCGGCGTCATCGGGCGCTACAGCGATCTACCGGAGGATTATCCCAATATCGCCCACTTCCACACACTCCGTGTCAATATGCCCAGTGGATGGTTCTACACGTCGGATTCACTGAGGACCATCTGCGACATCTGGGAGCGCCACGGTTCCGGTCTCACCAACATGCACGGCTCCACCGGCGACATCATTCTGCTGGGGACCACGACGGACGAGCTGGAGCCCACGTTCAAGGAGCTGACGGACGCCGAGTTCGACCTCGGTGGGTCGGGGTCGGATATGCGGACGCCCAGCTGCTGTGTCGGTCCGGCGCGGTGTGAGTGGGCCTGCTACGACACGCTCAACATCACGAACGACCTCACGCAGCACTTCCAGGACGAGCTTCACCGTCCGGCATTCCCGTACAAATTCAAGATCAAGTGCGCGGGATGTCCCAACGACTGCGTCGCCTCTGTGGCACGGGCGGACATGTCCATCATCGGAACGTGGCGGGACGAAATCCAGGTCGATCAGGCTGAGGTCAAGGCCGCGGCCGCAGCGGGCTTGGATATCCAAAAAGATGTCTGCAACAACTGCCCGACCAAGTGCATCGAGTGGGATGGTGACGAGCTGGCGATCGACGATGCCAACTGTGTGAAGTGCATGCACTGCATCAATGCGATGCCAAAGGCCCTCCGACCGGGTAAGGACCGAGGGGCCACGATCATGCTGGGTGCCAAGGCGCCGATCGTCGATGGCGCGCTGCTGTCGTCCGTCATCGTGCCGTTCATGAAACTGGAGCCGCCCTACGAGGAATTGAAGGACTTGATTGAGCGGATCTGGGACTTCTGGGGTGAGCATGGCAAGAATCGGGAGCGGACCGGCGAGCTGATGCAGCGGGTTGGGCTAGGCAATTTCCTCGAGGCCATTGAGGTGGACCCGATCCCGCAGATGATCGCACACCCGAGGGAGAATCCTTACGTCTTCTATGAGGAGTATTACGAGGAAGGCGACGAGGAAGAGGAAAACGAGTAGGGTGACCGGATTACTACGACAATAGCTACTTGCGGGAGATATTCGATGACAACAGTAACGGAGAGAAAGACGGACATCGGGCCTCCGCACTATGAGAAGATGCTGCCCCCCGTCATCAAGGCGAACTACGGGAAGTGGCGATACCACGAGTTGGTAAAGCCCGGCGTCATGGTGCATGTCGGAGAGTCCGGCGACAAGCTGTTTACGGTACGGGCGGCGTCGCCGCGGTTGCTCGGCATCAATCGCATTCGCGACTTTGCCGACCTGGCGGACAAGTACTGTGACGGCTTCCTGCGGTTCACTAGTAGGAACAACGTGGAATTCCTGCTCACGGATGACGCGAAGATCGATCCGCTCATCGCGGATCTCACAAAGCTGGGTCATCCTGTGGGGGGGATCGGCAATGCGATCTCGAACATCGTGCACACCCAGGGATGGGTACACTGCCACTCGGCGGCGACGGATGCCTCAGGAATCGTCAAGGCCGTCATGGACGACCTGTACGAGTATTTTGCCGAAACGGAAGTGCCCGGCAAGCTGCGCATCGCGTTGGCCTGCTGCCTCAACATGTGCGGGGCGGTGCACTGCTCGGACATCGCCATTTTGGGTATCCACCGGAGGCCCCCCAAGGTGCAGGGCGGTCTGAACAAGGTGTGTGAGATACCCAACGTGGTGGCATCGTGTCCGACGGCGGCGATTAGGCCAACCCAGGTCGACGGCGAGCCGTCTGTGGAGATCGAGGATGAGAACTGCATGTTCTGCGCGAACTGCTTCTCGGTCTGTCCTGCGCTGCCCATGGCGGATCCGCTGAACGACGGCGTATCGATCTGGGTCGGCGGCAAGGTGTCGAACGCGAGGACAGAGCCGACGTTCTCGAAACTGGCGATTCCCTATATCGATAACAACCCGCCGCGGTGGCCGGAGGTGGTACAGGCCGTCCGGAACATCGTGGAGGTATGGGTGAAGAATGCGCGGAAATTCGAGCGGATGGGCGAGTTCATCGATCGCATCGGGTGGCCGCGGTTCTTCGAGATGACGGGTATCGAGTTCAGCAAGGAACACATCGACGACTTTAAGAACGCAGGGCTGACCTATAAGCGGTCCGCACAGCTCAGACATTAGGAGGTGGACTATGGCCGTTTCGACCACCGAAGTCGCGGACGCCATGTTCGACTTGGTCAAGGAGTATCAGGGCAGGAAGAAGTTCAAGGCTGGTGATTTGACCAAGGCGATGATCCAGAAGTTTGGTGAGGGGGAGTGCGACAAGAAGCTCTGCAAAGCTGCCATCCGGATTCTGATGGACTCGGGGCGGTGTGTGTACACGTATTTCGGCGGCAGCTTCATTGAGATTCCGCACAAGGAGGGGGCTGCCGAGGGCGCGAGTCCAAGCTGAGCAGACCCGAAACAGTGAGCGGTAGCAAGTGAACCTCCCGGATCGGGAGATCCGGGAGGTCGTGCAAGTACGGCAGTAGGCTAACCACGTGTCGCGCGAGGTGACTTGTGCCTGTGAAGAAGATAAAGAAAAAGAAGAAGAAATTCGGTACTCGGAGCTTCTCGGGTGGGGGGCGCGATCAATCTCCGCTGCGGCCACAACATGTGGAGAAGAAGCCCCCGTGCCAGGATACGTGTCCCAGCGGCAATCGGATTCGAGAATTCTTGACGACTATTGCGCAAGCGGAGCGACTGGAGAAACCGCTGGACCAAGCGTTTCAGGAAGCCTGGGAGATCTATACGGACACCAGCCCGTTTCCGGCGATTTGTGGACGGGTATGTCCCGCACCGTGCGAGACCGAGTGCAATCGGAAGGAGCTGGAGGGTGCGGTCAGCATCAACAAGGTCGAGCGGGCCATTGGGGATTTCGGGATCGAGAAGGGTCTCAAGCTGAGGAAACTCAGTGAAGAGGCGCGGTCAGAGAAGATTGCCGTAGTGGGTGGTGGCCCCAGCGGGCTCTCCTGTGCCTATCAGATGGCCCGTCGGGGGTACGGTGTCACCGTCTTCGAGGCGGCGAACAAGGCCGGCGGCATGCTGCGTTGGGGGATTCCCGGCTATCGCCTCCCCGAGTCGGTGCTCGATGCCGAAATCCAAAACATCTTGGATGTGGGCGTGGAGTTGAAGTGCGACATGAAGATCGGCGTCGATGTGAGCTTGGAGGAGTTGCGCCAGTCCCACGATGCCGTGTACGTGGCCCTCGGAGCACAGCAGGGCGTGGTGCTCGGTGTGGAGGGAGAGGAGGCTCCCAACGTGTTCTCCGGCGTCGACTTCCTCAACCGGTTCCACCACGGGGAGAAGCTCGATCTGGGCAAGGACGTCGTGGTGATCGTGGTGGGTGGCGGCGATACGGCCATCGACGCGGCGCGGATCTGCAAGCGTCTCGGCGCCAACGTCACCATCCTCTATCGCCGGACCGTCAAGGAGATGCCGGCCATCGCGGAAGAGATCGAGGAAGCGATCAATGAGGGCATCAAGATCGAGTTTCTCGCTGCACCGACTGGTTTCAAGAAGGAAGGCGACTTGGTGACCGCCATGCGGTGCATCCGCATGGAACTGGGCGAACCGGACGCATCGGGTCGGCGTCGTCCGGTGCCGATCGAGGGGTCGGAATTCGAGATTCCTGCGAGTGCGATCATCTCCGCCATCAGCCAGGAGCCTGACTTCCAGGGCTTCGAGTCCCTGATCGAGGGGAAGGATTGGATCCGCGTCGACGAGGAGGGGGCTACCAAGCTCGAAGGCGTGTGGGCGGGTGGCGATGTCACGCAGCTGGATCTCGTGACCACGGCAGTCGGCCACGGCCGTCGGGCCGCCGAGGCGATCGAGCGGCGATTCCTGAGCCAAGCTGCCGAAGCCAACGGCATGCCAGTGATCCGAACGGACAAGATGCTTCTGGATCACTACAAGAAGATGGAGCGGGGAGAGCCCACCGCCGTCGGACTGGACGAGCGGATGGGCGACCTCGACCTGGAGGTCAACCTGGGATTCACCCGCGATCAGGCTGTTGTGGAAGCCGAGCGCTGCATGAGCTGTGGCTATTGCTTCGATTGCGAAAAGTGCTGGCTGTACTGCCAGGACCAGGCCATCGACAAGCCGTTGGAGAAGGGCCGGCTCTACCCCTTCAAGATGCAGAACTGCACGGGCTGCGAGAAGTGTGCGGAGATCTGTCCCTGTGGGTTCATCGAGATGAAGTGACGTCGTGAGCGTCCCGCGGATTCTCATCGCCGGCATCTGTGGGGGGAGCGGCAAGACGCTCCTCTCCGCCGGTCTGGCAGCGGCGTGGCGGAAGCGGGGACATTCGGTGGCGCCCTACAAGAAAGGTCCCGACTACATCGATGCGGCCTGGCTGTCGCACGCGGCGGAAGCGCCGTGCCGCAACCTCGATCTCTTCCTCATGTCGCCGCAGACCATCGTGGGATCCTTCGCCGGCTCGGCCAGCGGAGCCGATGTGGCCATCATTGAGGGGAACCGTGGTCTATTCGACGGTATGGACGCCCGGGGTACCTGCAGTGCGGCCGAGTTGGCGAAGCTTCTCCACACGCCGGTCATCCTGGCCGTGGATTGCGCCAAAGCCACCCGCACCGTTGCCGCGGTGGTCTTGGGGTGCCAAAAGCTCGATCCGCAGGTTCCCATTCGCGGTGTTGTGCTGAACCGGACGGGAGGTCCCCGGCACGAGCTCGTGTTGCGGGAGGCGATAGAGCACAGCTGTGGCTTGCCCGTACTGGGCGCGGTCCCACGAATCGCTGACCTGCTCTTTGCCGAGAGGCACCTCGGTCTCGTCCCACCCGATGAGCACGACCAGGTGGACCGGGCCATAGAGCAAGCCGCCGGCGTGGTGGAGGACCATCTGGATTTGGAGGTTCTGTGGGATTTGGCGCGGCAGGCACCGGTGCTGGGCACGTACGGGGAGGAGCCCACCCCCGATGTCGTGGCCGGGCCCTCCAAGGTCCGCATCGGCGTGTGCCGAGATTCGGCGTTTCAGTTCTACTATCCGGAGAACCTCGAGGCCCTTGCCCGGGAGGGTGGGAGCCTGGTCGAGATCTCTCCGCTTCGTGATCCGGAGCTGCCTGAGGTCGATGCGCTATACATCGGGGGAGGGTTTCCGGAAACGCTGGCGACGGCTTTGGCCGACAACAGCTCGTTCCGTGACTCGGTGCGAAAGAAGGTCGAGGCGGGCCTTCCGGTTTATGCCGAATGTGGTGGGGCTGTCTATCTGGGCGAGCACCTCCAAGTCGATCAGGGCCAGTTTCCCATGGTGGGGGCACTCCCGGTCACCTTTGCCCTCCACGCCAAGCCGCAGGGACACGGCTACGTCGCCCTCGACGTGGTGGGCGAGAACCCCTTCTTCGCCGTGGGCGAGTCGATCCGCGGGCACGAGTTTCACTACACGTGCATACAGCCTCCTTCCGCGAAAGACATCACCTTTGCGTTCCAGGTCCGCCGGGGGTATGGTTTCGACGGGCGCCATGATGGACTGTGCCGGCACAACGTGCTGGCATCCTACACTCACGTGCACGCGCTGGGGACGGAGACGTGGGCTCCTTCCCTGATCCGGGCGGCGGCGCGATTCAAAAGCCAGCGAAGTCAGGTCGGCGCCGGACGCTGAACCTTCGGAGGGCACGAGGTGGACAAGTTGCGGTTCCTGCCCGTAGGATTGGCTGTCCAGGGCAAGTGCTGTCTGATCGTCGGTGGAGGTGCTGTGGGGACGAGGAAGGCGCTGACACTGGCAAGGGCGGGCGCTGCCGTCACGATTGTCTCACCGACCGTGGCCGACGACCTGCTCGAGCCGATCGAGGACGGTCGGGTCCAGTGGGTGGAGGGCTCCTTTCTGGAGGAGCACCTCGACGGGGCATTCCTCGTCGTGGCTGCGACGGATGACAATGGGCTCAATGCGAGGGTGGTTCGGGAGGCCGGCCGGCGCGGCGCTCTGGTCTGCGACGCGTCCTCCGCCGAGCGCTCCCACGTGATTTTCGGGGCCCTCCTGGAGGGGGAGGGGGTCACGATGGCCGTGTTCACGGACGGCCAGGATCCGGGTGCGGCGCGCCGGACCCGCGACGAGGTCCGGGATCTGCTCGCTCGGAATCGACCGGAAGGCCCCCGAATCTGACCACCGATCGGTCGGCCCCCCTTATAAGGAATACGCAGGTGCTGTTTTAACATCGCCTTCATCCCGTCTTCAAAGCCGGCCCTGTTGTTTTCCCCATGTGTCTTGCAGCCGTATCATGGCTCCGTGCCTGGTGTTAGGGAGGTAATTCGGTGATGGGTCAGACTCTGGTCAGCTACTCTCGGGTTCTCGAAATCGTGGGCGACATCGTCAAGGTGTCTGTCCAGGATACCCCAACCGGCGAGGCTCCGAGTGTGCGCCTGGGAGATTTGGGGGTCGTCCAGGCGGAGAGCGGACGCTCCTCTCTGGCCCAGGTGATTCAAATCGATCAGAACCGTGTGTCCCTCCAAGTCTTTTCGGGAACCAAGGGATTATCGACAAAGGCCACGACGCGGTTCCTGGGGCATCCCATGCAGGTGATCTACTCGCAAAACATCCTGGGCCGCGTCTTTCGCGGTACCGGTGAGCCGATCGATGGCGGGCCCGGGCTGTCTCTGGATCCCCACCTCGAGATCGACGGACCGTCGGTGAACCCCATGCGGCGCACGCTGGCATCGAAGCTCATCCGCACCGATGTGCCGATGATCGACGTCTTCAACAGCTTGGTGGAGAGCCAGAAGATCCCGATCTTCTCGGTTGCGGGTGAGCCCTTCAATCCCTTCCTCGCCCGCGTCGGGATTCAAGCGGATGCCGATGTGGTGGTGTTCGGTGGGTTGGGTTTGATTTTCGACGACTACCACTTCTTCCGAACGACATTCGAGAACGCCGGTGTGTTTCCCCGGACCGTAATGTTCGTCAACCAGGCATCAGATCCGATCGTGGAGCGGGTGCTGGTTCCAGACATGGCGCTCGCCGTGGCTCAGCAGTTTGCCGTCGAAGAAGGAAAACGAGTGCTCGTCCTACTGACGGACATGACGGCGTATGCGGATGCGTTGAAAGAGATCGGCATCTCGATGGAGCAGGTCCCGTCCAACAGGGGCTATATGGGGGACCTCTACTCCCAGCTTGCCCGGCGCTATGAGAGAGCCTGCGATTTCCGCGGTGCGGGTTCGGTCACCGTGCTCACCGTCACGACGATGCCGGGCGACGACGTGACCCACCCGGTGCCCGACAATACCGGGTACATCACCGAAGGCCAGTACTACATGCACGATGGCGTACTCGATCCGTTCGGCTCGCTGTCGCGATTGAAACAGCATGTCATCGGCAAGGCCACTCGAGAGGATCACTCCCAGATCATGAACACCATGATTCGGTTCTACTCGGGTGCGCGTGACGCGGAACAGAAGCAGACCATGGCCTTTGAGCTCTCCCCGTTCGACCAGAAGCTCCTGAAGTTCGGGCGGCTGTTCCGCGAGCGCTTCATGAAGATCGAGGTGTCCCAGCCACTGGAGGAGGCACTCGATCTGTGCTGGCATACGCTCGCCGAATGTTTCGAGCCACACGAGCTCCTGATGAAGCAATCGCTCGTCGAGCAGTACTTTCCGCAAGAGAAATGACCGTTGGCACGTCTGGCACTGAATAAGGCGTCCCTCAGCCGACAGACTCAGCAGCTCAAGACGTACGAGCGGTTTCTGCCGTCGTTGGATCTCAAACGCAAACAGCTACTCGCGGAGCGCGCGAAGGCGGCCGCGGCGCTTGCCCGAACCAAAGAGGCCCTCCGGCCGATCGACGCGCTCATCGCCGAGCAACTTCCCATGGTTTCCAACGCCGAGGTCGACCTGACCGACCTCGTGCGTGTCGAACGCGTCACGTTGGGTGACGAAAATGTTGTGGGGACCCATCTTCCCACGCTCGAGTCGGTGGAGCTCGAAGTGCGGGACTACGGCTTCTTGGGACGACCCCACTGGGTGGACCGGGTCGTGCGCGTACTGCGGGAGACCTTGGAGCTGAGGATTCAGATGCAGGTCGAACAGGAGCGGCTCCAGCTCCTCGAAGTCGCCGTTCGCCGCATCACCCAGCGCGTAAACCTGTTCGAAAAGGTGTTGGTACCGCGCACGCGGGAGAGCATTCGACGGATTCGAATCTATCTGTCCGATAGCGAGCGAGCGGCGGTCG